>NZ_JBFANV010000037.1:0-98064 GCF_040674955.1 Nonomuraea sp. NPDC049695 | reverse complement strand
GCGGCACGACGGCTCGTACGGCGTCGTCGTGCCCGCCTCGGTCACCTTGGTGATGGCCATGGGCGCGCAGTACGTGCCGCGCGCCACCTGGTCCTGCACCGTCCGCGCCCGTGCCGTCGCATCTACCCTTGCGCCATCGCCCCCGAAGAGAAGGTCCGATATGGCCGTCCCCTTTCCGCAGCGTGCGCCCGCTCCGGTCCGCCACTCTGCCAGGCTGCTCGATCTGGCGCTGGCCCTCATCACCGTCGTCGGCGTCGTCACCGGTGTCATGGCGGCCGAGGTCCACGAGTCACCGTGGCAGGGGCTGATCCCCCTCGCGCTGTTCCTCGGCGGGCTCCTGCTGTTCAGGCGTCGCCTGCCGATGACCGTCCTGCTCCTGTCGATCGCCGCGATCTTCCTCTACCGCTTGAACAGCCACTTCGAAGGCGGCTGGATATGGCCGGCGTCGGCCGCCTACTTCAGCGCCGCCTGTACGCCGCGCGTACGGTGGGTGGCGCTCGTCGGCGTCGCCCAGCTCGTCTACGCCGCCGCCGACTTCTGGTGGGTCCTGCAGAGGAACGTGCCCCGCTTCGTCATCCACATCGCCGGCGAGGCGCTGCTGCTGGCGATGCTCATCGGCGCGGGGCTGGTGTGCGCCGCCGTCATGCGATGGCGCGGGCAGCTGCGGGAGACCGACAGCCGCGCCCGGGCGGCCGAGGAACGGCTCCAGGTCTCGCGCGAGGTGCACGACATCGTCGCCCACACCCTGGCGGTCGTCGGCGTCCAGCTGAACGTCGCCGCCGACGCCCTCGAGGAGGACCCCGCCGAGGCCGCCGCCGCGCTGCGCGTGGCCAAGGACGTCAGGAACCGCGCGATGGCCGACCTCTCCTCTCTCATCGGCGTCCTGCGCGACCGGGCCGACGGCGCCGCGCCTCAGCCCGATCTCGCCGCCCTCGGCGCGCTCGTCGCGGACGCCCGCGCCGCCGGCCTGCAGGTGACCCTCGACGAGCGCGGCGACCCCTCGGCCGTCCCCGCCGCTCCGGCCGTGGCCGTCTACCGGATCGTCCAGGAGACGCTCACCAACGCACTGAAGCATTCGGGGGCGGCCAAGGCCCAGGTCACGATCGCCTGCGGGCCGAGCTCGGTCGTCGTCGAGGTCACGGACGACGGCCGGGGGTGCGGCGAGATCGTCGAGAGGCACGGCCTGGCCGGCATGCGGGAACGGGTGAGCGCACTCGGGGGAACGCTCACCGTGGATTCGGGGCCGGGCGCCTTCTCGGTCCGAGCCGAGATCCCTGTGGCAGGCTCGCCCGTATGACGATCAACGTGCTCCTCGCCGACGACCAGGCACTGGTACGGGCCGGCTTCCGCAGCCTGCTGGCCCGCTCCCGGGACGTCGCCGTCGTCGGCGAGGCGGCCACGGGCGACGAGGCCGTGCGGCTGGCCGCCGGTACGCGCCCCGACGTCGTCCTCATGGACATCCGGATGCCCGGGATGGACGGCATCACCGCCACCCGCCACATCGTGTCCGGCACCGGCTGCCGGGTGATCATCCTGACCACGTTCGACACCGACGAGCACGTCTTCGACGCGCTGTGCGCCGGCGCCAGCGGCTTCCTCACGAAAGAGGTCGAGCCGAGCGAACTGCGCCGCGCGGTCGCCGCCGTCGCGGCCGGCGACGCGCTGCTGTCGCCCGGCGTCACCCGCCGGGTGGTGGAGCAGTTCGCCCATCGGCAGGGGCCGGCCCCGGTCGCCCGGCAGCGGCTGACCGCCCTCACCTCCAGGGAGTTGGAGGTGGTGCGGCTGGTCGCGCTCGGCCTGTCCAACGACGAGATCGCCGAACGCCTCACGATCAGCCCGTTCACCGCCAAGACCCACATCACCAGGGCCATCTCCAAGGTGGAGGTACGCGACCGCGTCCAGCTGGTCATCCTGGCCTACGAGAGCGGCCTGGTCCGGCCCGGCGGCTGAAGCCCGCCAAATTTCTCTGAACTTTGCCGGCGAACTCATCGTCATTTCCTACGGAAAACATCACCGACAGGGGGCAAAGTGAGAAAACTGCTGCTCATCACCGCCATTGCCGGACTGGGTGTCACCGTCATGGGATCGACCGCCGCGTCGGCCACCGCGCGCGACGACTACCCCGGCGCGCATGTCGCCAACAGTCACGGGGACTGGCTGGCCGAGGCCCAGTTGTCCAAGCACCACAACAGGATCATCATTTGTGACCGCAGCACCGACCACCGGTACGCGATGGCCAAGGTGCGGTACCAGGGCCACACCTACCAGTACGCCAACTACTACAAGAACCAGGACTGCATCGAGCAGAAGACCATCAACATGCCGCATGGCACGATCGAACTATGGGCCTGCGTGAGCAAGCCGTACAAGGTGAAATTCGCCTACTGCGGGCCCAAGCAGACGATAGTCAGGAAGTGACATCGACGGGTCGCCGGTCCATTCCGGCGACCCGTTCTCCGCTTTTCCGATAAACGCAGCTTGAACACTCGCTGCCTTTATCGCGGAGAGCGCCGGCGGATGACCCATTCGGCGACGGCGAGGTTGATGATCCAGCCCATGCCGTGGAATATCGCCCGGTTCACCCCTTCGGGCGCGGCCCCCGTGGCGAGGACCCAGAGGAGCTGGGTCACCGCCTGGGTGCCCGCCCCCATGCCGATCGCGTAGCCGCGGATCATCCAGGCGCGGTGCCGGGCGACGTCGCGCCGCAGGATCGCGGCGAAGCCGAGCACGATGCAGCCGGCCATCGCCGAGCCGAACACCAGCCGGAACCCGGCCAGCAGCCCGGTGCCACGTGGGCCTGCGGCGGCGGAACCCGGGTGCGAACTGGAAGGCTCCCAGGACGCTGTAGACGGTGACGCCGGCGATGTGCAGCATCACGGGCACGGGGGCGGCGAGGAAACGCGCGTCATCCGGCATGATGCCGGCGCCCAGGGTCAGCTCGGTCATGCGGACGGCACCCACCACCACCGGGATGGAGCTGAGAGCGAGCAGCCCGGCCGGGATGAGCCGGCCCGCCCTCGTGTCGGTCATGTCTCGATGGTGGCGACGGCGGCGGGCCGGGACATCGGCGGAACGGCTCGCGCAGGTTCGGCCTCTCAGCCACCGGCGAGGTCGTACTTTCGGCCACGCCCCCGCCGGACGCGCGGCTCAGAGCCCGAGATCGTCCAGTTCCTTCAGCAGCGCGGCCCTGGTGTCCTGCTGCGGGGCGGCCGGCGCCGGCCGGGGAGGCTTGCGGTCGCGGAACAGCCAGCCGCCCGCCACGCCGCCGACGAAGCCGAACACGTGAGCCTGCCAGCCGATGCCCTCCTGGGGCAGCAGCCCGGCGAACGTGTAGGCGAAGCACAGGGCCATGACCACGCCCACCACGATGTCGATCAGATGCCGGTCGAACGCGCCGCGCACCAGGATGTAGCCGAAGTAGCCGAAGACGACGCCGCTCGCGCCCGCGCCGATGCTCTGCGGGCTGGCGGTGAACCATTCGCCGAGGCCGCTGACCACGATGATGAGCCCCGTGACGCTGAAGAACTTGGCGACGCCCCGATAGGCGGACAGGAAGCCGAAGATGAACAGCGGCCCCGAGTTGGCCTCGATGTGCTCCCAGCTCCAGTGCAGGAACGCCGACGGGACGATGTCGCCCAGCCGTGCCAGGTTCCATGGCTGGACGCCGTACTGATAGCTGAGCGCGTAGCCCGACAACCAGTTGGGGATCTGTACGATCCAGATGATGGCCAGGAACCCGACCATCACCCAGAACGCCTTGCGCGCCTCCGCGACCATGATCTCGGCGGTACGACCCTTGGCCTCCACCCCGGCTCCTCCTCGACAGGTCCCACGTACTGCACCGGGAACCAGTATCAGGACGGAAGGTCACGAATGCAGCAGCATGACGATCAGGATGAGCGTGAGGGCGCCGTGCACGGACGGATCCCCTGGCACGACCCGCGTGCCCTGACCGCGGACCAGCGCGCGCTGTACGACGAGATGGCGTCAGGGCCGCGCGCCGCGGGTCCGTTCCGGTTGACGGACCCGGAGGGCCGTCTGGAGGGCCCGTTCAACGCGATGCTCATCGCCCCGGGCGTCGGCGGGCCCCTGCAGCGGCTGGGCGCGGCGATCCGGTACGCGACGGACCTGCCGGACCGGTGGCGCGAGATCGCGATCCTGGAGGTGGCGGTCGCGCGCCGCAGCGACTTCGAGTGGTACGCGCACGAACACGTGGGCCGCAACGCGGGCCTGACCGCGGAGGAGCTGTCCGCGCTGCGCTCGGGGGCGGACGCCGAGACGTTCGACGAGGCCGAGCGGACCGTGCGCGCCGCCTGCCGGGCCCTCGTCCTGCGCCGCGGCCTCGACGACGACCTCTACGCCCGTGCCGAGGCCGCCCTCGGCACGGCACGCCTGTACGAGCTGGTCGTCCTGGTCGGCTACTACGACACGCTGGCGCTGTCGCTGGCCACGTTCCGCACACCGCTGCCACCGGGCGAGCCACCGGTCTTCGGTCAGGGTCCGCCGTCCCAGGCCCTGTGATCGAAGCCGTGCTGCCCGGTGTGGAGCGTGGCACGCTCGCCGGCGCGTGCGGGAGCGCTTCAAGACGAATGAGAGCGTCTATCCGCCGGTCGATTGGCGGGCGACGAGGGAGAAGCGGCTGATGAACTCGCGGGCGACCTGCTTCTTCTTGCCCTTCTCCGCGATCCGCCCGACCAGGAACCCGACGGCCGTGCCGGCCATGAGGGAATGGTCGGGGTCGATCGACGACAGCGAGGGCACGGTGTAGGAGCTTTCGGAGATGTTGTCGAAGCCGATGACCTTGACGTCCTGCGGGACGCGCAGCCCGCTGTCGGCCAGGCCGCGCAGGGCCCCGATCGCGACCGTGTCGGTCACGCAGAACACGCCGTCGAAGGCGACCCCGGAGTCGGCCAGCCGCCGTGCGGCCACCGCCCCGTGCTCCATGGTCAGCTGCTCGATCGGAGCCACGAGCTCCGGGTCGTACGGGATGCCGGCCTCGTCGAGGGCTTTGCGGTAACCGTCGCAGCGCAGGCTGGAGACGTCGACCTCGCCGTTCTGCAGGCCGTCGATGAGCGCGACGCGGCGGCAGCCCCGCTCGATGAGGTGCGCGGTCGCCGCCCGCGCACCCTCGACGTTGGGCATGGCCACGTGGTCCACCGGCCCGTCGAAGATCCGCTCCCCCAGGATGACCATGGGGTACTCGACCTTGAGCAGATCGGTGTCGGCCGGCCCGAGCCCGACCGTGCTGAGGATGAGGCCGTCGTAGAGCCGGTTGCGGGACAGGGCGAGCGCGGCGAGCTCACCCTCGCGCGAGGCGCCGGTCTGCTCGATGGCCACCTTGAGATCACGCTTGGCCGCCTCCGCGATGATCTCGGCGGCGAGCTGCCCGTAGTAGGGCCGGTCGACCTCCGGGACGGCCAGCCCGATCAGCCCGGTCCGCCCGGTGCGCAGGTTGCGCGCCGCCACGTTGACGCGGTAGTCGAGCTCGGCGATGGCCCGCAGCACGCGCTCGCGCGTCTCGCTCTTGACGTGCGGATGGTCGTTGATGACATGGGAAACGGTCATGGCAGAGACCCCGGCGGCTTTCGCCACGTCCTGTATTGTCACCACCTCGACATCCTTTCACGGGCTCAGCCCTTGACACTGCCCCGCAGGAGCCCGTTGACGATGTGACGCTGCATCGCGATGAAGAAGATCACGACGGGGATCAGCACGATCACGCTGAGCGTCATGAACGCCGGCCAGTCCACGCTGTACTGTCCGACGGCCTTGTAGACCTGCAGGACCAGGGTCTGCTTCTCGGGCGAGCTGATGAACACGTTGGGCGTGATGAAGTCGTTCCAGATCCACATGGTCTGGAACACGCCGACCGTGATGAGGATGGGCCTGATGAGGGGCAGCACGATCCGCCAGTAGATCTGCCACGGCCCTGCTCCGTCGATGCGCGCCGCCTCGAAGATCGAGATCGGCAGCGACCGCAGGTAGCCCTGGATGAGGAAGTAGCAGAAGATCGAGCCGGCCGCGTACAGGAGGATGAGCCCCTCGAGGCTGTCCACCAGCCGCAGCCCCACGAGCAGCCGGTAGACCGGGATCAGCGTGGCCTGCCCCGGCACCAGGAACGCGATCACGAGCAGCACCGCGGCCACCCGGTTGACCAGGGTCTTGCGCAGCAGCATCGCGTACGCCGCCATCGAGCCGATGACCAGCATGATCACGATGGAGACGACGGTGACGTACAGCGTGTTGAGGAAGGCCTGCAGGATCGGCGTGTTCTCGAAGACCCGCACGTAGTTGTCGAGATACAGGCTCGTCGGCGGCGCGAGCGGCGAGGCCGACGTCTCCTGCTGCGTCTTGAAGGTGTTGACGACGATGTAGTAGAACGGCACGCCGACCACCGCGGCGGCCAGGATCATGAACAGCGGAAGGAGCGGCGAGGAACGTTTCTCCCTCATGAGACACGTCCTTCGAGGCGGCGGGACAGGACGAGCTGGACGGCCACGATCGCGCCCACGATCAGCATGAAGACGACCGCCAGCGCGGAGGCCTGTCCGAACTTGGCCTGCGCGAT
This sequence comes from Nonomuraea sp. NPDC049695, assembly GCF_040674955.1. Taxonomy (NCBI): domain Bacteria; kingdom Bacillati; phylum Actinomycetota; class Actinomycetes; order Streptosporangiales; family Streptosporangiaceae; genus Nonomuraea; species Nonomuraea sp. NPDC049695. The sequence goes on along the minus strand of NZ_JBFANV010000037.1, from coordinate 91,496 downwards.
GCCGCTCTGGATGATCGACTGGGTGATGGTGAAGGTGGCGTAGCCCGGGCCGCCCTTGGTGAGGGTGTAGGGCAGGTCGTAGACCTTCAGGCCGCCGGTCATCAGCAGCAGCGAGCTGACGGTGACGGCCGGCGCGAGCAGCGGCAGCGTGAGCCGGAAGAACGCCTGTCGCGGCGAGGCGCCGTCCACCCGCGCGGCCTCGTAGTAGTCGTCGGGGATCGACTGCAGGTACGCCAGGTAGAGGATCGCGTGCCAGCCGGTGGAGGACCAGACGGCCACCATGATGACCGACAGCTGGGCCAAGGTGCCGTTCGACAGCCACGGGACAGGGCCGAGACCGCCGACCGCGTCGAGAGTCCAGTTGATCGCCCCCGAGCCGAGCGGCGACAGGATGAACCCCCACACCAGCCCGAGGATCGCGATGCTGGGGATGGCGGGGAAGAAGAAGACGGCCCGCACCACGTTCCTGCCGAAGAAGCGCCGGTTGAGCAGCACGGCGAGCGGGATCGCCAGCACCGTGACGATCACCGTGGTGCCGATCGCGTACATCAGCGTGAACCCGAGCCCGGCCAGCATGGACGGGTCGGAGAAGATCTTCCGGTAGTTCTCCAGCCCGACGAAGTTGACGTCCAGCGAGTAGCCGTTGAAGTCGGTGACGCTGAAGTAGAGCGACTGCGCCAGCGGGATCGCGAACAGCACCGCGAACACGATCCCGATCGGCACCAGGAACGCCTGCAGGCGCAGCCCTTCCAGCCTCTTCGGCGCCATCACCCAGGCCAGGGCGGGGGGCAGTCGTCGATCGAGCGTGGCCATGTCAGCCCTGCGACTTCAGCCGGTTGTCCAGCGCGGCGGCCACGGCCGCGGGCTGGGCCTTCCCCTGGATCATGAGCTGGAGCTGCGCCACGGCCTCGGTGTTGAGCGCGTCCTGGTCCCGCGGCCAGGCGATCTGCGGCAGGTAGAAGAGGCCCTCCTTGAGCGCCTTGAGGTTGGGCTCGAGCACCTTGTCGATCGTGGGGGTGAAGTCCGAGGTCGTGGTCATGGCGGCCGTCTGCTTGTTGAACAGCGCGACGCCGTCCTTGCTGCCGAGGTACGTCAGGAACGCCTCGGCCTCCTTCTCGTGCTCGGTCTTGGCGTTGATGGCGAAGCCGGGCGAGGCCGCGCCGGACCAGAACGGCTTGCCGTCGGGGGTCGGCACGGCGGCGAAGGCCATGTTCAGGTTGGGCGCCTTCTCCCGCAGCGTGGGGACGTTCCACGGGCCCGCGGCCATCATCGCGACGCGGCCGTTGGCGAACTCGTCCACGATCTGGTCGCCGCTCAGGCCGACGACGTCCTTGGTCATCACGCCGGTGGTGAACAGCTGGTTGTAGGTGGTCAGCGGCCCGGTCCACAGGTCGCCGAACGTCTTCTTGCCCGCGAAGATCTGGGCGTCCACGTCGCCGCCCTGCTCGGCGTTGGCATGGCCGACCAGGGCGCCGAGGGTGCCCGGAAGGCCCGTCGCCGACTCGAGGTACGGCGTGACGCCGGCCGCCTTGAGCTTCTGGCACAGGGCCAGGAAGTCGGCCCACTTCGTGGGGACCTCGCTCGCGCCCGCCTTGGCCAGCAGGTCCTTGTTGTAGAGGATGCCGCCGGCCCACGACGACGTGGACATGCCGTAGGCCTTGCCGTCCTTGGAGTAGGTCGCGGTGTTGAACTTGGACATGTTCGCCATGAACGGCTTGCCGGTCAGGTCCTTGACGAAGCCGCCCTGGATGAGGTTCGTCTTGTTCTCAGCCGCGATCATGAACACGTCCGCCCCGGTGCCGGAGACCAGCCGGGTCTGGAGCGTGGAGATGTACTCGGCGACCGGCGGGGCGGTGGAGAACTCGACCTTGACCGTGGGGTTCCGCTTCTCGAACTCCGCGATGAGCGGCTTCATGGTCTGCTCGTTCTCCCAGGAGAAGAACTTGAGCGTGGTCTTCCCGCCGCTGCCGCCGTCTCCTCCGGATCCGCATCCGGCCAGTGCGAGGGCGGCCGCCGCGAGCATCGCGACCGATTTTCTGAGCAGGGACATCGCTCACCTCTTTGAGCTCGTTACCGTGGGGGGATGGGCGCGCGGACCGGGGTCCGCGCGTGGATGACCGGTTCGAGATCGCCGTCCGGGCGGTGAACGAGCCAGTCGAACACGATCTCCCGGTGGATTCCGTCTCCATCGGGGATCGCGAAGCGGTGGTAGGCGACGATCCAGTCGTCGGTGCCGGGCACGCGCAGGATCGCGTGGTGGCCGGTGGCGAGGATGCCCCGCTCCGGCTGCTTCTCGATGAGGATCCCGCGGTCCTCCCAGGGGCCGAGCGGACCCGTGCCGACGGCGTAGCGGACGCGGTAGTCGGGCTCGCGGGTGTCGTTCTCGGACCAGGACAGGTAGTAGCGGTCGTGGTGGCGGTGCACGGTGGCCGCCTCCCGGAAACCGGTCGGCACCCAGGAGACGACCTCGGCCGGATCGAAGGACATGAGGTCGTCGTTCAGCGGAACGCCGTGGGCGACGCTGTTGCCCCAGTACAGGTACGTCACGCCGTCGTCATCGGTGAACACCGACGGGTCGATGGCGGTGCCCGGGTAGTCGCCCGCCGCCACCAGCGGACGGCCCAGGTCCTCGAAGGGGCCGGCCGGAGCGGTGGCGCGGGCCACGCCGATGTTCTGCTCCGCGGTGTAGTAGAGGTAGAAGGCTCCGTCGCGCTCGAGGATCGCCGGCGCCCAGGCGTGACGCCCGGCCCAGGAGACGTCGGAGCCGAGCCGGAGCACCTCGCCCTCGTCACGCCATTCGACCAGGTCGGCCGAGGAGTACGCCGAGAAGCTCGTCGATCCCCAGCCGGGGTGGCCGTCGGTCGTCGGATAGAGCCAGTAGCGGCCACCCGCCGCCATCAGGGAGGGATCGGCCAGCCGGCGGCCCAGGGGCGAGGGAGGTTCAGTGGACGGCGTGCCGTCCACTGCGGCTCGGGCCCGGGCGTCATGAGACATGGACGTGTCCACTCCTTGGACGAATGTCGCTTTTATCGATACAAACTTGTATCGATAAAAATCACGGCTTGTCAATACCTCGTTACCGGATCCTCATCAGGAGGGGGCGGGACCGGTGAACCGTCCAGGAGACCGCATCCGACATCGAAGCTTCAGCGGCTCAAGGTGTGCTCTGATCGTGGGTCTCGCCATGATCGGTGTCCGGCGCCATGGCCTGGGTACGCGCCTCCGCGACCTGCCGCATGATGCGGCGGGCCCCGCACGCCTCGGCTGTGGCGTACGCCTCTGCGGCCAGCGCCACCGCGTCGTCCCGTCGCCCTTGCGCGGCGGCGATGTAGATCAGCCCTACCTGGTTGGCGGCGACAGCGGCCAGGAGCCCGAGCTCCCGGCACAGCCGTACCGATGCCTCCAGATGCTCCCGGGCGGCGTCCAGCCGGCCTGCGGCATGGTCGGCGATCCCCAGGTGCCGGAGCACTTCCCACTGGACGTGTCGGCCGCCTTCTTCGCGGGCGAGACTCGGTGAGAGCTCGCTTCGAGCTCATCGACGCGGAGAAGGCCAACCACACCGTCGCGGCGATGTGCGCATGGCTGGGGGTGTCCCGGCCGGGCTACTACGAATGGCGCGGCCGGCCCGCCTCGGCGACCGCTCGCCGGCGTGAGCACCTCAAGCAGCTCATCACTGCCGTCTTCGAGGCATCGCACGAGACCTACGGTTACCGGCGGGTGAACCGCGCGCTGGCCCGCCGCGGCGAGGAATGCTCGGCCGAGCTGGTCCGGCTGCTCATGCGTGAACTCGGCCTGGTCCCGGTGCAGGCACGAGCCTTCACGCCGACCACGACCGAGCAGGGTGACTTCCGCGGCATCCCCGACCTGGTGCGGCGGGACTTCACCGCGCCCCGGCCTGGCCTCAAGCTGGTCGGCGACGTCACCTACATCCCCACCTGGGAAGGCTTCCTCTACCTCGCCACGGTGATCGACTGTCACAGCAAGGCCGTCGTCGGCTGGGCGATGGCCGACCACTACCGGACCGAACTGGTCGTCCAGGCCATCCGCAACGCCGCGCACACAATCACGATCGAGCCGGGTGCGATCTTCCATGCTGATCGCGGTTCGAACTACACCTCCGACGCCTTCGGCCAGGTGCTTGCCGAACTGGGAATGCGCCGCTCGGTCGGCCGCACGGGCGTGTGTTTCGATAACGCGATGGCCGAATCGTTCTTCTCCGCGTTGAAGAACGAATGGCTGAAGCGGTACGTGTTCACCACCCGTGCCAAGGCGAAACAGCAGGTCATCCGCTACATCGAGGGCTTCTACAATCTACGACGGCTCCATTCCGGCGTCGAGTACCGGCCGCCGCTGGAGGTCCTCAACGAGTACTACGAACAACTCATAGCCGCATAGAGTCACATCGCAAGTTCCGCTGTCCGGAACGATCACGGCCCCTCAGCATCCAACGCCCGGCCGATCCGGTCATCGTTGAGCAACTCCGGCTCTACGCCGAACGCCTCGCCCACCGCCCAGGAGCGCGTCCAGTCCTGAACGTGCACCACGGGGCGGGCGAGGTCAGCCGGTTGGCCACCAGCACCTCGATCACCTGACCGTGCGTCAGCTCCGCGACATCAAGCACCGGACAGGCGGCATCCACCAGCTCCGGATCCGTAACCGCGAGCAAAACCCCGCGATCACCGGCAACGCTCCGAGCATCTTCTCGACACTGGCCTGGCCCCACTGCGCACGCTGTTTCACCAGCCATGTCATACCGTGACGACGATCATCACAGCAACCCGCAGATCTTCAAACGACTTCACCTGCGGAAATCGTGGCTAGCTGAGGGGTACGGCGATTCCGCTGCCGTGCTTGTTCGTCTCCGCCTCGTCCAGCAGCAGGGAGGCCAGCGTGGCTCGGGAGATCCGGGGCGGGAGCAGGGGGCGCCGCAGTTCCGCCAAAGGCACGATGCGGCCGGCGGAACTGAGGGGGCCGTCGGTGACGTCCGGGGCGTGGAAGACCGTGGCGCCGGCGGCGAGCGCGATCTGGTCGGCCTCGGCCTTCTCGGCCAGTTCCGAGCCGACGAACATCCGCATCACCCCCGCGTAGATCAGCCCCCCCGACCGGCTTGACACGCCCGAGCCCAGTGCGCCGAGCCACACCGTGCGGACGCCGGCCGCCGCGAGCACCCTGGCTCCGGCGACCAGTGCGCCCGGACCGTCGCCCTTGGCGATGCCGATGGCGGAGACGGTCACGTCGACGTCGGCCAGGTCGGGGAAGCTCCGCGGGTCGGTGACATCCGCCTTGCGGACCTCGACCTGCCGCGGCGCGGGCACGGCGAACGCGGCCGGCGTCCGGACCAGTCCCACGACGTCGTGCCCCCGCTCCAGCGCTTGACGCACGAGCGTGCCGCCGGTCCGCCCCGACGCTCCCAGTATGGCGATGCGCATGATGATCCATCCCTTGACTGAACAACTGTTGGCGACATAACTAAACAACTGTTGGTTATTACTGTCAAGGCGAGACCCGGCTGTACGGTGAACCCCTGCTGCTCAGTCGTTCAGCCCGGTCAGAAGGGAGCCAAGGTGTCGCCGCAGGAGCAGTCCGCTCCCCGTCGCCGTAATCCGCGCGGGCAGGGACAGATACTCAAGGCCCAACTCGTGGACGCCGCGGCAAAGCTGCTGTCCACCCTCGACCAGCCGGAGACGCTGACCCTGCGACAGGTCGCACGCGAGGTCGGGGTGGCACCGGCCAGCATCTACAGCCACTTCCCCGACCTGAGCGCGCTGGTCCAGCACGTGCTGCGACTGCGCTACGCGGAGTTGGCGCGCCTGATGGACCAAGCCGCGCAGTCCGCCCCGAACCCGCTGGCCGACCTCGCCGCCCGGTGCGCCGCCTACGTACGCTGGGGAGTCGACCAGCCCGGCCACTACCGCACCCTTTTCGGCGGGCGCATGCCGGACGACCTGATCCTGGGGTCAGCGCACGGCGCCGGAGCCGAACCACTCAAGGCCGTCACGGCCTCCCTGGCAGCGGCCGCCGAGGGGGGGCACAGGCCGCCCTCGACGGAGCAGCAATGGCAGGCGGGCCTCCTACTCTGGACCGGGCTGCACGGCCTGGTCAGCCTCTACAACGACCACGGAGACCTTCCCTGGCCGCCCCTGGACCACCTAATCGCCGATCTGCTCAGCCTGCACACAGCCCGCCCGGCGGCCGAGATCATGCCCCTCCTGCCTCCCGCAGGGGGATGACCCTGGTTTGTCGAGGCCGGCTGGCGGCCCACCTGCTGGGCGACGCGAAAAGGTGTCCACTTCGCGGAGGCAAGGCTCGACCCGGACTTCATGGTTCCGCGCCTCACCGCGTCCATGGCAGATACCTCACGTGATCAGGCCAGCGCTGGTCAGCCAGATGTGTTCGCATGTCGCCGACGCCTCTTGGAGCTTCTCGCGGGATTCCTGTGAAGCGTGGTAGAAGGTCCGCTCGATCATCCAGCACAGGGCGCGTGCCATCGCCGAAGCCTGGTCCGGTGCAGCGCCGGCCTGGATGCCGGCGTGTTCCAGGACGGCGGTGATGGCCGCGATGAACAGGTCAGCCGTGTGCTTCCACAGTTCACCGATCTCCGGCACGGTCAACGACAGGTCGATCGCTGTGCGCATGACAGGGCCGTGTTCGTTCCACAGCTCGACCGTGCGCTGCATGGCTGCTGCGATGGCCTGGCGCGGCTCCTCCGCTTGCGCGGTGACCCTGGACCGCTCCCACAAGTGCTCAACGGTCCGGGCCACGAGTGCCGTGACCACTTCTTGCTTGGAGCCGAAGTAGAAGTACAGGGCCCCGCGTGTGATGCCAGCGCCCTGGGCGATGTCGCCGACGGTCATGGCATCGTAGCCCTTGTGTGCCAGCAGAGCTTCGCAGGTGTCCAGAATGGCCCGCTCCCGGACATCCCCCTTGCGCTCGGTGGTACGACGGCTGCGCGCGGAATGGTGGCCGGGCATCAGAGCTGAGCGCCCTCGGCGAAGTCGGTCGTACGCGAGAGTGTCTCCCACGCGCGGATGTCCTCGTCCACGGCCGCGCGCGCGGCGGTGACCAGCCGCAGCGCGTCCGAGCCCAGGACGAGGTGGGCCGGCGGCTGCTCGACCGTCGTGATGTGCACGACCGCTTCCCCCGCCTTGGCCGGATTGCCCAGCTGGTTCCCGCTGGCCTTCTGCCGCGCTTCGCGGATGGGGGTGAACAACTCGTCGTAGTCGTCCACGGTCCGCGCGACACGTGCCATGGACCGTCCGGCCCAGTCTGTGCGGAAGGAGCCGGGCTCGATCGCCGTCACATGGATTCCGAACTGCGCGACTTCCTTGCCCAGCGCCTCCAGGATTCCCTCCAGGGCGAACTTGCTGCCGCAGTAGGCGGACATGCCGGGCACGGCCATGAGCCCGCCCATGGAGGTGACGGCCATCAGGTGTCCGCGGCGGCGGCGGCGCATGTGGGGCAGCGCCGCCTGCAGGGTGGCCACCGCCCCGAACACGTTCACCTCGAACTGCCGTCGCACCTCGGCCAGCGGGGTTTCCTCGAAGGTTCCCTCCAGGCCGTAGCCGGCGTTGGCGACGACGACGTCCAGAGGGCCGACGCTCCGCTCAACCTCCGCGACCGCGCCGGAGACGGCGTCACCGTCCGTCACGTCCAGGATACGGCCGTGAGCGTGCCCGGGCCTGAGCTCTTCGAAGGCCCGCAGGTCCTTCTCGGAGCGGACGGTGCCGATGACGGTGTGCCCGGCGGCCAGGGCGGCTTGGGCGAAAGCGCGCCCCAGGCCCGTACTGACGCCGGTGATGAGCCAGTTCTGCTTCTCCATTGTTCCTCCAGAGAGGTCTCGCGAGGAGCCGGGTCGCCCTCTTCAGTAAAAGTCTACACCGTGTCGATTTTTATCGTTACCGCGTCGATTCTGGCAGCGCTCACGGAATGGAACCCCCAGGCCATCCGCGTGCCGCGCGCCCCGAAGGTGCCGCTGTGGCCGGGCCCCATCCCCTCACTCGGCGACCGGTCACGTGCCGGCGCTGACTCCCCGTGCCCATTTCTGAGAGGTGCCCATGACCCCGAGCCAGCCTCCCCAGGCGCCAGCCGCTGCCGCGAGCGGGCCATCGGCATCGCGCTGACCGGTGTCGGCCTGGCCCTGATGGCGCTGTTCGTCTCCGTCGACGGCGGCTATCTGTCCGTCCTGGCCGGCCTGCTCGCCCTGGGCTTCGGCTCGGGTCTGGCGATGACGCCGTCCACGGAGGCCATCACCAGCTCACTGTCGCGCGAGAAGCAGGGCGTCGCCTCCGCCCTCAACGACGTCACCCGCGAGTTCGGCACCGCACTGGGCGTCGCGCTGCTGGGCGCGCTGCTGTCGGCCGGCTACCGCAGCTCCATCGACGGCAAGCTTCAGGGCATCCCGCAGGGTACCGCGGACACCGCGCGCGACGGCATCGCCAACGCCCTGGAGGCCGCACCCAGCGCAGGCCCGCGCGCGCAGGACCTGGTCCACGCCGCCCAGCAGTCCTTCGTTGACGGATGGCAACAGGCCATGTGGGTGGGCACCGCCGTCATGGGTGCCCTGTTCGTCTACATCGCCCTGCGCGGACCGAAGAAACCGGCCCCGTGGCCGCGGACGAGGCAGAGGTCACCGAGAGCGTCGCCGCCCGATGATCCCGTAGAGGATCGGACAGACGGGCGCGCAGACCGTGCATGCCGTGGAAGGGCGCCAAGCCGCGCGGCGCCTGCCACCACGGCGACCAGCTAGGGGCGGTCCAGGTGCCGAGCGGGCCGTGCAGGCAGGGCCGTCGGCGCCGAGCCGGAGGGCTGCGCCCTTGTGCTGGTGCGGTCCGGGGATCACCAGGGGCCGCCGTCGAGCTGGGCGGGGACGCGGCCGGTCCGCAGTTCCTGTAGGTCGGGGATGTGGTTGTCGAGGGTGCCGGGGCTGACGCCGAGGAGCTTGGCGCCTTGCTCGGTCACTCGTCTCTGGACACCTCAGCGCGGTACTTCCGAGCCGGAACCGCCGAGACCGCCGCCGTCGTCGAGCGAGTCTTCGACCAGTAGGAGGCACCGCGACCTACCTTGCGGCTGGGGTCACGTTCGGGAGAACACCGCCACGCCAGTGTCATCTACGATCAACTGCCTGCACCTCGAGTTCGGCCCTGCGGGCTTTGATCAGCTCACGAAGGTCGGGTTCGGCATCCTGGGCCACCTGACGCACCTCCCGCCCGGATCGTACGGACAGGCATCCCGCGCACGCCGGGGAACCGGTGTCCGCGGTCACCAAAACGGCAGACGATCTTGAGTTCCGACAACCGCCCGCAACCAGCACGAATGCACGATCGACGACTCACACCAGCCCAGTGACCAGCGACTTCAAGATGGTGGATCTTCAATGAGACGCGGCCTGGGGCGGTGCGCAGTCGGGCAGGTTTGACTGGTGTCAGTCGCCGTCGAGGATGAAATCGGCTATAGCGGCAGCGACGGCTTCGGGCTGCTCATCGGGGATGAAGTGTCCAGCGTCGGGCACGACGACTCCGGTGACGTCGTCGGCCCATGGGCTGATGGAGGCCGCCATGTCCGGGATGGAGCCATGGCTGCTGGAGATTCCGAGGATGGGCACAGTCAGGTGCTGCCGCTTGAGCGCCTCGTGGTTCTTGCGCGCCGACTCGGCGGCGTCTCGGTAGTAGGCGAGGGAAGCGCGGAGGCCACCGTCGACGGCGACGGCCGCCGCGTAGTGGTCGAGCTCGGCGTCGTCGAACGTGTCGGGAGAGAGGGCCTTCATTTTCAGGAACCAGCCGACGTAGTCCCGTTCGCGGCCGGCAAGCAGCGTCTCGGGCAGGTCGGGCACAAGGTGGAACGCGAAATGCCAGGTCTTCCACGCCCGATCCGGGTCGGTGGGAATCGCTTCGGGGAGGGTGATGCCGGGAATTCCGGCGTCGAGCAAAGCGACCCCGCGCAGTTGGCTCTCGAATTTGAGCGCGAGGGAGAAAGCGACCCAGGCACCGATGTCGTGGGCGACCAGCCAGTAAGTCGACACTCCGAGAGCCTTCACGGCGGCGTGGACGTGCGCTGCGACCGTGTGCGTGTCGTAGCTGCGCTCTGGACGCTCGGAGTGGCCCTGACCCGGCAGGTCGATCGCGATGACGTGGAACTGGCCGGCGAGGCTGGGCATGACCTTTCGCCATGCCCACCAGGTTTGCGGGAATCCGGCGAGCAGGACAACGGCCGGGCCGGTCGGCTGTCCGCCTTCGACGGCATGAAGGCGGACGCCGTCCGCGTCGACCCAGCGGTGTGTGAATCCCGCCAGGTCGTGCAGGGGCAGGTCGCGGACAGGGTTGCTTTCGCAGATCTGCCCAGCGCTGGTCGCAGGGTCAGTCACGGAGATCCTCCATCGGTGTTAGGTGTGCTGTTCGGAGCTTCGCCCGAGGGTTAGGCCCACGAGCGCAGTGCAGATGACCAGAGCGGTCAGCGTGGTGCTCGACATCCGGGCCCTACGGCGATCGATGATGCGGGCGGGCCATGGCGGCTGGGTTGGCGATGCGGTCGAAGTCGTCGGCGCTGATAGAGCCGGAGTCCAGTGCGGCCTCACGCAGGGTGGTGCCCTCCTCGTCGGCCTTGTGCGCGATGGCCGAGGCCTTGTCGTAGCCGATGACTGGGGAGAGGGCGGTGACCAGCATGAGGGACCGGTCGACATAGGAGTCGATTTGGTCGCGGTGGAGCTGGGCGCCCTCGATGCAGTACTGGCGCAGGTTGGCGCAGGCGTCGGTGAGGATGGTGGCCGCGTGCAGGAAGTTGTTGATGATGACCGGGCGCATGGCGTTGAGCTCGAAGTTGCCCTGCGAGGCGGCGAAGGCGACGGCAGCGTCCTCGGAGAGAACCTGGAGGCAGACCATGACCATCGCCTCGCACTGGGTCGGATTGACCTTGCCCGGCATGATCGAGGATCCCGGCTCGTTGGCCGGGAGGATCAGTTCGCCCAGGCCGCAGCGGGGCCCTGAGGCCAGCCACCGGATGTCATTGGCGATCTTCATCAGCGGCACGGCAAGGGCACGCAGGCCGGAGGAGGCGCTGGCCATGGCATCCAGGCCGCCCTGGGCGGCGAACTTATTCTCCGCGGTGCGGAAGGGATAGCCGGTCGCGGCGGCGATCTCGCTGGCGATCTGCTCGCCGAAACCGGGTGGGGCGTTCAGTCCGGTACCGACTGCGGTGCCGCCCGCGGCGAGCTCGTACAGGCCCTCGGCGGAGGCGGTGACTCGGTCGACGGCTTGCGTCAGTTGGTGGGCGTAGCCGGACCACTCCTGCCCGACGGTGAGCGGGACCGCGTCCTCCAGATGGGTGCGGCCGATTTTCACCACGTCGCGCCACTGCTCCGCCTTGACCTCGATCGCCCGCTGAAGCGCCTGCACGCTGGGCAGCAGGTGCTCGTGGACCGCCTTGACCGCGGCGACGTGCATGGCGGTGGGGAAGGTGTCGTTGGAGGACTGCCCCATGTTGACGTGGTCGTTGGGGTGGATCGGGGACTTGCTGCCCAGCTCGCCGCCGACCAGCTGGATCGCTCGGTTGCTGATCACCTCGTTGGTGTTCATGTTGGACTGCGTCCCGGACCCGGTCTGCCACACATACAGCGGGAAGTGGTCGTCGAGCTTGCCCGCGATGACCTCGTCAGCGACCTTTTCGATCAGGTCGGCCTTCCAAGCAGGCAGCCGCCCGGCCCGCCCGTTGAGGATCGCGGCCGCCTTCTTCACGTAGCCGTAGGCGTGGTAGACCGCTTTGGGCATCCGGTCGTCCCCGATGGAGAAGTGGATCAGGGACCGCTGTGTCTGGGCACCCCAGTACCGGTCCGCCGGTACGTCGATCGCGCCCATCGAGTCCGTCTCCCGCCGGGTTCCGGTCGCGTCCAGACCAATGGGCACGTCGAGAACCTCCGGGGTGTCCTCGTCCTTGCCCGCGCCCGACTGCCGCGCGGTCATGCCGTCGCTCCGTTGCCGTAGACGGGCTCCCACATGGCCTGGCGGACGGCTTGGCCGGGATCGGCCGGCTCGCTGGTGGCGACGCCCTCGCTGGCCGCCGTTTCGACCACCGCCGCTGCGGTGATCGCGGAGGAGTTGCGCAGGTTCTCCACCGGCGGCAGCAGGGAGGCGCCCGGTGCGCTGACGTCGACCTGGTCGGCCACCGCCCGGGCAGCTGCGAGCAGCATCCCATCGGTCACCCTCGATGCGCCGGAAACGATCGTTCCCAGGCCCAGCCCGGGATACAGCAGCGCGTTGTTGGCCTGCGCGATCTCGTAGGTCACCCCGTCGTGCTCGACGGGTGGGACGGGGATGCCGACGGCGACCAGGGCCTTGCCCTTCGACCAGGCGATGACGTCGGCCGGCATGGCCTCGATACGCGAGGTCGGGTTGGACAGCGGGAGGATGATCGGACGCTCGGTGCCTTCGGCCATGGCCTCGACGACCTCGCGGGTGAACGCCCCGTGCACAGTGGAGGTGCCCAGCAGGATCGTCGGCTTGACCTGCTTGACGGTTTCCAGCAGGGAGATCCCGCCGTCGTCCTTCCTCCAGTCGGCGACCTCCGAAGGATCGCGCGCGTAGGACTGCTGGAAGTCACGCAGGTCACTTGTGCTGCGGGTGAGCAGGCCCGGCTTGTCGATCAGCCAGACCTGGGCCGTGGCCTGCTGGCGGCTCCTACCGTCACGAACCATGGCATCGCGCAGTTGGTCGGCGATGCCCACCCCGGCGGTGCCCGCGCCGAAGACCACCACCTTCTGCTCTCGCATCGGCACATCGCTGACCTTGATGGCCGACAGGGCTGCGGCCAGGGTGATCGCACCGGTGCCCTGCATGTCGTCGTTGAAGATTCGGTAGCCGCCGTAGGTCTCCAGGATCCGCCGGGCATTGCTGGGGCCGAAGTCCTCGAAGTGCAGCAGCGCATGTGGGAACATCGCCGAAGCCGTCCGCAGGTACGTCTCGATGAACGCGTCGTAGTCGGCGCCCCGGACCCTGGCGTGCCGGTTGCCCAGGTACAGCGGATCCTTCAGCAGCGCCTCGCGGTCCGTTCCCACATCCAGTGACACGGGGATGACGCGGGCCGGGTCGATGCCGGCTGCCGCGGAGTAGACCGCCAGCTTGCCGACCGCGATCTGAATGCCGCCCACGCCCCAGTCGCCGATGCCCAGGATCTGCTCCGCGTCGCTGCACACGATCAGGTCCACGTCCTCGGGCCCGAGTTGGAGCGTGGCGAAGGCCTTCTCGATGTCCTCGGTCCGGTCGATGGACAAGAAGACGCCGCGCGGGCGGCGGTACTCATGGGAGTACTTCTCGATCGCCTCGCCCACCGTGGGGTCGTACACGACCGGCAACAACTCCACCAGGTGATCGGTGAGCACCTTGTAGTACAGGGTCTCGTTGCGGTCGTGCAGCTGCTCCAGATACACGTTCTTGCCTAGGGCACCGTCCTGAGCCTGCAGCTGCCGGTACGCGCGCTGCGCCTGCTGCTCCAGCGTCAGCACCGCGGACGGCAGGCGCCCGGTCAGGCCCAGCTCGTCCCGGTCCGCTTGCGTGAACCCCACGCCCCGGTTGCGGAGTGGATCAGTCAGGACGCGTGGAGTAGCCGGAGTCCGCGCGGTGTGCTTGGCCATCATGGCTCTCCTCATGTGGAGCGTCATCTAGTTACCACCGTACGCAGGCACCTATCCCGGCCCTACGCTCGGGTCGCCGCAACCCGGGGAAGGTAACCGAGAGTTACGTCCGGGTTCGTCGCGCAGCGATCACGACTGGGGTCTGCTGTGAGATCAAGAGGGCCCGAGTATGCGGTGAAGACGGGGGACATAGCGTGAGATCCCGGGGCCTGGCCGATCGGGTACGGCCGCATCCTGTAGAGCTGGTCCGCGGTCTCGGCAAGGCCCCTCCCGTGCCCGGCGGGCCCCGGCTTGAAGGCTCCGGCGCTGGGCGATGGTCAGTCTTGGCCCTGCAGCCTCCGGGCCCGCACTGGCCGCAGGTCCTGCGTCTGGCTGCGCGCCGCCGCCGCGGCGCGTAGTTCCTTTTCAGGTCGGGTGACCTGACGGCGTTGATAGCCGGAGTCGGCAGAGGGGCGGTGAGTCGCTGGGCCGGTGGCCGGGGTCCGAGCCGGGAGACGGAGGCGTGTCTTCGGGCGACCTATCAGATCGTTCGCCTGCTGGAACGTGAGCACGACGCGGAGGCGGTACGTTCCTGGTTCGCCGAGGTGAGGCCGGAGCTGGATGGCCGGCGGCCCGCCAGGGCGTTGAGCCAGGGCTGGTTCACACGAGTTCTGGCTGCCGCGCAGGCCTTGCCGAGACCCGCTGATTGGTGCGGCGGAGTGGTCCGTCGTTCGGGGTTCGCCCATGGCGTTAGGTACCCCCGGCGTCGGCTCGGCTCTCGCAGACCGTGGGGCGGCGTCTGCCTGGTCGTGGGTGGTGAACAGGCGAAGGAGGCGTCCGGCGTATCCGCGCACGGCCCCTCAGGCCATACGACCTGCCTTGCGCTGGTTTGGCTGGCGGCCGGTAGACGACGAGATGGCAAGCCAGGTTCGAGCCTCATGGTGATCTTGGGCTGGTCGGATGCTCGATGCGCCGGGCTATCCTTTGCCACCATGACAATGTCCGGTGGCGCCTCGGCCAGGCGGGACACGGTCGCGTACTTCGACGTCCCGCTGCCCGCCCGTGACGCCGACAGCGAGTGGTTGGGGACCGACTGGCGCGCCCTCATCGTCGGTGAAGCCGGCGATCGGCTCTACTACGGGGCAAACGGAGTGTCGCTTCACCGCACGGTGGTGGTGCGGCACGAGGGTAGACACGCGGCGCTCGCCGACCCGCTCAGCTGCAACCTGCCACGAGTCAATGGAGACGACTCCGACTACTACCTCGTCCTGAGAGTGCGCGCGGTCCTCGACGACGAGGTATGGGGACGCTTGCCTTGGTCCCACCTTGGCCCCGGTGACGTGTTCTTCGCCTGGGACAAGTACTACGAGCTGGCGCACAGTCGCGAGCCCGGAGCCACTGAAGATATGGTCTACGGCGGCGACTGGGGCGATCTTCAGCTCATCATCGATCGCTACGATCCTCACCCAGCTGGGCCGCGCCCACTGCCTGCTGCTACGGATCCCATGCTGTTCCGGGCCATCGACTGGAAAGACGTTGATTTGGTCCGGCGCCTGCTCGACGCCGGAGCCGACGCTCAAGCTCGATTGGGGGGCACGTATCCGCTGCTTGCGGCCCTCGGTGGGCCGGTCGAGATTGTGGAGGCGCTACTTGCGGCAGGAGCCGCTGTCAACGGACCGGCCGACGCCGTCGGGTGGTCACCACTGCACGGCGCGCTGCTGACGCCACGGCTGGATGTCGTCGCGGTGCTTCTCCGCCACGGCGCCGACCCAGACCTCCGAAGCGACCCTCACGAGACACCCCGAGAGCTGGCCGAGCGACTGGGTTGGGCGCCGGTGCTCAACGATGCCCGCGCCGACAACGACGCCTCGACCTTCGATCGTCGCCACCAGCAGTGACCTCGACTCGGCGTATGGATCAGCGCCGGGTACTCACACCTACTCGAGCTGGACTACGCGCGCAGGGAGAGGCGTCTAGGCGACGCGGTAGGTCAGACGCCGTCCGCCGACCGGCGCTGCCGTCCGCCGTGCGGCCGGGAGACGCCGCTCAGGCATGCTCCGCGCACGCCACGTCCGCCGCGGAGGCGCGGACGATCAACTCGGTGGCCAGCTCGACGTGGTGGGAGTCGATCTTCTCGCCGTCCGCCAGGCGCAGCGCCGTACGCAGCGCCACGCCGCCCATCTCGCGCAGCGGCTGGCGGACGGTGGTCAGCGGCGGGGAGGTCATCCGGGCGATCTGGGTGTCGTCGAAGCCCACGATGCTCAGGTCCTCCGGAACGCGCAGGCCCCGCGCCCTGGCGGCCTCCATGACGCCGAGCGCCACCTCGTCGCAGCCGGCGAAGATCGCGGTCGGCGGCTCCGGCAGGTCGAGCACGGCCGCGCCGTGGTCCATGCCGTCCTGGTAGCGGAAGCGGCCGAAGCGAGTGTAGCCGGGCGGCACCGGCACGCCCTCGGCCTCCATGGCGGCACGGTAGCCGTGCAGCCGGGCCTGGTTGCAGGTCGCGGTGGCCGGGCCGCCGATGTAGGCGATGCGGCGGTGCCCGAGGGACAGCAGGTGCTGGGTGGCGGCCAGCCCGCCGGCGAAGTTGGTCGAGCCGATGCTGGTCACCTGGTCGTGCTGCAGGTTGAGCGGGTCGATCACGACCAGGGGCAGCTGGACGCGGGACAGGGCCCGCAGTTGCCTGTCGTTCAGCTGCTCGCACGTGACGGCGATCAGCGCCCGGCGCCCGGCGGCGACCAGGTCGCGGGCCCACGAGGCCGGGTGGTCGACCGTCTTCCTGACGCTGACGACGACCCCGACGCCCAGCTCGGCACCGGCCGAGACGACACCCTGGACGATCTCCGTGGAGTAGGCGTTCAGGTCGCTGTCGAACTGCACCTCGACCGTGCACATCGCGACGGCCCCGTTGGCGGCCGGGCCCCGGCGCGGCGACGGCGCCATGTAGTCGTGCTCCCGCAGCAGCGACTCCACCAGGGAACGCGTGGCCGGCGCCACGTCGCTGCGGCCGTTGAGCACCTTGGACACGGTCGCCACCGACACGCCGGCCGAGGCCGCGACCGTGGCCAGCGTGGCACGTCTAGGACTGGCCGGCATCGCTTCCCTCCTGCTCTGAGCCCTCCGGGACCTCCGAGACCGTCACGGGGGTGACGAGGCGCCGGTCGTGGCCGACGACCCGGACCGGGCCGGTCAGCCGGACCGTGCCCCAGCATGGCAGGTCGGCCGCCGACGTGCCGACGAACACCTCGATCTCCCCCGGCTCCACGATGCGCCTCAGATCGCGTCCGGTGAAGGCCGTCCGGTCGGCGTGCACCTGGAAGGTCACGCGGGCGCTCGCCCCGGGCTCCAGCCGGACCCTGGCGAACCCGGTCAGCTGCCGGACCGGCCGGGTGACCTGGGCGACGACGTCGTGCAGGTAGAGCTGGACGACCTCCTCGCCGGCCCGCCCGCCGGTGTTGCGCACGCGGACCGACACGGCGAACTCGCCGTCCGTGGGCACCTCGGCGGCGTCGACGCGCAGGTCGCCGAGCTCGAAGGTGGTGTAGGAGGCGCCGTACCCGAACGGGAACAGCGGGGTCGGGTCGAGGTTGCTGATGCCCTGACTGTTGGTGCCCAGCGGCGGCTGCAGGTAGGTGCCCGGCTGCCCGCCGTGCCCGCGCGGGATCTGCACCGGCAGCCTGCCCGAGGGCTGGACCCGCCCGGACAGCACGCCGGCGATGGCCGCGCCGCCCTCCTCCCCCGGCATGAACGCCTGGACGAGCGCGGCGGCACCGGCGTGGGCCGCGCCCAGCGCGTACGGGCGGCCGGAGACCACGACCACCACGACCGGCGTGCCCGTGGCGGCGAGCTCGGCCAGCAGGTCCTCCTGGACGCCGGGCAGCCGCAGGTCGTCGGCGTCGCAGCCCTCCCCCGAGGTCCCGTGGCCGAACAGCCCGGCGAGGTCGCCCACGGCCACCACGCACAGGTCCGCCTCGCGTGCCGCGGCGGCCGCGGCCGCGAAGCCGGAGCGGTCCTCGCCCTGCACGTCACAGCCCCGCTCATGGACGAGCTCGGTGTCCGGCAGCTCGGCCCGCAGCGCGTCGAGGAGGCTGGGCGCCTCGACGCCGAGCCCGAGCCCGGGGTGCCGGGGCAGCACGTGGTTGGGGAAGGCGTAGCAGCCCATGAAGGTACGCGGGTCGTCGGCGCACGGCCCGACGACCGCCACCCGCCGCAGCCCTGGCCTCAGCGGCAGCGCGGTCCCGGCGTCGAGCAGCACGATCGACCGCTCGGCCAGCTCGCGCGCCAGCGCCCGGTTGCCCGGCGAGTCGAGGTCGGTGTCGGCGGCCGCCGACACGGACTTCTCGGGCGTCCAGTCCGGGTCGAGCAGCCCCAGCTGGACCTTCTGGGTGAGCAGGCGGCGCACCGCCCGGTCGATCAGCGACTCGGGGAGCTCGCCGCCACGCACCCGCTCGACCAGGTGCTGCCCGAAGCCGAGGGTGTCCGGCAGCTCGACGTCGATCCCGGCGATCAGCGCCTGCGCGCCCGCCTCAAGGGTGTCGGCGGCGACGTGGTGCATGGTCGCGAGGAACGGGACGGCCCAGTAGTCCGACACGACCGTCCCGGTGAAGCCCCACTCCTCGCGCAGCACCTCGGTCAGCAGCCAGGGGTCCGCCCCGGCGGGCACGCCGTCCACGTCGGAGTAGGAGTTCATCACCGAGCGCGCCCCGCCGAGCGCGATGGCCGTCTCGAACGTCGGCAGGATCATGTCCATCAGCTCGCGCCGCCCCATCGGGACCGGCCCGTGGTTGCGCGCGGCCCGCGAGGCCGAGTATCCGGCGAAGTGCTTGAGCGTGGCGATGATGCCGGCGTTCTCCAGTCCGCGCACGTAGGCGGCGCCGAGCATCGAGACGAGGTACGGGTCCTCGCCCATCGTCTCCTCGACCCGGCCCCACCGGTAGTCGCGCACCACGTCCAGGACCGGCGACAGGCCCTGGTGCACGCCCACGGCGGCCATGTCGCGCCCGATCGCGGCCGACATCCGCTCCACCAGCTCGGGATCGAACGTCGCGCCCCACGCGATGGCCGCGGGATAGACGGTCGCCCCGTACGTGGTGAACCCGGTCAGGCACTCCTCGTGGACGATGGCCGGGATCCCGAACCTGGACCGCCCGGTCACCTCCCGCTGCAGCCTGACCACCTCGGCGGCGCCCTCCTGCGGAGTCACGGGAGCGCTGCCGTGCACCCGGGTCAGGTGGCCGAGCCCGTGCCTGATCGCCTCGTCGAAGGGGACCGTGCCCGAGGCCGCGAACACGTCCTGCATCGGCGCCACGTTCACCGTCTCGGCGTCCTCGATCGGCTCGTGCTGCATGTCGTTGCCGATCCACCGGCTGCCGAGCTGGCCGACCTTCTCCTCCAGGGTCATCTCCGCAAGGAGCGCGTCGACCCTGTCGGACACGGGGAGTGCCGGGTCCTGCCACGGATGAAGCACACCGTCCACCGCGGGCGTCCGATCTAGAGCCGTCATCTGCTGCTCTCCTTCAAGGCGATGTCCACCGTGAGTTTTCGAAAATGTTTCGAGGTCGTGAGCGATTCGCGACCGACCTGTGAGCAGGACCTCCTCGGCGTCAGACCACCAGTTGAACGCCGCGCCTGAGTACTCTACACACGCCCTGGCCGGATGGGCAGATTTTGCAGGTACGGCGGTCTTGACAGGCACATAGCCGAAACCTAGATTGACGGACCACGCGGTATGTCGCAAATGTTTCGACAGGCTAACTCAACAGAAGCGAAATAACGGGGCCGGCTCCACGGCCCCCCGCCACCACACCTCACGATCAACGAGCCGCGCGGCCCATCCCCCCGGCGTTCAGTTACGGAGATCAGCGTGGAGACCAGGACATCCTCTCGCCGCACCTTCCTCACCCTCTCCATGGGCGTTCCCCTGGGAGCCGCCCTGGCCGCCTGCGGCAGCTCCGGGCCCACCCAAGCGGGCGCGGGTGGCGGCAGCGGCAGCACCAGTGGCGGTGGCGGCGGTGGGGGCAAGGCCACCTACTGGTACCTCACCGGCCAGCCGAACGAGGGCGTGCGCACCCGTGCGGCGGAGCGCTTCAACAAGGCCAACCCGAGCAGCCAGCTGGCGACGACGACCTTCCAGAACGACGCGTTCAAGACGAAGATCAAGACCGCGATCGGCGCGGGCGAGGCACCCACCATCATCTGGGGCTGGGGCGGCGGCGGTCTGCGCAGCTACGTGCAGGCGGGCCAGGTCGACGACCTCACCTCCTGGTTCGACCAGAACGCGGCCTACAAGGACCGGCTCTTCCCGTCCTCCTTGGGCGCGGCCACGGTCGACGGCAAGATCTACGCGGTGCCGGTCGAGTGCGTGACGCCGATCGTCCTCTATTACAACAAGAAGGTCTTCGAGAAGGTCGGCGCGCAGCCCCCGCAGGAGTGGGGCGACATCATGGACCTGGTCAAGAAGTTCAACGCCGCAGGCGTCGCGCCGTTCTCCCTCGGCGGGCAGTCGCGCTGGACGAACATGATGTGGCTGGAGTTCCTCTTCGACCGCATCGGCGGCCCCGAGGTGTTCAAGGCCATCTACGACGGCGAGAAGAACGCCTGGAACAACCCGGCCGCCATCGAGGGCCTGACCAAGATGCAGGAGCTCATCAAGGCGAACGGCTTCGTCAAGGGCTTCTCGTCCATCACCGCCGACTCCAACGCCGACCAGGCGCTGCTCTACACCGGCAAGGCCGCGATGATGCTGCACGGCGGCTGGACGTACGGGTCGATGAAGACCGACGGCGGCGACTTCGTCACCGGCGGCAGCCTCGGCTACATGAACTTCCCGGCCGTGCAGGGCGGCAAGGGCGACCCCAGCGACACCGTGGGCAACCCGGCCCAGTACATGTCGATCTCCTCCAAGGCGACGGCCGAGGCGAAGGAGATCGCCAAGAAGTTCTTCCTCACCGAGATGAACTCCGACGCCCAGTCCAAGGACTGGGTCGGCATCACCCAGGTGCCGATCGTCAAGGGCGTGGACGCGCAGTTCGGCTCCGGCGCGGACGCGCCGTGGCAGAAGTTCGTCTACGACACCGCCGCCAACGCCAAGTCCTTCCAGCAGTCCTGGGACCAGGCGCTCAGCCCGACCGCGGCCGAGGTCCTGCTGGACAACATCGCCAAGCTGTTCCAGCTGTCGATCTCGCCGCAGCAGTTCGCCACGAACCTCAACGAGGTCATCGGCAAGTGACCGTCCCCCCTGTCCCCGCCAGGGGGAGCGCGTCCCTGACCGCCGCGCCGGGCGGCCAGGGACGCGGCCTGGCCTGGCTGGCCGTGCCGGCCCTGCTGCTCTTCGTCGCGTTCGCCGTGATCCCGCTCATCGGGGTCTTCGTGCTCAGCTTCACCTCCTGGGACGGGCTCGGCGAGATCCGCCCGGCCGGCTTCGACAGCTGGCGGGCCGTTCTCAGCGATCCCGGCCTCCCGCACGCGCTGTGGGTGACGTTCCTGGTCATCGCCCTGTCGTGGGCGGTGCAGACTCCGGCGAGCATCCTGCTCGGCACGTTCCTGGCCGGCTTCCAGCGCTACCGCGCGGTGCTCTCGGTGGTGTACTTCATCCCGCTCCTGCTCAGCTCGGCCGCCATCGCGATCACGTACAAGGCGCTGCTCGACCCGAACTTCGGGCTCGGCGCCGGACTGGGGATCCCGATCCTCGTGCAGGACTGGCTCGGCGAACCGGTCCTCGCCTTCAGCGTCGTGATCTTCGTGGTGTCGTGGCAGTTCATCCCGTTCCACTCGCTGATCTACCAGGGCGGCGTGCGCCAGATCCCGCGCTCGATGTACGAGGCCGCCGAGATCGACGGCGCCGGCCGAGTGCGCATGTTCTTCAGCATCACCCTGCCCCAGCTCAAGTACACGATCATCACGTCCTCGACCCTGATGGTCGTGGGCTCGCTGGTCTTCTTCGACCTGATCTTCGTGCTCACCGCGGGCGGCCCCGGTGACGCCACCCGGGTGCTCGCGCTGGAGATGTACAAGAGGGGCTTCCAGGCCAACCTGATGGGCCCGGCGAGCGCGATCGCCGTCATCCTCGTCCTGGTGGGCCTGGTGCTGGCACTGCTGCTGCGCCGGCTCGGCGGCCGCAACTCGAGCCACAGCCAGCTGGAAGGGGCCTGACATGGCGACGACCCTCGCGAAGGACTCCTCGCAGGCCGCGGCGAAGCACGACACCGCCCACCCCAAAGGGGTGACGCGCCGCCCCAACTGGCTGGGCGGCGCGATCGCCTGGCTCTGGCTGGCGGTCGTGGTCGTGCCGATCTACTGGATCATCATCACCAGCTTCAAGTCGCAGAGCAACTACTACGCCGAGAACCCTCTCGTGCCGCCGTCCGAGCCCACGCTGGCCAACTACCAGATGGTCATCGAGTCGGACTTCATCCGGTACTTCATCAACAGCGTCATCGTCACGGTCGGCGCGGTCGTGCCCGCCGTGGCGGTGTCGTTCATGGCGGCGTACGCGATCGTCCGCAGCGGCAGGGGGCGGTTCCTGCGCTGGTCGAACTCGACGTTCCTCATGGGCCTGGCCATCCCGCACCAGGCGACGGTCATCCCGATCTATCTGATCATCATCAAGCTCCACCTCTACGACACGCTGCTGGCGCTGATCCTGCCGTCGATCGCGTTCGCGATCCCGCTGTCGGTGCTGGTGCTGTCGAACTTCATCAGGGACGTGCCCAAGGAGCTGTTCGAGTCGATGCGGCTGGACGGCGCGAGCGAGATGGGCACGCTCTGGAACCTGGCGCTGCCTCTCACCAGACCGGCCGTGGTGACGGTGACCATCTACAACGCGCTGACGATCTGGAACGGCTTCCTGCTGCCGCTGATCCTCACGCAGAGCCCCGAGCAGCGCACGCTGCCGCTGGCCCTGTGGACCTTCCAGGGCCAGTACAGCATCAACGTGCCCGCGGTGCTCGCCTCCGTCGTCCTGACCTCGCTGCCCATCCTGATCCTGTACGTGGTGGGCCGCCGCCAGCTGCTGGCCGGCCTGACCGCCGGGTTCGGCAAGTGACGGCCGCCTGAGAATCCCGGCCGCCCGAGGGAAATCCCACCCTCGGGCGGCCGTCTCGCCTTTCGCGGTGTTTCAGCTGGCCGCCTTCTGAGATGTTTCCGCTCCCGCCTGAGCGGTTTCCGCGACCGAAACGGCCGCGCGTACGAAGGCGGCGACCGCGGCCGAGCGCATGTCCTGTGGCCAGGCGACGGCCAGGGTGGCCGGCTCGAGGTCGCTGACCGGCCGATAGGCGATCTCGGGCCACGCGTAGCGGCGCGTCACCCAGGCGGGGAGGAGGCAGACGATGTCGCCCAGCTCGATCAGCCTGAAGGCCTGTGTCAGGTCCGTGGCCACCTGCCGGCTCCCGGCGACGAGCCCGCGGTGCGCCGTCCGCGGCGGCTCCCCTGTGCTGCCTG
Organism: Nonomuraea sp. NPDC049695; assembly: GCF_040674955.1. Classification (NCBI taxonomy): domain Bacteria; kingdom Bacillati; phylum Actinomycetota; class Actinomycetes; order Streptosporangiales; family Streptosporangiaceae; genus Nonomuraea; species Nonomuraea sp. NPDC049695. Next base: position 68,464 of record NZ_JBFANV010000037.1, on the reverse strand, counting down.
TGCTGTCGATCGCGGCGGCGGACAGGTCCTGGTCGGCGGGCGTTCCGTCGGGGAGCTTCCTGCCGGCCAGGTCGGCCAGCCGCAGGCATGACCGTGCGGCCAGCGGATCGGTCGCCGCCAGGGCGGCCAGGCGAGGCTCGGTGAGCAGCGGCTCGACGTCCAGGCCGCGCTCGTCGAAGGGACTGACCAGCAGCCCGACGTCGGCTCGCCCGTCACGCAGCGCCTGCGCCTGCTCGCCCCGCCCGCCCAGCACCAGCTCCACCGCGATCGCCGCTTGCTCGTGCTGGTAGGCGGAGAGGATCTGCGGCAGCAGTCCGCCGTCGTTGTCCGCTTTGAGCGCGAGCCGGAGCCGCGGCGCGGCCTGGCCGGCGTGCCGGGCCCGACGGCCGGCCGCGGAGACCGCGTCGAGCGCGGTCCGGGCATCCCGCAGGAAGCCCTCCCCGGCCGTCGTGAGCGTGACGTGGCGCGTGGTGCGCTCGAACAACCGCACGCCCAGGTGGCGTTCCAGCTCGCGGATGGCACGGGAGAGCGGGGGCTGCGCCATGCCCAGGCGCTCGGCGGCGCGGCCGAAGTGGAGCTCCTCCGCGACCGCGACGAAGTACCGGAGCTGTCGAACCTCCAGGTCATTCATACCTGCAGAGTATCAATGGCGATCGGATCGGTCCTTCAGGTGCGGCGTCGGAGCCGCTTGACTGAGCCACATGATCGTCATCACCACTCCCACCGGCCAGATCGGCCGGCAGGTTCTCGACAACCTCCTGGACAGCGCCGAGGCGATCCGCGTGATCGCGCGCGATCCCTCCCGCCTCGCCCCGCGCGTACGCGAACGGGTCGAGGTCGTGCCGGGCCCGCACAACGACCTCGGCGTCCTCACCGAGGCGTTCGCCGGCGCCGACTCCGTCTTCTGGGTCCTGCCCCCCGACCCCAGGGCCGCGAGCGTCGAGGGCCACTGCCTGAGCTTCACCCAGCCGCTGTGCGAGGCCCTTGTGAGTCAGGGCGTCCGGCGTGTCGTCGGCGTCTCGACCCTGGGCCGCGGGGTGGCCGAGAACGCCGGGCAGATATCCGCGGCGCTGGCCATGGACGAGCTGATCGAGAAGACCGGCGTCAGCTACCGGGCCCTGGAGATGCCGGGCTTCATGGAGAACATGCTCCGGCAGATCGAGCCGATCAGGAGCCAGGGCGCGTTCTTCCTGCCGATGTCGGGGGATCGCAAGCTCCCGTCCTGCGCCACCCGCGACATCGCGGCCGTCGCGGCCGAGCTGCTGCTCGACGACTCCTGGAGCGGGCAGGAAGGCGTCCCGGTCCTCGGGCCCGAAGACCTGTCCGCCCACGACATGGCGGAGATCATGTCGGAGGTGCTGGAGAGACCGGTCCGTTTCCAGCAGGTCCCCGGCGACGCCTACAAGGCCACCCTCATGGGGCACGGGATGAGCGAGGCCTGGGCCCAGGGCATGATCGACATGTCCGCCGAGGTGGAGCGGGGCATCTACGACGGCGCCCGGTCACGCGCCCCGCGCCCCACCACGCCCACCAGCTTCCGCCAATGGTGTGAGGAGGTGCTCAAGCCGGCGTTCTCGCAGTCACCGTGACGGCACCGCCCCTCACCGGGAGGCCAGCCACCGCCAGCGCGGCAGCTCCAGGACGATGGTGACCAGGGCCAGTACGGACACCAGGGCGGCGGCGAACACGTGCCACGCGGCCCACGCCGCCGCCACCGCGGCCACGAGTTGCACAAGAACCAGCAGGATCGTCACCGGGCCCGGGACCGCGACGATCACGTTGCGCTTGTCGCCCGGCGTGGACAGCAGCGTCGGCAGCCCGATCAGCACCACGACCGACAGCACGGCCAGCAGCACGGAGTGGGGGGCGAGCGCCCATGGGGTCGCGACCCAGGCGATCAGCTCGGTGGCGAACCGGAACGCGGACGCGACACGGTCGTCCGGGCGCGGAGCGGAGGACATGTGCGTAATGTACCGTTCCCGCCCACGTGTCCCCGAAGCAGCCGTCCCTTGAGTAGGGGGTTACTCTTGTGCCCCCTACCTGGGGGGCCGATTCTGAGGCTGCGGAAGGAAACGGCGACGTTCCCCAGGGGGATTCATGACGCCTTCGCGGACACGCATCCTCATCATGGCCGGCATCCTCGGCCTCGTGGCGGTCCTCGGGATCGCCTGGCTGGCCGGCGTCGCCACGAGCGGCGGCACGGAGCCGGTGGCGGACACCGGGACGAACGCGCCCACGGGCGACGCCGACGCCCCGGATGGCTCCACGGACACGCCGGACGGCTCGACCGGCGAGGACGCGCCCGGCCGGGACACGGGCGACGACACGGGCGACGACAACGCCGAGCAGCCCAACGGCGGCGGCTCCACACCGCAGGCGTCGCGCAACACCCGTCGCGGCGTCCACTGGAACGGCGTGCGCCTCGACGGCTCCCCCGGCGACGACGGATGCATCACGATCATCAACAAGACCTCCACCGTCGGGACGATCGAGTCCGTCTCCTTCACCGTGGAGTCGGGCCCCGGCCGCGCCACCGCCCGATCGGCCCCCGGCCACTGCGAACCCACCGGCGACCCCCTCTGCCAGGGCGTCACACTGAGGCCCGGCTCCCAGTGCCTCGCCGGGGCGATCATCACGGGTGACGCCTCGGACAAGCCGTACGTCATCCAGGCCGTGGTCCGCTTCCGGTACGTGTGCGTCAACGTCGAGGACGCGCCCTGCGACGAGGTCCGCGACTGGGGCGGCCGGCCGCCGACGGCGGAGGCGCCGGTGGTGGTGACCGGCACGACGGCCAACAACGTCCCCCGGTTCGAGTTCTACGTCGGCGGCTCCGACACCTCGGACAATGGAGACGGTTCGAGCACCTCCCCTGAGCCGGAGCCGGACGGCACGGGCACCTCCACCGAGGACTCGGGCTCCTCGGAGGAGGACTCGGGCACGCAGGACGACGGGTCCGGCACCTCGGACGACGGCGCGACCGGCGCGGACCCGGCCACGACTCCGGAGGGATGATGACGCCTGCCGCGCCCGAGCCCACCCCGGCAGCGCAAGGGCAGACGCCGCCCGCCCAAGGGCCCGTGCCGACGCCCGTGCCCGCGAGCGGAACCGCGGCCGGGCACCCCGCCGCGGACGGCACGACGACGCCCGACGGACACGAGACGAGCAGCGGACACGAGACCAGAAGCGGACACGAGACGCGCCGCGAGCAGGAGACAAGCGGCGAGCAGGAGGCGGCGGGTGGGCAGGAGGCGATCTCCGCGCGGGTCCGGAAGCTCGCCGAGGCCGTGGGACCCACCACGCTGGCGACCGCGCTGCTCATCTACTTCGGCTACCTGGCCACCCGCGCCCGCTTCGAGTTCTTCGGCGTCTCCCTGGACATGACGGGCCTGTCCAACCAGAGCCTGCTGCTCTACGGCCTCGAGGTCGTGTACGTGCCGGCCGCGCTGATCTGCCTCGGCGCGCTGCTGGTCATCGGCGTCCACGCCGCCGTGTCCTGGCAGCTCGCCCGCCACCCCGGAGACGTCGCCAACACGTTCCTGGCCGCCGGCATCGCGCTCGTCGGCCTGCTGCTGATCGGCCGCGCGATGATCGGCATCTTCCTCCAGGATCCCAGCACCAGCGTCGAGATCGGGCCGACCCCGTTCGCCCTGGCGTTCGGTCCCGCCACTCTGGTGTACGGGATCCACGTCCACGGCAAGAACCGCGGCCGCCCGCTCATGTCACCACGCCTGGCCAGGAACGGCGTGCTGAGCGCGCTGGGCCTGGCCGTCGCGGGCCTGTTCTGGGCCTCGACCCAGGTCGCCTTCGCCTTCGGCACCGGTCTCGGCGAGGAGGACGCGCAGCAACTGGGCCGGCGCGCCGAGGTCATCCTCGACGTGAAGGAACCGCTGCAGGACCTCCCTGCCGGCATCACGCACATCACCCTCACCGCGACCGGCAAGGACCCGAGCTTCGCCCACCGCTACCGCGGCTTCCGGCTGCTCCTCGCCTCCGGCGGCCGGCTCTTCCTGGTCCCCCCGAAGTGGCAGCAGGGCCGCGACCAGACGATCGTGGTCCCGTACGACAACAGCATCCGCATCCAGCTCATCCCGCAGCAGCCGTGACCCCGCCTACAGGGCCGGCTTGACGTTCTTCATGGTGAAGTGCGAGGTGATGCCCCTGACGCGCGGGATGGTCATGACGTGCTGGCTGAGGAAGGTCTCGTAGGCGGCCAGGTCGGCGACGGCCACGCGTACGAAGTAGTCGGGGCTGCCGAACAGGCGGCGCAGCTCAAGGACCTCCTCGGCCTGCGCCAGGGCCTGCTCGAAGCGCTCGACCGTCTCCGCGTCCTGGGCGTCGAGGGTGAGGTCGATCAGGACCTCGAAGGAGCGGCCCACGGCGGCGGGGTCGATGACGGCCCGGTAGCCGCGGATGACGCCCTCGGCCTCCAACCGCTGGACGCGCCGCAGGCACGGCCCGGTGGTGAGGCCGACCCGGCCGGCCAACTCGACGTTCGTCAGCCGCCCGTCCCGCTCCAGCTCGGCGATGATTGCTCTGTCGATCGCATCCATGAAAGAAGATTGCACCACAGCCAGCATCATGAGCAATATTCGCAACCACATGTCGCGCGTTCCGCGAGACCATGGTGGGGTGCGACATGACGTTCCGACCCTGATGACCGCCCCGGCTCCGGCCCGGGCCGCGGCCACCCGCCGCCGGTAGATCGCCGCGGGGGTGCGCGACTCACCCTGGACGCGTTCCGCTCCCGCCGCGAGATCCCCTCGGCGCTGCTGGCGGGGGCGAGCGTGGCGGTCGCCCTCGTCCTCACCCCGGGCGTCGCCATGTTCACCGCGCTGCTGCTCTGCGTCGCCCTGCTGCTGGCCCGCCACGCGCTCACCGCCCGCCGGGCCGCCCCGCAACCTGTCCGGGAGGCCGCCGATGCCTAGCACCGCCTACCTCGTCGCGGTCCTGGCGATCGTCTTCACGATCACCCTCGCCCTGCGCGCCGCCCCCTTCGCGGTGCTGCGCACGCTGCGCACCTCGGCGATCGTGCAGCGGCTGTCGGCGTGGATGCCGGTGGGCATCCTGGCGATCCTCGCCGTGACGGCCCTGCACGGCACCATCGCCGCCGAGCCGCAGGCGACGCTGTACGCGCTCCTCGCCGTCGCCGTCACCGCGGGCGTCCACCTCGCCTTCGGCCGCCGCACGATCCTGAGCGTCGGGATCGGCACCGCCGTCTACGTCGTCCTCGTCAACGCCTTCTGACGTCCGTACGCGCCCGCGGCGTCATCAGGAGTAGAAGTGCATGGCGATGGCCAGCCCGACCACGTGCGTGAGCACCACGATGACGATCAGAGAGATGAAGATGAACTTGGCCGGGCCGTGCTCGAAGTGTTTGCCCTCCTTCAAGGGACGCAGCTCGGCCTGACGCTCGGCGATGCGATCCTCCAGCGGCTTGCGGTGAAACACGAAGACATCCCTCCAGGGCCGGCCCCAGGCGATTTGCCTGGCAACTATTTGTAGGCTATTAGTTTGTACACAAAGTAAGTTACCAGGCGCAGCGGGAGGTGCCTGCACATGGAGCCTGTGAGAGAGGCAACAGATCTTCTGGCGCTGGACCGGCAGGTGTGCTTCGCCCTGAGCATCGCCTCGCGCAGCGTGATCGGCCTGTACCGGCCGCTGCTCCAGCCCATGGGGCTGACCCACCCGCAATACCTGGCCATGCTCGCGCTCTGGCAGCACGAGCCCCTGTCGGTCAAGGAGCTGGGCGAGCTGCTGCGGCTCGACCCGGGCACCCTGTCGCCCCTGCTCAAGCGGCTGCAGGCCCTCGGCTACATCCACCGCGAACGCAACAGCAAGGACGAACGCTCCCTGGCCGTGACCCTCACCCCCGCCGGCAGAGAGCTGAGAGCGCAGGCGGAGAAGATCCCGCCCGCCATCGTGGCCCGTCTCGGCATGGACATCGACGAGCTACAGGGCCTGCACCAGATGCTGATGCGGGTGATCGCGGCGACACGTGGCGCCGACGACCCCGAGCCGCAGGACGACTGAGAACCCCTAGAAGAGGAAGCCGCCGGGGCGGCCGTTGCGGTCGGCGATCAGGCCGGCCAGGGTGGCGACGGCGATCTCCGGTGGCGTGCGCGAGCCGATGTTGAGCCCGATGGGCCGGTGCACCCGGGCGATCTCCTCCGGCGGCACGCCGAGGTCGGCCAGCGCCCGCACGTGCGGTGCCACGTGGCGGGCGCTGCCCATGATGCCGATCCACCGGACAGGGAACTTGAGCACGTCGCGGAGAACCGGCCCGATCTCCTCGCGGTGATGGTCGGTGAGCACCACATCGGCCGCGGCGTCGAGATAGTCGCCGAGCTCGGTCACCACGGTGAACCCGCCGACGCGGCGCTCAGGGTCGGGCTCCAGGAGGATCGGGCGGAAGCCGAGCTCGGCCCCGAACCTCAGCAGGCAGTCGGCCACCGGAGAGGCGAAGACGGCGACCAGCGTCCGCCCGGCGAGCTCGCCAGGAGCCTCGTGATGGGCCACCTCACACGCCGGGTCCTCGTCATGGGTGTGGGTCATATCCGCAGTCTGACATGACCGCACCCGCGAGGTCAGGTTCGCGGGGCGCGGTGAAGCCGCCTCCGATCGCGTGAGGACGGCAACGCGGCGCCCTAGGCGTGGTTCGCGACGTGTTCGTCGAAGAAGTCGAAGGTACGCTGCCACGCGTCGTCCGCCGCGGCGCGGACGAGGCCGTGACGCAGCGGGAACAGCGCGAGTTTCGCGACGGGGTGGTGGCCGTCGGTCATGAAGGAGTGCCCGGCGTCCGGATAGATCTCGACGTCGTGCTCGATGCCGAGCGCCCGCATGTGCTCCTGCAGCCGCCTGCCGTGCGGCCCGAAGCCTTGGTCACGGCCGCCGTAGGAGCCCACGACCGGGCACACCGACCGCAACTCCTCCCTGTCAGGGGGAACCGCGCCGTAGTTTACCGACGCGGCTCGCACGCCGGGCGGCGCGCTCGCCGCGTACGCGAGGGCGAACCCGCCGCCCATGCAGAATCCGATCACCCCGAGCCGATCACCGTCGACGTCCTCGCGGCCGGCCAGCCATTGCCGGGTCGCGTCGATGTCGGCGGCCGGCCGGCCCGGCTTGCCGGTGACGAACTGGTGCATCGCCCGCGACAGACACCCGATCCTGGTGCCGTGGCTGTACAGATCCGGCAGGATCGCCGCATAGCCATGCTCGGCGAACAGGTCCACCACATCCAGCATGTCCGGTTCGACGCCATAGATTTCGTGTAACACCACGACCCCCGGCCATCCGGCCGCGGGCGCGGTCCCGTCAGGCAGTGCCAACGTCCCCGCCAGTGAACTGGCGTCGGGCAGCGAAATGCGCACATCTTCTCTCATCAGCACTCCTTGGCCGCTTTCCTCAACGAAACGCAACGTAGCGAAGTTCGAGCGCCCCCGGCGCATGAAATTTTCACCGCGCGCGCCGTCGGCCTCCCTGGTCAGCCGCGCGTTCCCGCCACATCACCGGTGAGCGTTCTTGACGCTCCCCAGACAGGTTCTTACGGTTAAACCGTTTTAACCCTCCCTGTTACCGCTAACACAGCCGCCAGGCCCGGCGAAGGGAACTCGCTCATGGCAGAGATGCGCACATCCGTACCCGCCGAGCTGAGCAGGCGCGCCGTGCTCCTCGGCACGGCCGCCACCGCCGGCGCCCTCGCGCTGGGCGTGGGCACCGGCACGCGGGAGGCAGGAGCGGCGAGCTTCGTCAAGGGCGCCGACATCAGCTGGATGCCCCAGATGGAGGCGCAGGGCCGCACCTGGCGCAACAGCGCGGGGGCCACGCAGGACCTGTTCACCATCCTCAAGGGGTACGGCATCACCGCGATCCGCCTGCGGACCTGGGTCAACCCCTCGAGCGACCCGGTGGCCGGGCACTGCGGCATCGATGAGACCGCCGCGATGGCCGTACGCTGCAAGAACGCGGGGCTGGCCGTGCTCGTCGACTATCACTTCGGCGACACCTGGAACTCGGTCGGCGTGCAGAACCCGCCCGCGGCGTGGGCCTCGATGAGCTACAGCCAGATGCTCGACGCGATGTACGACTACGTCTTCCACACGATGAACGTGCTCAAGTACAACAACGTCACCCCGGCATGGGTGCAGATCGGCAACGAGACCAACTCGGGCATCTGCAAGCCGGTCGGCAGCATCAGCCGGCCCGCCCAGATGACCGGCTTGCTCAACGCCGCGTACGACATGGTCAAGCAGGTCTTCCCGAGCACGCCGGTGCTGGTGCACCTGGCCCAGCCGCAGAACCTCGGCAGCATCCAGAACTTCCTCAACGCCTACCGCGACAATGGCGGCAGGTGGGACATCACCGGGCTCTCCTCCTACGCCCAGGGCTCCAACGTCTCGCCGGTGCTGGCCAACATGCACACCATCCAGACCTCCTATGGCAAGCCGGTCATGCACGTCGAGTACGGCGGGCCGCTGAACAAGCCGGCCCAGGTACGCGACTCGCTGCGGGCCTTCATCACCGGCCTGAAGAGCTTCGGCGGCCTGGGCACCTTCTACTGGGAGCCGGAGGTCTACTCGCCGTTCGCCACGTACGGCAGCGGGGCGTGGGATCCCGCCACCCTTCGCCCGACCGCGGCCATGGACGGATTCCTCAATGTCTGACTCAGGACAGCCGGCAGTGCGGCGAAGGACGGTGCTGGCCGCCGCCGGCGCCCTTGCCCTGGGCGCGGCGGGCCTCACCACGGCCGGCGAGGCGGCGGGCGCGACGGCGAGCAGCCGGGTGGTCCACAACCTCAACCCGGACTGGCGCTTCATCAAGCAGGACGTGGCGAACGCGCACACGACCTCGTTCGACGACTCCGCCTGGGCGACCGTGAGCGTCCCGCACACCTTCAACGACGTGGACTCCTTCGACAACTACATCACCAGTTCCGGGGAGTCCGCCGTGGCGATGCAGCCGGTCTGGTACCGGAAACGTTTTACCTTGCCGGCCGGGCAGGCCGGGCAGAAGGTGCTGCTGGAGTTCGAGGGCGTCCGGCAGGCGGCCACGGTGTACGTCAACGGCACCCAGGTCGGCCTGTACGAATACGGTGTCACGCCGTTCGGCTTCGACATCACCGCCCAGGTGCGCTTCGGCGCCGAGAACGTCATCGCGATCAAGGCCGACAACACCAAATGGCGGCCCGAGCAGGCCACCGGCACGGCGTTCCAGTGGGACACCCGCGACTTCAACCCCACCTACGGCGGGCTGACCCGCAACGTGCGCATGTACGTGCTGCCCAAGACGTACTTCACGCTGCCGCTCTACACGAATCTGCGGACCGTGGGTACCTACGTCTACCCGAGCGCCGTGAACGTCTCCGGCGCGACGGCGACCGTCAACGTCGAGGCCCAGGTCAGGAACGAGCTGACCACCGCCCGCACCGTCACCGTCTCCGCGAACGTCATCCAGGCCGACGGCCAGGTACGCGCGACCATCCCCGGGTCGCCGGTCACCCTGGCCGCCGGGCAGACGCAGATCGTCAAGCTGTCGCAGCGGATCAGCCAGCTGCGCTTCTGGCAGCCCGGCAGGCCGTATCTCTACACCGTGGAGGTCGTCCTGTCCGAGGGCGACACGGTGATCGACGCGTACCCGATCGTCACCGGCTTCCGCAAGACCGAGTTCAGGGGCGGCGCCACCAGCGGTGGCGTCTACATCAACGACAACCCTGTCTTCCTGACCGGGTACGCCGTCCGCGCCACCAACGAGTGGGCCGCGATCGGCGCGGCCGTACCGGAGTGGATGACGCACCTCGACGGCGAGATGATCCGCGACAGCAACGCCAACCTGATCCGCTGGATGCACGTCGCCGCCACGCCGGCGAACATCCGCATGACCGACCGGTACGGCATCGTGTCCGTCCAGCCCGCCGGGGACAAGGAGTCCGACGTCACCGGACGCCAGTGGGACCAGCGGGTCGAGCTCATGCGGGACGTGCTCGTCTACTTCCGCAACAGCCCCAGCATCCTGTTCTGGGAGGCCGGCAACAACTGGATCACCGCCGAGCACATGCGCCAGATGACCGACCTGCGCAAGACCTGGGACCCGAACGGCGGGCGGGCGATGGGCTGCCGGGCCATCTCCGACGACGCCGCCTACGGCGGGACGGCGGCGGTGGACGCCGCCGAGTACGTCGGCACCATGCTCAACCGGCACTATTCGGTCTACGCCCGCGACCGCAAGCCCATCATCGAGTGCGAATACACGCGTGACGAGGCGCCGCGGCGCGTCTGGGACAACTACTCTCCCCCGGACTTCGGCTACGTGACCGGGCCGGACGTGACCTACCACCTCACGTCCGAGGACTTCGCCGGACCGCACGCCGCCGCCACCCGCTACGAGTTCTGGGGGCAGCGCATCCAGGGCCCCGGCGACCGCCGCTACTCCGGCGCCGCCGCCCTCATCTGGGCCGACTCCAACCAGCACGGCCGCCAGTACAACTGGGAGTGCGCCCGCCTGTCCGGCCGGGTCGACGCGGTCCGCATCCCCAAGGAGTCGCTGCACACCTACCGCGTCATGCAGAGCCCGACCCCGGACATCCACGTCATCGGGCACTGGACGTATCCCGCCGGCACCGTCAAGACCGTGTACGTCATGGCCTCCGCGCACGTGCGCCGGGTCCGGTTACTCGTCAACGGCACCCCGGTGGGCGACGACACCTCCGCGACCCAGGACTTCCTGTACTCCTTCTCCGGTGTCGCCTGGCAGTCCGGCACGATCACCGCCGTCGGCTACGACGCGGCCGGCCAGGAGGTCGTCCGCGCCTCCAAGACCACCGCCGGTGCCGCCACCGCGCTCAAGCTGACGCCGCGCACCGCGCCCGGCGGGCTGCGCGCGGACGGCAGCGACATCGCCTTCTTCGACGTCGAGGCGGTGGACGCGCAGGGCCGCCGGATGCCCACCCACCAGGCCCGCGTCGACTTCACCCTCACCGGCCCCGCCACCTTCCTGGGCGGCTTCAACCCCGGCAAGCCGGGCAGCGTCCACAAGCCGTACCTGGACACCGAGGCGGGCGTCAACCGGGTCTTCGTCCGGGCCGCCCGCACGCCGGGGACCATCACCCTGCGTGCCACCGCGGCCGGCCTGACGGCCGCCACCGCGAGCGTCACCTCGAGCGCGTTCACCGTGAGCGACGGCCTGACCACCCAGATGCCCGCCACGTACTGACGAGGCCATCGCGGCGATCCGGCGCGGTGGCGCCGGATCGCCAGGGTCAGGTCAGGTGAGCTGGATGTAGTCGAGTTCGGCGTATCCCGTGCCGCCCGCGAAGTACGGCGAGCCCTTGGCCAGGCGGATCACGTTGTAGCCGGCCTTGAGGGTGACGGTGGTGCTGACCGTGGCGCCGAACTGCCCCCACCCCGAGGTGGGCGGGTAGCTGACAGTGGTCCACGAGCCGCCGTTGTAGGCCAGCCCCTGGGTCGCCGTGGCGCCGGTGCCGTTGGCGTACCCGATGGTCATCGTGTACGAGCGCGCGGTGGGCACGTTCACCACGAAGTCGACGTAGCTGTCGGTGCGCGGCGTGCCCGAGTTGTCGATCCGGCCGACGTAGCCGCCGTCCGACGCGCTGGAGGCGCTCAGCCGCTGGGCGCGGAACACGGAGGCGTTCTCGGCCTCGTACCGCTGCTGGTAGGAGGGCACCCCACTGGCCGGCTCGACGGTGAGCTGGTAGCCGCTGGTGGCCACCATGTTGGGCACGGACACGCTGAGCTGCCCGCCGCTGACCGTCCGGGTCGTCGTGGAGATCGTGGTGGGCGCGGTGACGGCGGTGAAGCGGCCGCTGGCCGGGGTGGACGAGAGGGTGACGCGGACGCTTGAGCCGAGCGCGCCGAGGCCCGTGAGGTTGACGGTGTTGGTGCCGGACTCGTTGCCGAACACCACGTTGACGGTCTTGCGGGTGCCGTCGTAGGAGGCGAACCCGTCCAGCCCGGTCTGCGTGGTCGACGTCGTCGTCACCATGTTCCCGGCCATGTCGCCGTACCACTTGTACAGCCACCAGGTGCCGGTGGGCTGGTTGTTGTTGACGACCAGGCCGTTCATGGTGCCGTACTCGTACCAGAAGGCCCGGTGCGCGGACTCCACGCCGCCGCGCTCGAACTTGGCGACGTAGCTGGCGATCCGGCCGGGGACGTCCACCTCGCTGGTGGCGGCGTACTCGTTGATGGAGATGCGGCGCGGGCTGATGCCGAGCGAGGCCTCCAGGTTGCGGTAGTCGGCGATGTCGCCGGCGATCCTGGCGGGGTCCACCAGCTCGTGCCAGCAGATGATGTCGGGCAGCGTGCCGGTGTTCTTGGCGTTGGTGAGGAACGACTGCATCCACGAGCGGTTGTAGGTGGCGGTGCTGGGGCCGACGACGGGCGTCAGCGTGTCGAGCGCGCGCACCGCGCGGTACGTGCGCACCCAGCCGTCGTTGAAGGCGCCCGCGGCGGAGGTGTTCCACGTCCAGTCGGGCTCGTTCCAGAGCTCCCAGCCGAGGACGTTCGTGACCGTCGTGGCCGACAGCCGGGCGTTGACCATGGTGTTGACCTTGGCCAGCCAGTCGTTCCAGCTCACCCACCTGTACGGGAAGTCAGGGTAGATGTCCGGCATCCGGATGAACTCGCCCGCCCCGACCCGGGTGGCCTGCGGCGCCACCAGCAGGGAGTCGCCGCCGGGCGGCTGGCCGTTGGGGCGCTGGCCGACGCCGGGCGCGGGCTGGGTGAGGGAGCTCACCTTGATCGGGAGGAGGGTGGAGTCGGCCGGGCGGGAGTTCTCGGCCAGGCCGTACAGGCCGCCGGAGGCGACGTGGGTGACCGGCCTGAACGGCTGCGCGACGTTGACGTTCAGCGTCGCGCCCGCCGCCGCGGCCGGGTGTGCGGTGGTCACCAGGGCGGTGGCCGTGGTGACCAGGGCTAAGGCGAGCACTCGGATTCGGGACATCGTGTCACTCCTTTTCGATGGGCAACCAGATGCGCATGCTCGACGGGCCGCGATGGGCCCATGAGTGGTACGGCCGCAGCGGCACGTCGATCCACTCGACGTCCGCCGCGGAGGCAGCCGTGGCACGGGAGTACGCCCACGGCCGGTCGGGGGGTGCGGCCAGGCGGCCGCGGACCCGGGCGCCGCCGGGCTCGGCACGCGGGCCGGACAGCGGGTCGATCGCCAGGGCGTCGAGCCCGCCGGGGTGCGGGAGGTCGTGCGACTCGGCGCACAGGACCTCGGGGCCGCGTTCGACGGCGACGCAGCCGCGTACGGCGTCGATGCGGGGGTCCGGCCAGGTGAAGCGGGGCTCCATCGGGAGTTCGAGCGTGATGACCTCGCCCGCCCGGAAGGCCCGCCGCACCGTGGCCATGCCGGGCTCGACCGCTCGCGCCCGCCCCTCGTCGGCGAGCGTGGCCCCGGCGGCCCAGGCGGGGACCCGCAGGGCGAGCGTCCAGAGCCCGTCGTCCAGGATCCGGACGCGGACGGTTCCGCTCTCCGGGTAGGCGGTCTCGACCTCCACCGCTGCCCGCCGCCCGTCCGGCAGCTCGGCGCGGATGGTCGAGGGCGCGTACTGGTGGATCTGCAGGCCGTCGTCGTCGGCGGTGGCGAGGTAGCCCTGGAGGCCGGCCAGGGTGCGGGCGACGTTCGTGGGGCAGCAGGAGACGTCGAACCAGGCGGCCCTGACGCCGGCCTCGGCGCGCGGGCTGACCTCGTCCGCGTCCGCCGGCCTGCCCGGGGCCCGCTGGTGGAGGGGGTTGGCGTAGAAGAACGCCCGGCCGTCGGGGCTCGGGGAGGTCGCGACGACGTTGTAGAGCGTGCGCTCGATGAGGTCGGTGTAGCGGACGTCGCCGGTGGCGAGGTGCAGGCGCCAGGAGACCATGATCGAGGCGACGCCGGCGCACGTCTCGCAGTAGGCCCGGTCCGGCGGCAGCTCCCAGTCCTCGCCGAAGCCCTCGTCCTGGTGGCGCGAGCCCATGCCGCCCGTGATGTAGGTGCGGCGCGCGACCGAGCGCTCCCACTGCCGCTCCACGGCACGCAGCAGCTCGTCGTCGCCGCGCTCGACGGCCACGTCCACGGCCGCGGCGCTCAGGTAGAGCGCGCGGACGGCGTGGCCGCGCCACACGTCGGCCTCCCGGATCGGGATGTCGTCCTGGAAGTACGCGCGCCCCAGCGGGATGTCCCCGAGCGTGCCGTGCCCGCGGCGGTCGAGGAAGAGGCGGGCCTGCTCGACGTAGCGCTCCTCCCCCAGTGCCCGGCCGAACTCGGCGAGGCCGACCTCGATCTCCGGGTGCCCGCAGATCCCGGGCACGCCGTCCGGGCCGAAGGCCCGGCACACGTGGTCGGCGGCCCGCCGCGCGACCCGTACCAGCTCGTCCTCGCCGTACGTGCGCAGCCGGGCCACCGCGGCCTGCAGGAGGTGGCCGGTGTTGTAGAGCTCGTGGCCCATCTCCAGGTCGCTGTAGCGCGGCTGCTGCTCGCCGTGCCCGAAGCAGGTGTTGAGGTACCCGTCCGGGTCCTGGGCGCGGGCGACGCGCGCGGTGAGCCGCTTGATCGCCGCCTCCGCCTCCGGGTCGGAGGTACGGCCCCACTCCCAGGACAGGGCCTCCAGCAGCTTGTAGACCTCCGAGTCGGAGAACGACCAGCCGGGACGGTCGGGCGAGGTCGTCCCGTCGGCGACCCGGTCGAAGTTGGCCAGCCAGCCGAGGCGCTCCATCCACGACTCGCAGTGTGCGAGTGTGGCCGTGGCGTTCACGGCCTGCCGGCTCCCCCAGAACCCTCCGGTGATGGAGACCTGCGCGAGCCCGAGAGGGCGCACCCGGCCCTGCGACGGCAGCACGGGGCTGGTCATGTGGTGAACCTTTCGACGAACGGGTGTTTCAGTCCTTCACGGCGCCCGCGGTGACCCCGGCGGCGATGTAGCGCTGCGCGAGGACCAGGAGGAAGGCCGCGGGGATGGACGCGATCACGGCGGTCGCCATGATCGAGTTCCACTCTGTGGTGTTGTTGCCGATGTAGCGGAAGATGCCGAGCGTGATCGGGATCACGTCGCTGTTGCGGTTGAGGGTCGAGGCGAAGATGAAGTCCGACCACGCCCACAGGAACGCGAAGAGCGAGACCGTGATCACCGAGTTGCGGCTCAGCGGCAGGATGATCGACCGGAACGTGCGCCAGGTGCTCGCCCCGTCGATCTGCGCCGCGGCCATGAGCTCGCCGGGGATGCTCGCCATGAACGCCCGGAAGAGCAGCACCCCGAACGGCACGGCCAGCGTCGAGTCGGCGACGATCAGGCCCGGCACGGTGTTGAGCATCCCGAGCCTGATGTAGATCGCGTAGAAGCCCATGGCCATGACGACGCCGGGGATCATCTGCGCGACGAGGAGCAGGAAGTCCATCCCACGCGCGCCCGGTGGGCGCAGCCTGGCCAGCGAGAATCCCGCCGGAAGGGCCACGACCAGCGTGAGCGCGACGGTGCCGAGGCCGATGAACAGGCTCGTGGCCAGGGCCGGCAGCTGCTGGGCGAACGCGGCCGCGTACCCCTCGAACGTGGGGTTCCACGGGAACCAGTGCGGCGGGTCCGCGCGCATGTCGCCCGTCCTGGTGAGGGAGACGTTGAACATCCAGTAGACCGGGAAGAGCATCAGCCCGACGAGCACGACGCCCACCGCGGTCTTCCATTTGTTCATGAAGATCCCTCCTTGCGCTGGAGACGCACGTGCAGGAGTCCCGCGGCGAAGGCGATGAGGATGAGCAGGTTGCCGACGGCCGCCGCCGGCGAGAAGTCGGGCTGGCCGGTGCCGAACGCCTCGCGGTACGACCAGATGGCCAGCGTCGTCGAGGCGTCCGCCGGCCCGCCCTTCGTCATGATCCAGATGATGTCGACGACCTTGAGCGTGTAGATCAGGCCGAGCAGCAGCGTGATCGCCGACACCGGGCGCAGCAGCGGGAAGGTGATGCGCCAGAACCGCTGCCACCCGTTCGCCCCGTCCAGGCCGGCGGCCTCGTACAGGTCGGGCGGGATGTTCTGCAGCCCGGCGTACAGGATGACCAGGTTGAACGGGATGCCGAGCCAGATGTTGGCGATGGTGACGGCCAGCAGCGAGGTGCCGGGCGAGGTGAGCCAGTTGATCTGGCCGATCCCGAACGCCTGCAGGGCCGCGTTGACGATGCCGTTGTCGCTGTTGAGCATCCACGACCAGGTCGAGGCGGAGACGATCAGCGGCAGCAGCCACGGCACGAGGAACATCGCGCGCAGCACCGCGGACAGGCGGAAGTTGCGGTGGAAGAAGACCGCGAGCGCCAGGCCGAGCGCGTACTGGGCGGCGATGGAGACCAGGGTGAACACGGCCGTGTTGCGCAGCGCCCGGACGAACGTGTCGTCGGACAGGATGTCCGCGTAGTTGTCCAGCCCCGTGAACTCGGCGTCGCCCCGCACGAACGCCCGGGGCGTGTAGTCGTGCACGCTGAGGTCGATGTTGCGGTAGAGCGGGTAGGCGTAGAAGACGGCCAGGTAGATCACGAGCGGTGCGAGGAACGCGAGAGCCGTCCACTTCCCCGACCGCCGCCGGGGAGCCGCGTGGACCGCTCCGCGCGCCATGACCGCTTCGGTGCCTTCGGTGGCTTCGGTGGCTTCGGTGGCTTTGGTGCGGAGGGAGGTCATCGGATCAGCTGCCGGTGGCCTGCTTCGCCTGCGCCTGCGCCTGCTTGAGCGCGTCGGCGGGGGTGGCCGCGCCGCTCAGCGCCTTCTGCACCCCGGTCCACAGCGCCTCGGAGATCTTCGGGTACTTGGTGCCGAGGTTGTCGCTGGTCCGGCCCTTGGCCGAGCGCACGGCGTCGACCCACGGCTTCAGCTCCGGCTCCTTGGCGAGGATCGCCTGCTGCCCCTCGGCGGTGGAGGGGATGTAGTACGCGAACGTCGTACCGGTCTCCACCAGGCCCTCCGGCGTCGTCATGCACTCGAGGATCTTCTTGGTGACGTCGTAGCGCTTGGTGTCCTTCTGCACCGGGACCGTGATGAACTCGCCGCCCGTGGGCGTGGCGGCGGTGCCGCCGTCCTTGCCGGGGATCTGCACGATCCCGGTGGGGAAGCCCGCCTTCTTGGCGCTGTTGATCTGCCAGGTGCCGTTCTCGGCGAACGCGAACTCCCCGGTCAGGAACTGCTCCCAGGTGGTGTTCTGGGAGTTGCTGATGACGGAGTTGGGCGCGGTGCCGTCCTTGACCCACTTCGTCCACAGGTCGAGGGCCGCCACGGCTTGGGGCGAGTCGAGCTGGGTGAGCTGCGCGCCGGAGCCCCAGAACCACGGCAGGAACTGGAACGAGCCCTCCTCCGTGCCGATGGCCGAGAACGTGATCGGCTTCTTGCCCGCGGCCTTGACCTTCTTCAGCGCCGCGTCGAGCGAGGCCCAGTCCTTGATCGACTTGGGGTCGACGCCGGCCGCGTCGAGGATCTTCTTGTTGTAGTAGAGCGCGAGGGTGTTCGCGCCGATGGGGATGCCGTACGTCTTGCCGTCCAGCTCGCCGGCGGCGATGAGGTTCTTGTCGAACCTCGCCGTGTCGAGGCCGAAGTCGGACATCGCGGTGAGCATCCCGGCGTCGGCGAGCGTCGAGACGGCGGGGTTGTCGAGGAGGATGACGTCCGGCGCGTTGCCCTCCTGGCCGGCGAGCAGGGCCTGGTTGGTCAGCGCGGTGGTGTCGTACGCGGTGCGCTTGATGGTGACGCCGGCCTGCTGCCCGCAGGAGTCGACCCGCTTCGCCCAGGCGGAGGACGCGTCGTGCTGCGGGTACGGGTCCCACCACGTGTACGCGCCGCCTCCGCTCGCGCCGCCGTCCGTGGGGGCGGTGGCGGTGGCGCCGCCCTGGGGGGCGGACGCGCAGGCGGCCAGAGCGGACAGTGCCAGGACGGCGGTTCCGAAGACCGCCGCCCTCGTGGACATCGACGGACGGTTCATCGATCTCACTCCAATGTTAGCGCTCACAATGAGCGCGACCGGAAGGTGTCGGAGGGTCGGGCCCGCTGCTAGCGGGCGTTCGGGCGAGGTGCTCCCGGAGGTGCGGTGCTGCCCCGGGAGATGAGTTCGGGAGAGATGAAGCGCACCACGAACGGCTCGTCGCGCGCCGCCGGCGACTCCACGCGGCGGACGAGCTGGCGCACCGCCATGGACCCGAGGCGGTCGGGCGCGCTCTCGATGAACGAATAGGGCAGGGAGAAGGTCGCGGCGAACTCGGCGGAGTAGCGCCCGATGACCGACAGGTCCTCGGGCACGCGCAGCCCTCGCTCGTGGGCGACGGAGGGCAGCGCCGCCGTGGCCGCCTCGTTGTTGACCATCAGGCCGGTCGCCGACGGGTAGGCGTCGAGCAGCGCGTTGAGCAGGCGGCCGACGGCCGGCTGGCGGGACTCGCCGTACACCGCGTGCAGCGTGACGCCGAGCTGCCGGGCCCGTTCGAGCGCGGCGTCGCGGAGGCGCCACACGTACGCGCCGCCCCGCTCGACCACGTGCTCGGGCTGCGAGATCAGGATGAGCTCGCGGTGGCCGAGGCGGTGGAGGTGGTCCACCATCACCCTGCCGGCCTCCTCGAAGTCGAGGTCGAACACGTCCAGCCCGGAGCAGTCGCCCGGCAGGCCGACCAGGGCGCCCGGCTGCGGCGCCGCCCGCAGGATGGGCAGCCTCTGGTCGTCCTGCGCGATGTTCATGAGGACGACACCGTCGACCATGCGGGAGTCGGTGATGCGCCGCAGCGCCCGCGCGCCGTCGGCCTCGGTGACCAGCAGCGTGTCGTAGCCCAGGTCGCGGGCGGTGTCGGTGACACCCACGATGTACTGCATCATCGCGGGCGCGAACTCGTCTTCGTGGAACTGGGCGAGCAGACCGAGGACCTTGGTCTGGGACGTGGCGAGCGCGCGGGCGCCTGCGTTCGGCGTGTACGCGAGCGCCTCGGCGGCCGCCAGAACGCGCCGGCGCACCTCCTCCGAGATGGGCCGCTTGCCCGACAGCGCGTACGACGCCGTGCTGCGGCTCACCCCGGCCTCCCGGGCCACGTCTCCGATCGTCGCCACACTCACCTCCTGTAGTTGAACCGGTTCGACAGTGACGTTGCGAATGCCCTCACATCGTCGACCGGACGGCGCCCTTGTCCTGGTGTTGGGGCAAGGCCGACCCGGACCGGGGCGGGAAGCTCTCGCCCTGCGGCCGCCGAAGTAAGCGAACCGGTTCAACGATGTGGCTCGACTGTCGCGCCGCCAGGCAGCAGGCGTCAAGGGCGAGGGCAACCGGCGATACCAAATCGTGACATGCCGGAAACACGATAGATCGACCCATTGACGCACGGAGCGCGGCTACGTAACCTCAGCGAAACCCTCAGTTGCGTTGCCGTGCCCTCCCTGAGATTTGTTAACGCTCACACCTCCCAGGGACATCGTGATGACCTTTCCGAGCATCACCCAGGCCATGCGAGCCGGATTACTCCCGGCCGCCCTCACCATGGCGTTGACCACGGGCGTCGCGAATGCGGCGACCGCGGACCCGCCCGCTCCCGTGCTCGTCTACGCGTTCGACGCGGACGACCTCTCCACCGGCACGATCACCGACTCCTCCGGCAACGGCCTGGACGGAACGCTGGTCAACGGCTCCACCGCGTCGCTGGTGGACGGCGCGGGAGGAGGCCGCGCCCTGAACCTGCCCGGCGGCGCGCCGACCTCCGACGCCGCTGACCAGCAAGAACGCTGCCGAAGGCTAAACGGCAAGCTGAGCGGTGCGGTTCTCCCCACACGGGTTCACTGATTGACGTGCTCGGCCGCGGCCTTCGGGAGCGCGAGCATCACGAGTGCCGCCACGACGTAGAGCACCGCGGAGACGACGAGGACGATGCTGAGCGCGTGACCGTAGTCGGCCAGTCCCGGTGTGCCGGTCGTCGATCCGGTGACGGCGGTGAAGAAGACCGTGCCGAGAACGGCGATGCCGATGGCGCCGCCGATCTGGTTGACGGTGGAGAGCACGCCGCCCGCGGCGCCCGCGTTGCGTCCGGGGATGCCGGCGAGGACGACGTTGACGAGGATGGGGGCGGCAAGACCGAGCCCTAGGCCGCCGATGAAAAGAGCGAGGGCAAGGTGCCAGTATCCGGGATCGTTGCCGTCCCTGATGATCGCCCACAGGACGAGCTGGGATGCCGCGATGGTGAGCGAGCCGATGATCAGCAGGGCTCTCCCGGCCTTGGCGGCGAGAGCGACGCCGAGCCCTGAGGTGATGATGGAGCCGAGCGCGTAAGGCAGGATCACCAGGCCGGTCTCCCACGCGGTGCGGTCTGTGCCGTTCTGGAGGTAGACCGACAGGGTGAGGAAGAACGACCCGATGCCGCCGAAGAAGAGCACGGACGCGCTCAGGCCGATCGCGAAGGCGCGGATTCGGAGCAGAGCCGGATCGAAGACGGGTTCGTTACCGCGTCCGGTGAGACGGCGCTCGTAGGCGAGGAAGATCGCCAGCACGACGATTCCGGCGGCGAGGAGGGCGTAACTGGCCCAGGTCCATCCCCAGGTCTCGGTCTGGATGATCGGCAGGAGCAGGAGCAGGATGCCTGAGGCCGCGAGCAGCGCGCCCAGGAGGTCCAGCCGCGCGGTCGAGGTGGAGCGGGACTCCGGCAGAACCTTCGCGCCGATGATGAGCGCCAGGATCGAGACAGGCACGTTGATCCAGAAGATTGTGCGCCATCCCAGATCGAACAGGTCGCCGTCAACGAGCAGCCCACCCAGCAGTGGGCCGGCGACCGACGCGAGACCCTGGACCGCCCCATAGGCGCCGAACGCCTTGGCACGCTCGCCCGGAGCGAACGATGCCCGGATGATCCCGAACACCTGCGGAACCATGATCCCTGCGGTCAGTCCCTGCGCGGCGCGCATGCCGATGAGCATTCCCGGATCGGCGGCCAGCGCGCAGAGTGCGGAGGTGAGCATGAACCCGGCCAGCCCGATCATGAACAGGCGCTTGCGGCCGTACTGGTCACCGAGCCGTCCGCCGGTGATCAGGCCCGCACCCAGGGCGAGGACGTAGGCGGCGATCGTCCACTGGATCTGAGCGTCGCTGGCCCCCAGGTCTTGGGCTATCGCCGGGGCCGCGACGGTGACGATCGTCGCGTCGACAAGGTCCATGAAGGAGCCGAAGAGCACCACCAGGAGCGCCGCGCTCGCGCCCGCGCCGGAGATGAGTGCCGCGGAAGCGGCGGGTGCATGCGTGCCCTCTTGAGGAGGGCTCTGTGAAGCGGTCATGCAGGCCACAATGGCAGGTATAGTTGCCATCGAGTGGCCGCTTTATGTGAGGGGATGAGCGATGGCTGCCACCTCCGCGCGGACGCTCAAGCTGCTGTCGATCTTCGGGATCGGCGCGACCCTGACCGCTGAGGAGCTCGCCACCAGGCTCGGGACGTCTGTGCGGACCGTGCGACGCGACATCGACACACTCAGAGAGCTCGGGTACGAGATCGAGGCCGTGCGCGGCGCGGGCGGAGGTTACCGGCTCGGCCGCGCCACCCGGTTGGCGCCGGTCGTCTTCGACGAGGACCAGGCTGTCGCGGTGGCCGTCGCGCTCCAGACCGTCCCCACGATCCTGTCCGGCATCCGCGAGAACTCGGCCCGCGCCCTCGCCACGCTGCAGCAGGCGATGCCCGCCCGCAGCCGTATCCACGCCGAAGCGTTCACCGTGTCCGCAGCGCGCAACTACTGGGAGTTCCCCGCAGCGCCCATCGACGCCGAGATCATCGGCGTCATCGGTGGCGCGATCAACCGACAGCACATCGTTCGCGTGGACTACACCGGCGAGGACGAACCGACGACGCTCACGCTGGAACCGCACGACCTCGTCGTGTGGGCGGCACGCTGGTACCTCGTCGCGTTCGAACCGGACGCGGACCGATGGCGCGCGATGCGAATCGACCGCCTCGAACCACGCATGCCCACGGGGAGAACCTTCGACCGCCGCGACGTCCCGCACAGCGATCCGGTCGCATTCGTCATGAGCACGCACGACCGCGGCGACACCCCGGCGGAATGGCCATGCCGCGGGTCGGCGCTCGTCGCACTACCTGCGCCCGTCGTCGCCCAGTTCGCCCCCGGCGGATCGACGGTCGAGCACGACACCGACTCCAGCTGCCGACTCACGCTCGGTGCGTGGTCATGGGCAGGGCTGGCAGGACTGCTCCTGACTTTCGACGCCGACGTCACGGACATCGAACCGGCAGAGCTCAGGCAGGCGCTACGCTCCTTGCGCAGTCGCATCGACGAAGGACTCAGGCGCGCTATGTGAGTTCACTGGGATGTGTCGAGGCTGGGGACCGCTACACGGATAGGTGACAGCGCCACGGGTTAAACGACAAGTTCAGAGCTACATTCGGCCACACTCAAACACCAACAGCCGCGAACTCCCGCCGGCGCGGGCACTCTGACGGCGTCCTCACCTTAGCTGTGGGAGCGGTCGTACGAGGCGGAGGACGCGAAGTACACCCTCCCTCTACGAGGCTGAGCTGGCCGACCTGCGCGGGACCCGCCCGTCGTACGAGGGCGGGCACAAGGGCGACATCTCGGGCTCCGGGGTCGTCGCGGTCGGCCGCGGCGCTTCGGCCACCTTCGGGGTCTACTCCGCTCGGGACGCCGCGGCCGCTCTCGATCCGAGGCTGCTCGGGTCCGGCAGGTTCGGGACACCGCTCGTCGACCGCCTCGAGGTGCGGTCGGCCGCTACCGGCACGTACGCCATGCGCATCCGCTACTCCAACCCGGAGCAGTCGGCCGCCACGCACTACAACCCGGACCCGCTCGCCAGGCACGCCGACATCTCGGTGAACGGCGCCACTCCGCAGCGCGTCATGTTCCCGCACACGTTCCACGAGAACAACTTCTGGGAGCTGACGGTCCCGGTGCGGCTGAAGCGGGGCGAGAACAGCGTGGAGTTCTCGGCGGCGGAACTGCCCGACTTCGACGGCACCACCTACGCGTCGGAGACCTTTCCCGGAGTGCTCCTGCGCTCGCAGTACGCTCCCCTGATCGACAAGATCACGGTGGCTCCGTACAGCGGCTGATCCATGCGGAACCGCCCGTGGGCTGATCGGGAAGATCGTATACGCTTCCGGAATGGACGCCGACCCCAGGATCGACCGTACGAAGCCGCATTCCGCCCGGGTCTGGAACCACCTGCTCGGCGGAGAGGACAACTACCCCGTGGACCGCGAGGCCGGGGACGCTCTCCTGCGCATGTTCCCCGATTTCGCGCAGGTGGCCAGGCTCCAGCGGGAGTTCCTCCGGCGAGCGGTGACGTACCTCGTCACCGAGGCGGGCATCAGGCAGTTCCTCGACATCGGCGCGGGTCTGCCCACCGCCGACAACACGCACGAGGTGGCGCAGCGCATCGCGCCCGAGTCCCGCATCGTCTACGTCGACAACGACCCGCTGGTGCTCGTGCACGCCCGCGCCCTGCTCTCCGGCAGCCCGGAGGGCATGACCGACTACGTCGACGCCGACGTGCGCGAGCCCGGCACCGTCCTCGCGGCAGCGGCCAAGACGCTGGACTTCGCCCGGCCGATCGGCCTGATGATGCTCAGCATCGCCGGTCAGGTGCCCGATTACGGTGTCGCCACCGATCTCGTCCGCCGCTATGTCGCGGCGCTGCCGTCCGGCAGCCACCTGGCGCTGTCCGACGGCGTCGACGTCAACCCGGCGCTGGTGGAGGCGGTGAGCTTCTACAACGAGCGGGCCGCCTTCCCCTACACGCTGCGCAGCCCCGAGCAGCTGGCCGGCTATTTCGAGGGGCTCGAGCTCGTGGAGCCGGGCGTGGTGTCCACGCCGCTCTGGCGGCGGCCGTCCGGGTCACCGCAGCCTCAGGCCACCACGGTCCACGCGGTCTGCGGTGTGGGCCGCAAACCGTAACGAGCGCACTCAACAGGTCTGGGGCCAGCAGGTGAAGGGGTTGTCCATCGTGGACGGCTGCCACTGCGTGGGAGCGGGTGGCGGGGCGGTGGTTGTCTCTTTTGTCGGTTCGGGGGCGCTTCCCGAGCTCGGGTCGGGTGTCGAGCGCACGCCGGACTCGTTGTCCACCGACGTGGTCACGGGGTGCTTGGTGCGCGTCCGCTTGGCGGTGGGCGCCGACGTCTTGGGGCGGGGCGTCTGACTGAGTGCCGGGGGTATCGTCCGCCGTGCCGTGATCTTCGTCTGTGACGGCAGCGTGGGCTGGGCCGTGCCGGACGAGACCGGCGGCTGGGAGGCCGGGCTGCTCTCCGGGGCCGAGCTCACCGGCTGGCCGCCCGTGTTGAGCAGCACGCCGCCCGCGACGATCAGCGCCGCCGCCGCACTGCCCGCGAACGTCAGCATCACCGTACGGCGCCGCCCGCGCGCCGGAGGAGACGGGGGCGGCGCCGGAGGAGGCGCCGGCGTCGTGGCCGCCGAGGTCAGCCGGGCGACCAGGTCGTCGGCGCTCGGCCGCCTGGCCGGATCCTTGGACAGGGCGGCGGTGACGAGCTCGAGCAGCGTCCCGCTGAGCCCGGAGATGTCCGGTTCCTGGTTGAGGATGCGGTTGATCACCGCCGCGGTGGAGTCGGCGCCGAACGCGGACCGGCCCGAGGCGGCGAACACCACGGTCCCGCCCCACGCGAAGATGTCGGCCGCCGCCGTCACCGGCACCCCGCCGAGTTGCTCCGGCGCGAGGTAGGCTGGCGTCCCCATCACCGATCCGGACGAGGTGGTGCCCGGGGCGTCCAGAGCGCGGGCGACCCCGAAGTCGATCACGACGGGGCCCTCCGGCCCCATCAGGATGTTGCCGGGCTTGAAGTCCCCGTGCCGGATGCCGGCGCGGTGGATGGCGGCCAGCGCGGTGGCGGTGCTGATGACCAGCCGGTCGAGCGCGGCGCCGCGCCGCGGCCCTTCCAGGGTGACGAGGTCGTGCAGCGAGGGCCCCGGCACGTACTCGCTGACGATGTACGGCTGCTGGCCCGCGATGTCGGCGTGGAGCACGGGCGCGGTGGAGAACCTTGCCACCCGCTGGGCAAGCTGCACCTCGCGCAGGAACCTGCTCCGCGCGCCGGGGTCGGTCAGCAGGCCGCGGTGCAGGAGCTTGACGGCGACCAGCTCCCCGGTCTCCGCCCGCCCGAGATAGACGACGCCCTGGCCGCCCTCGCCGATGCGGGCGAGCATGTCGTACGGACCCAACCGCCGCGGATCGTCCGCCACCAACGGCTGGTTCACCGTAAACCCCCAATAGATCAACAGACAGTGCAGAAACCTACCAGTGGGCGTGTTGGGATGTCCCCCACTTGCGATCAAGGTAGGCCGGGGAATGCCCGGCGGCGTTCACGTGTTGTGGCGAGCAACCAGTTGAAGTTTCAACAACCAGGAGGGGTCATGCCCGCCATCACCGCCGACACCCTGACGCTGCCGCGCGTCGCCGTACCGGACCCGGCCACCGTCGTGCGGCGGCCCGTGAGGTCGGTGACGACCGCGCCCAGCGGGTTCGAGGGCGAGGGCTTCCCGGTACGGCGCGCGTTCGCCGGCGTGCCGCAGTCCGCGCTGGACCCGTTCATCCACATGGACCAGATGGGTGAGGTCGAGTACGCGCCCGGCGAGCCCAAGGGCACCCCCTGGCACCCGCACCGCGGCTTCGAGACCGTCACCTACATCATCGACGGCATCTTCGAGCACCAGGACTCCAACGGCGGCGGCGGCACGATCACCGACGGCGACACCCAGTGGATGACCGCGGGTTCGGGCCTGCTGCACATCGAGAAGCCGCCGGAGCACCTGGTGGTCTCGGGCGGGCTGTTCCACGGCGTCCAGCTCTGGGTCAACCTGCCTCGCGCCCACAAGTTCCACGTGCCCCGCTACCAGGACATCCGCGGCCGCCAGACGGCGCTGCTCGCCTCGGCCGACGGCGGCGCGCTGCTGCGGGTGATCGCCGGCGACCTGGACGGGCACGGCGGTCCCGGCGTCACGTTCACGCCGATCACGATGGTGCACGCGACCGTGAGCCCCGGCGCGCGGCTGGAGCTGCCGTGGAACCCGGGCTTCAACGCCCTCGCGTACGTGCTGGCCGGGCAGGGCTTCGCCGGTGACGAGCGCAGGCCGGTCCGCAAGGGCCAGCTGGCCGTCTTCGGCCAGGGCGGGGCGCTCACCGTCGCCGCCGACACGGCTCAGCCGCAGGCCGAGCCGAACCTGGAGGTGCTGCTGCTCGGCGGGCAGCCCATCCGCGAGCCGGTCGTCCACTACGGCCCCTTCGTGATGAACACCCGCGCCGAGATCCTTCAGGCGATGGAGGACTACCAGGCCGGCCGCCTGGGCGTCGTCCCCGCCGGACGCGTCCCGCACACCGGAGAGGAGTGACATGCCGATCGAGAGGCTTGCCGAGGAGTACGAGCGGGGTCGCCTGTTCTTCGACTCGGAGGACTACATCGGGGCCGCGCGCATCCTGGCCCAGGTGGTGGCCGCGGCGCCGGACAACCTGTCGGCCCGGCTGCTGCTGGCCCGCGCCTACTACCACTCGGCCCAGCTCCGCCGGGCCGAGGCCGAGCTCCGGGTGATCCTGGAGCGCGATCCGGCGGAGGGGTACGCCTGCCTGCTGCTCGGCCGTACGCTGCAGCGCCAGAACCGGCCGAAGGACGCCGAGCCGTACCTGCGGCTCCACGCCGCCATGACCGGCGCGTGAGATGCCCGATCAGCCCAGCTCGAGGCCGGCGAGCTGGGCCCGGCTCGTCACGTTGAGCTTGGGGAAGGCCCGGTAGAGGTGGTAGCTGACGGTCTTGGGGCTGAGGAAGAGGCGCGCCCCGATCTCCTTGTTGGTGCGGCCCGCCGCGGCCAGGCGGACGATCTGCAGCTCCTGCGGGGACAGGACGCCCTGCGGGGAGGCGGCGGACCGGGCCTCGGCCGCGACGGCGGACAGAGCGGTGTCGCCGGCGGCGCGCAGCTCGCTTCTGGCACGCTCGGCCCAGGGCCGGGCGTCCAGGCGCTCGAAGGTCTCGAGCGCGGCACGCAGGTGGGCGCGGGCGGCGCTCTTGTGCCGATCCCTGCGCAGGCGCTCGCCGTAGACCAGCGCGGTGCGCGCCGCCTCCCAGGGGTGGCCTGCGCCTGTGTGCAGCCGTACGGCGGCACGGAAATGATCGTGTGCCCGATCGCCGTCGGGTTCGAGCAGGGCCAGGCAGCGGTGCAGGACGGCCTCGGCCCAGGCCAGGCCGGAGGCCCGCGCCCAGGACTCGTAGCGGTGTAGCGCCCCGTCGGCGGGCAGGCCGAGCCGGGCCGCGGCCTCGATCTGGTCGGGGGCGAAGTGAACGGCCTGGAACTGGTGGCGCACCGGACCGGCCATGGCCGCCTCCAGCCGGTCCAGCGCCTCGGCGAAGCGGCCCTGGCCCAGGTCGAGCAGGGCCTGCGCCCACTGTGCCCAGGCCAGGCCGTTGACGATGCCGTTGGCGTCGTAGTGCGCGTGCGAGGCGGCGGCCAGCTCGGCGCAGCGGCCCGCCTCACCTCGTACGGCGGCGATCCAGGCGAGCATGCCCTGCATGCAACCGGCCCGGCTCGGCCTGCCGGTCTCGGCGGTCAGCCGCAGTCCCTCGCTCGCGGTGGCCGTGGCGTCCGTGAACCTGCCGAGGAAGATCTCGCTGGTGGCGAGCGTGATGTGGAGCACGGCGAGCTTGCTGATCTCGCCGTTGGCCCGGCATTCGTCGGCGGCCGCCCGCGCGATCTCCCCCGCGGCCTGGAAGTCACCGACCTGGAGGGCGAAGTAGGAGGCGTTGATGCGGCGTGAGTGCATCTCCGGGGTGATCCGGCTGCCCCTGGCCACCAGCTCGCGCATGATCGGCAGCGCGGCGGCGGGGCCGTCGGTCAGCAGCGACGCGGACCCCAGAGCGGCCTGCCTGGCGAGGTCGAGGTCGTCCTCCGGGCGCAGGTCCAGCGCGCGCAGGCGGGCGGCGGCCTCGACGAGCCCGTCGGCGTCGCCGAGACGGTTGGCGTTGCGTGCCGCCTCGACCAGCATCAGAGCGGCGGCGGCGCGGTCGTCGCCGGCCACGTCCGCCGCGCCTTTGAGCAGCAGCTCGTGGGCCCGCCGCGGGGCGCCCTGGCCGAAGGCGATCCTGGCCCGCAGGGTGGGCAGCGTGGCGCGGGCCGAGGCGTCCGGCACGAGGGCGGTGGCGGCGTCGATGAGGTGCTGGGCCCGCTGGAGCCGGCCTTCCTCGGTGGCGTCCACGGCGGCCGAGAGCAGCCGCCGCCCCTTGAGCTCCGAGTCCTCGCTCAGCTCGGCGGCCCGCTCGAACGCGGCGGAGGCGCTGACGTTCGCGCCGCGCGCCCTGGCCCGGTGGGCGGTCTCCTCCAGCGCTCGCGCGGCCGTCTCGTCCGGGCCCGTCGCGGCGGCGGCCAGGTGCCAGGCCCGCCGGTCGGGCTGACCGGCCAGCAGCCCGGCCAGGATCCGGTGCGCCTCCAGACGCAGGTCGTACGTGCTGAGCTGGAAGACCGCCGCGCGCATGAGCGGATGGGCGAAACTCACGTGCCGCCCGGCGATCCTGACCAGCCCGGAACGCTCGGCCGCTCCGAGAGCGGCGGGTTCGATGCCGAGTGCGGCGCAGGCGTTCGTGATCACGTCCAGGTCGCCGCCGTCCGCCAGCGCGGTGACCAGCAGCGCGGTCCGGGCGTCCTGGGGCAGGCGGCCGACGCGGGCGGCGTAGGCCAGCCGCAGGCGTTCCGGCAGCGGCAGCGGGCTGTGGTCGTAGGCCGGCAGATCGGCGGTGCGCGGCAGTTCGAGCAGGGCGAGCGGGTTGCCCGCGCCCTCCTTGATGATCTTCAGGCGTGTCGCGCCGGTGAGCTCGGGCGCGGCGTCGGCGAGCACCTGGGCGGCGCTGCGGTCGTCCAGGCCGGCCAGCCGCCGCTCCGGCAGGCCCGCCGGGTCGAAGCCGTCGCGCGCGCCGAACAGGAGGACGACGCCCTCCGCGTGCAGCCGGTGCGCGGCGAAGCGCAACGCGCGCGCCGACGCCTGGTCCAGCCAGTGCGCATCGTCGACCAGGCAGAGCAGGGGCCGCTCCTCGGCCAGCTCCGCCAGCAGCGACAGCACCGCCACGCCGACGTGGAACCGGTCGTCGGCTCTCGCCGGGGCCAGCCCCAGAGCGCCCGCCAGCGCCGCCGCCTGGGGCTCGGGCAGCGCGCCGAGGCGGTCGAGCCCGCCGCGCAGGAGCAGGTGGAGCGAGGCGTACGGGATGTCCGCCTCGGTCTCGATGCCCAGGCCGCGCAGCACCTCCATGTCCCCCGCGCGTTCCTCGGCGTACGCCAGCAGCGAGGTCTTGCCGATCCCCGGCTCGCCCTTGATCACCAGGACGCCGGAGCGGCCGTCGCGCGCCTGGTCGAGCAGCACGTCGATGGCTCTCTGATCAGACTCCCGGCCCCGAAGCACGGGACGAATCCTAGTCATTCGTCCGGTACCCCACAGATGTCCGCCCCCATAGCGTCGTCGCCCATGAATCCCATGCAAGCGGTCGACCTGACCTCGGTCACCAAACACTACGCACACGGCGTCACGGCGCTCGACGACGTGTCGATCGGCTTCGGCGCCGGCACGTTCACCGCCGTGATGGGGCCGTCAGGGTCGGGCAAGTCGACGTTGCTGCAGTGCGCCGCCGGGCTGGACCGGCCGGACACGGGGCGGGTGATCGTGGACGGCCGGGACCTGGCGACGCTCGGCGACAGGAAGCTGACGCTGCTGCGGCGCGATCGGATCGGGTTCGTGTTCCAGTCCTTCAACCTGCTGCCGTCGCTCACCGCCGCCCAGAACGTCGCCCTGCCGCTGCGCCTGGCCGGCCGCCGGCCCGACGCCCAGCAGGTGCGCCAGAGCCTGGCCGCCGTGGGCCTGGCCGAGCGCGCGAACCACCGGCCCGCCGAGATGTCCGGCGGCCAGCAGCAGCGCGTCGCCATCGCCCGCGCCCTGGTCACCCGGCCCGCCGTGCTCTTCGCCGACGAGCCCACCGGCGCCCTGGACGCCAACACCAGCCGCGAGGTGCTGCGCCTGATGCGCGACCTGGTCGACCGGCAGGCACAGACGATCATCATGGTCACCCACGACCCGGTGGCGGCCTCCCACGCCGACCGCGTGGTGTTCCTGGCCGACGGCCGGGTCTTCGGCGAGCTCCACGACCCCTCCGCCGAGCAGATCGCGACCCGGATGCTGCAGCTGGAGGCGTCGTGCTGAGGATCGCCTGGTCCACGCTGCGCACCCGGTGGCTCTCCTTCGCCGGCACGTTCGTCGCCCTGGCGCTCGGCGCGGCCCTGATGGCGGCGCTCGGGCAGGTGCTGGCCTCCAGTGTCTCCTCGCCCGACCGGGGCCCGCAGCGGTACGCCGCCGCGCCCGTCGTGGTCGTGCCCGACGAGCGGCTCACGGTGCGGAGCCCGTTCGGCCAGAGCAGCGCCCCGCTGGCCGAGCCGCGGGGGCTGGCTCCCGAACTGGCCGCCCGCCTGCCCGGGGCCGTGGTGGACCGGGTCTTCCCCGCGCAGCTCGCCGGGGGCCCGCCCGCCGTCGGCCGTCCCTGGTCCGCGGCCCGTACGGCGCCGCAGCGGTTGTCCGCGGGAAGGGCGCCCGCGGCGGACGACGAGATCATCGTCACCGGCGGCGCCCAGGTGGGCCGGCGGGTGCGGGTGGTGACCGCCGCGGGGGCCCGGCCGTACCGGGTGGTGGGGATCGCCTCGGCGGGGCCGCAGCCCACGGTGTTCTTCACCGACGAACGCGCCGCCGCGCTGTCGCCGCGCATCGACGCGCTGGCCCTGTGGCGGCCCGCCACCGAGGTACGCGCCACCCTGGGCTCGGCCGCCGAGCCGGAGACCGCCCTCGACCCGGAAGCCGACTCCGAGACGGACTCGCCGGCCACGTCACCGCCCGTCCCGGGCGAAAGCGGGAGCCCGGCGGTCTCCAGCAAGGTCAGGGTGCTGACCGGGCAGGACCGGGCGCTGCTCGACCCGTCCCGCGAGGCCGACGAGCGGGCACGGAACAACGCCAACACGATCGCCGGCATCGCCGCGGGTTTCGCGGGATTCATCGCCATCTTCGTGGTCTCCTCCACCTTCGCCTTCGCGGTCGGCCAGCGGCAGCGCGAGTTCGCCCTGCTCCGCACCATCGGCGCGACCGCCGGCCAGGTCAGGCGCATGGTGTACGGCGAGGCCCTGCTGATCGCGCTCGCCGCCTCGGCGCTCGGCGCGTCGATCGGCCCGCTGGCCACCCGGCCGATCCTGGACCGGCTGAGCGCCCTCGGGATGGCCCCCGCCTGGCTCGTGCCCTCGACATCCTCGGCGCCCTCGTACGTGGCCTTCGGCACGGGTGTGCTGGTCGCCGTGCTCGGCGTGGTCGTCGCCGCCCGGCGGGCGGGCCGGGTGCGGCCCGCGGAGGCGCTGCGCGAGGCGGCGGTGGAGCCGAAGAGCATGACGATCGGGCGCTGGATCGCCGGAGGCGGGCTGCTCGCCACCGCGGTCGTCAGCATGCTCGTCAACGCCGTCACCGACCCGGACGGCGCGACCAACAACAAGACGTTCATGCCCATCGTCATGCTGCTCATCGCCTCCGTCGGACTGCTCGCCCCGGTCTTCGTCCGGCCGGTCACGAACCTGCTCGCCGCCCCGCTCGGACGGCTGCGCGGCGCGGGCGGCCTCGTGGTCCCCGCCGGCGCCGTCGTCTCGACGCGGCGTACCGCCGCCACGGCCGCGCCGGTCCTGGTCACCGTGGCGCTGGCCGCGACGCTGCTCGGCGGCGCGGCGATGACCGACGCCACCAAGTCGGCGATGCAGACCGCCCCCGTACGCGCCGACTACCTGGTGCTGCCCGCGGGCACGGGCGGGCTGGACCGGCAGCTCGTCGAACGCCTGCGCGCCGTCCCCGGCGCCGACGTCACCACCGTGACCTCGACCAGCCTCTACACGCTCGAAGGCGAGGGCACCCAGCTCATCGAGCGGCCCGCCGAGGCCGTGAACCCGGCCACGCTCACGACCGCGCTGTCGGTGCCCGTGACCGCCGGATCGCTCGCGGAGCTGCGGGACGACACGATCGCGGTCTCCCCCACCTGGGAGCTGGGCCTGGGGCAGCGGGTGAGGATGTGGCGGGCGGACGGCAGCCAGGTCAGCCTGACGGTCGTCGCGCTGCTCGGCACCGGCTCCGCCGCGGACTCGTACGTCACGCCGGCGCACGCCCTCTCGGCCCTGCCCTCCGCCGCCTACGTGAAGCTGCGCCCCGGCGCCTCCGCCACCGAGGTCGGCAAGGCGTTGGAGCAGGCCGCCAAGGGACACAACGCCCGCGCCGTGACCAAGGCCGCCTGGACCGCGACCGCCGCCGACCGTCGCGCCTCCGCCAGCCGCCTCGGCCTGCTGGCCGTGCTCGCCATCATGCTGAGCTACACCGTGATCGCCCTGGTCAACACGTTGCTGATGGCGGCCCCCGACCGGGCGCCGGAGCACGGCGCGCTGCGGCTGCTCGGCGCGACCAAGGCCCAGCTCCTGCGGTACGTCATGGCGGAGGCCCTGCTGGTGGTGGCCGTGGGCGTGGTCCTGGCCGTGATGGCCACCGCGCTCGGGCTGCTCGGGCTGTACGCCGCGCTGGTGCAGCTGGCCGGTCCCGTCGCGGTCGACGTGCCGTGGCAGCCTGTCACCGGGGTGATCGCCCTCTGCGCGGTGCTCGCCGTACTGGCGGCCGTCCTGCCCGCGAGCCGGACCAAGGGGGTGGCGATCCCCCGGGCCTGAGCCGGACCTCGTGCGGCACATCGGCTGCAATCGTCAAGCAAGCACTTGGTAGAGTAAGGGAGTGCTGCTGGACGGTGAAGTCGCGATCGTCACCGGGGCGGGTCCCGGGCTGGGGCGGACCCTGGCGAGGATGCTGAGCGAGGAGGGTGCCAGGGTCGTCGTGGCCGCCCGCGGCGCGGCCACCCTCGAGCAGACCGCCGCCGAGGTGCCGGGCGCGCTCGCCGTACCCGCCGATGTGACCCGGATCGACGACGTACGGCGGCTCGCCGGCACCGTGATCGACCGGTTCGGCCGGGTGGACGTGCTGGTCAACGCCGCCTTCCCCGGGTCGCACCGCAGGAACGTGCTCGACATGACCGCCGGCGACCTCGAGGCGTGGCGCCGGGCCGTCGAGACCGGCGGCTACGGCACCCTGCTGGCCTGCAGGTTCATCGCACCGCACATGGTGGCGCAGGGCTCCGGCTCGATCGTGAACATCACCTCCATGTCCTCCCGTACGGGCTACGCGGGGCGCAGCGACTACGCCGCCGGCAAGGCCGCCGCGCACCTGCTGTCCCACTGCCTCGCCGACGAGCTCGGGCCGTACGGGGTGCGGGTGAACTGCGTCGCGCCCGGCTGGATCGCCAGCGAGGTGCTCGACGAGTGGATGCGGACGCGGGCCGCGGCGGAGGGCGTGACGTTCGAGGAGATCCGCGCGCGCGACGTCTCGGCGATGGCGCTGCGCCGCATCGCCACGGAGGAGGACGTGGCCCGCGCCGTGATCTACCTCGCCTCCCACCACGCGAAGGCGATCACCGGCGCCACCATCGACGTCAACGGCGGCCAGCTCTTCACGTGACCGGCCCACTCCCGGCCGGGTCGGCGATCCCGTGATCACGGAGCCGCTCGACCACGGTGAGCAGCGCCGACCCCCGTGACCTGGGGCTCAAGGACTGCACCGCGGTGGGTATCCTGGGCGGTTGGCCCCGCCCTGGCCGGGGGCCGGACCGGGTCCTAAGATCCACATCGACCCGCGGCGATGACTTCAAGGGAGCTCCAGCGTGACTGATCCTGACTCGCGGCGGCTGGGCGCGCCCGACCAGGCGACCCTGGCCGCGGTGGAGGCCGCCGTGCCCGGCATCGCCCGCACCCGGGCGAGCGACCGGCTCGGCATGGCGCACGACGCCTCCCACTACCTGCTCACCCCGCAGGCCGTGCTGGTGCCCGAGAGCGCCGCGCAGGTGGCGGCGCTGATGCGCGCCGGCCTGCCGCTGACCTTCCGTTCGGGCGGCACCAGCCTGAGCGGGCAGGGCGTGAGCGAGCACCTGCTGGTCGACACCCGCCGGCACTTCCGCGGCATCGAGGTGCTCGACGGCGGGGCGCGGGTGCGGGTGCAGCCCGGGGCGGTGCTGCGGCAGGTCAACGCCAGGCTCGCCCCGTACGGCCGCAAGCTCGGCCCCGATCCGGCCAGCGAGTCGGCGTGCACGATCGGCGGGGTCGTCGCGAACAACTCCAGCGGCATGACCTGCGGCACGCACGCCAACACGTACCGGACGCTGGAGTCGATGACCGTCGTGCTGCCCAGCGGCACCGTCATCGACACCGGGGCCCCCGACGCCGACGAGCGCCTGCGCGCCCTGGAGCCCGAGCTCACCAAGGGCCTGGAGCGGCTGCGCGACCGCGTCCGCGGCAACCCCGACTCGGTGCGCCGCGTCACCGCCCAGTTCTCGCTCAAGAACACCATGGGCTACGGCCTCAACAGCTTCCTCGACCACGACTCGCCCGCGCAGATCCTCGCCCACCTGATCATCGGCAGCGAGGGCACGCTGGGGTTCGTCGCCGAGGCGGTGCTGCGTACGGTCCCCGCCCACCCGGTGGCCGCCACCGGCCTGCTCGTCTTCCCCGGCCTGCGCCAGGCGATGGCGGCGATGCCCGAGCTGGTCGCCGCCGAGCCCGCCGCCGTCGAGCTGCTGGACGCCGAGTCCCTGCGGGTGGCCCAGACTGACCCGAAGGCCGACGACGTGCTCCGCACGCTCGCCGTTCAGGAGCACGCCGCGCTGCTGATCGAATGGCAGGAGTCCGGCGCCGATCTGCTCACCGAGCGCGAACACGCGGCCGAGCGCGCGTTCGCGGGTCTGCGGCTCGCGGCCCCTGCCCGCCTGAGCAGGGACGCCGGCGGCCGGGCCGCGCTGTGGCACATCCGCAAGGGCCTGTACGCCTCCGTCGCCGGCGCCCGCCCCAGCGGCACCACCGCCCTCCTGGAGGACGTCGCCGTCCCGGTGCCCGCTCTGGCCGACCTCTGCGACGAGCTGACCGACCTGTTCGCCAAGCACCGGTACGAGCGCAGCGTCATCTTCGGCCACGCCAAGGACGGCAACCTGCACTTCATGCTCAACGAGCGCTTCGACACGGACCTGCGGCGCTACGCCGACTTCACCGAGGACATGGTCGAGGCCGTCCTCGGCCGGGGCGGCACGCTCAAGGCCGAGCACGGCACCGGCCGCGTCATGGCCCCCTTCGTGCGCCGCCAGTACGGCGACGAGCTGTACGCGGTGATGTGCGAGGTCAAGCGCCTGTGCGATCCCGCGGGCACCCTCAACCCCGGCGTTCTCCTCACCGACCGGGACGACGCCCACCTGCGCGACCTCAAGGCCGTCGTCACCGTCGAGCCCGAGGTCGACCGGTGCGTCGAGTGCGGCTACTGCGAGCCCGTCTGCCCGAGCCGCGACCTCACCACCACCCCGCGCCAGCGCATCGTGCTGCGCCGCGAACTGGCCGCCGCCCACGAGGCGGGCGACCACGCGCTCGCCCGCCGGCTGGAGGAGGAGTACGGCTACGACGCCGTGGACACCTGCGCGGTGGACGGCATGTGCGCCACCGCCTGCCCCGTTCTCATCAACACCGGCGACCTCACCAAACGCCTGCGGGCCGAGCGGCACGGGCGCCTGGCGCAGAAGGGCTGGAAGACCGCCGCCCGCCACTGGGACGGCATCACCCGGGCGATGAACCTGGCCCTGGACACCGCGGCCGCCGCCCCGCCCCGGCTCTCCGAGAGCGCCAGCCGCGCCGCCCGCTCGGTCGCGGGCCCCGACACGGCACCCCAGTGGACCCGCGACCTGCCCCGTGGCGGCACGCGCCGACGCCCCGCCCCGGTGACCGGTGCCGACGCCGTCTACCTCCCGTCCTGCCTGAACACGCTGTTCGCCCCCGCCGACGGCGGCCCCGGCGTCATGACCGCGTTCCGGCGCCTGGCCGAACGCGCCGGCCTGCGGCTGCACGTCCCGGAGGGGATCGGGAGCCTGTGCTGCGGCACGCCCTGGTCGTCGAAGGGCTACACCGACGGCCACGAGGCGATGGGCCGCCGCGTCAGCGACAGCCTGCTCGCGGCCACCGACGGCGGCCGCGTCCCGGTCGTCAGCGACGCCGCCTCCTGCACCGAGGGCTACGGACATCTCGTCCCCGGCCTCCAGGTGATCGACGCGGTCGCCTTCACCGCCGAGCACATCCTGCCCCGGCTGCCGGACGCCCGCCGCCTGCCCTCCCTGGCCCTGCACCCCACCTGCTCCTCCACCCGGCTCGGCCTGGACGCCGCCATCACCCGGATCGCCCAGGCGATAGCGGAGCAGGTCGTCGTCCCCGACGGCTGGCAGTGCTGCGCCTTCGCCGGCGACCGCGGCCTG
The DNA here is from genome assembly GCF_040674955.1 of Nonomuraea sp. NPDC049695. Taxonomy (NCBI): domain Bacteria; kingdom Bacillati; phylum Actinomycetota; class Actinomycetes; order Streptosporangiales; family Streptosporangiaceae; genus Nonomuraea; species Nonomuraea sp. NPDC049695. Next base: position 32,101 of record NZ_JBFANV010000037.1, on the reverse strand, counting down.
CTCCACCCGGAGCTGACCGCCTCGGCCACCCGCGCAGAAGCCGCGTCCGTGGCGGCCGGGGACTTCGCCGCGCACGCCTCGGTCAACCGCACCTGCGAGCTCGGCCTGACCCGTGCCACCGGCCGGCCGTACCACCATCTGCTCGAGCTCCTCGATCAGGTCACCACATGACGGCATAGTTCTCCGCCTCCTCCGCGTCCTTGCTTGGTGACACAGGCAAGGAGGCCGGGTGGATCCAGATCGTGAAGCGGAGTTCCGGACGTTCGTCGTCGAACGCTCGGCGGCCCTGTTCCGCACCGCCTACCTGCTGACCGGGGACCGGCACTCCGCCGAGGACCTCGTGCAGTCGGCGCTGGCCAAGACGGCCGCGAAACTGGCCAGGCTGCGCGATCCCGCCGCCGTCGAGGGCTACGTCCGCCGCGCCATGTACCACGAACAGGTGAGCTGGTGGCGGCGGCGCTCCAAGGCGGCCGAGGTGTCCACCGACCACCTGCCCGACCTGGCCGACGACGGGCACGCCGATGTGGCGGACCTGCGGCTGGTGATGCGCTCGGCGCTCGCCCGGCTGACGCCTCGCCAGCGGGCCGTCCTCGTGCTCCGTTACTTCGAGGACCTGCCGGAGAGCGAGATCGCCAAGGTGCTCGGCATCAGCGTGGGGACGGTGCGGAGCCAGACCCACAGGTCGCTGGAACGGCTGAAGAAGGTCGCCCCCGAGTTGAGGACCATGAGGGAGCCGGCGTGAACATCGAAGAACTGCTCCGCGAGACGCTCGCCAACATGTCGCGCGAGGAGGAACCCCCGCCGCCGAGCCGGTTCCTGCGCGCACGGCCGGCACGCCGGCGCGCCTGGCGGCCGGTGGCAGCGGCCGCCGGGGTGGCCGTGCTCGTCGCCGCCACCACGGTGGTGATCCAGCGGGCCGTGCCGAACACGTCGGACGGCCCGGTGGCCTCCGACACGAGCCGTCCCGTGCCGGTGTCGGAGTTGTGGCCGCGCGCCACGCACCTCCTGCCGAAGAAGCTGCCGAACGGCCTCACCTACCGCGCGGAGGCGTTCCTCGACGAACGCACGCTGCTGGTCAGGACCGGCGAGGGCGACACGGCCTGGTGGTCGTACGACGTCCGCTCCGGCACCGTGAAGCGGCTGATCGCGTTCGTGCCGCCACCCAGGACGGACTACACCTCGCCCGTCGTGATCGGTGGCGGGCGACTGGTCTGGTACACGGTGTCCTGGGGGACGGTCAAAGGCCTCCTCGACATCTGGACGGCCCCGGTGACGGGAGGCAATGCCCACAAGGTCACCTCAATCCGCCAGACCATGAAATATGGCGACATCGACCTGATGACCGTCGTGGACGACAAGGTGGTCTGGTCGCGCGGCCTCAAAGGCGGCCTCTACCAGGCCCCGCTCTCCGGCGGCAAGCCGGCCTCGATCCCCGGCACCAAGCGGTACCACCTGCTCCAATGGCCTTGGGCGGCCACTTCCAAGCGCGGGCGCGGCGACCGGTATGACACTCGGCCCACCTTCCAGCGCCTGGTCAACGTCCTGACCGGAGAGCGACGCGACGCCGGAACGGGCGCCTCGCCGTGCTCGCTCACCTGGTGCGTGAACTACCCGAACGCACAGGCGCTCCACCGTGACGGCTCCGGCCCCCGCACATTGCCCGCCAGGCCGCTTCCTCCGGGGGAACCCGCCCTTGACCGCTTCCTTGTGGTCATGCAGAGCTTGTCCCGAGCCGACAACCGCCTGTTCCTGTACGACCTCAAAACCCGCAGGACCGGCGATCTCGGCATCCGCTTCGAGATCAAGTTGGAGGACAGGACCGCCTCCGACTACATCGAGGCCGTCACCATCGACCACACCACGCGTTACGTGCTCACCTACGACCTCGGCGACAAGCGGGTGGTGATCGATCTCCCCCGCATCCCGGGTTAGAGATCACCCGCCGGGCGGGGCGGTGCTGCCGCGGACGACGAGCCCGGGAGTGGGGGCCTGCACCGCCCGCGGCTCGGGACTCTCGGCCATCACCCGGAGCAGCTCCGTCGCCGTGAACAGGCGCCGCGGCGGTCATACCCGATGACCGCCGCGGCGCCGACTGTCATCGCAGTGCGGCCAGAAGGCGCCTCCGGTGCCGGCGGACGAGGTCGCGATCGGTGGCGGCCCAGGTGACGGCCGCCTCGGCGTGGCGGCGGCGCGCGGGTGTGAGCGCGGGGTCGTCGATGTTCGCCGCCTCCGCGTCGACGATCCGGGTCTGGCTACGCACCATCGCGTCCAGGAGGCGCTCCGGTTCGACGGCGCCGTAGCCGTCGCGCAGCTCACGCAGGTGCCGGGCCTGTTCGTCGATCGGTACGCGGCCCTGTGACTGGATGCACCAGGTCCACGCCATGTAGCCCAGGTCGTCGAGCCGGTCGCCGGGACGGCAGGAGGACCAGTCGATCAAGGCCACCGGCAGGCCCCGCTGGAAGATGGCGTTGAAGGGCCCGGGATCGCCGTGGAGCACGCACTCCCGGCCGGCGGCCAGCGGGTGACCGGCGGTCGCCTCGTGCAACGCGCGTAGCATCCGGCCGCCGGCCGCGTATGCGCCGTCCGCTCGCTGCGTGGGGTGGTCGGTGGTGGTGCCGGGGATGAAGCTCAGGATGTCCCGGCCGCGTTCGTCGATGCCGAGGTGGCGCGGCGCGTGGCGGTAGCCGACGGATTCCAGATGCGTCAGCACCCGGGCGGCGAACGCCGCGCCGGCGTCGCGGGCGCGGCGCACCGTGTCGCCGACCCGCACGACCTCCAGGGCGTTGTTGCCGCCGGTGAGGGGCTCCTCGGTCACGACAACCATGATGCGCCATGCCCCCCTACTCTCGCCGGATATACTCTCGGTGTATATTCTCAGGGCATGAGCGTCCCTCTAGCGCTGCTCGGCCTCCTCGAGCGGCAGCCGAGCCACGGATACGACCTGAAACGCGACTACGACACCTACTTCGGCGGGGGCAAGTCGCTCCCCTTCGGTCAGGTGTACTCCACGCTCGCCCGCCTGACCCGGGACGGCAAGATCACCGCCGGGCAGAGCGAGCCGGGCGACGGCCCCGACCGCAAGCGCTACGCCATCACCCCGATCGGCACGAACGAGGTCGAGTCGTGGCTGGCCGAGCCGGTCGCGGCCGAGCCGTATCTGCAGACGGTGTTCTTCACCAAGGTCGTGCTGGCGCTGATGCTGGGCCGCGACGCGGCGGGCTACCTGGACGCCCAGCGCGCGACGCATCTGCGGCGCATGCGGGAGCTGACCGAGATCAGGCGCGAGGGCACGCTGGTGGACACGCTCCTCGCCGACCATGCCCTGTTCCGTCTCGAGGCCGACCTGCGGTGGATCGACGTCACCCAGGCCCGGCTGGAGGCGCTGGCGGAGACGGTGCGCGGTCGATGATCGTCAACGCTCTGCTGCGGGCCGAGGGGATCAGCCGCTCCTTCGGCAGCACGCCCGCGCTGCGGGAGGCCAGCCTGTCGGTGACCGCGGGTGAGGTGCTGGCCATCATGGGGCCGAGCGGCTCCGGCAAGTCGACGCTGCTGCACTGCCTGGCCGGGATCTTCACCCCGGACAGCGGCGAGGTCTGGTTCGACGGGCGGCGGCTGGACACGCTGGACGACGGCCACCGCAGCGAGCTGCGGCGCACCGCCTTCGGGTTCGTCTTCCAGTTCGGCCAGCTGGTGCCCGAGCTGACCGTGACCGACAACGTGGCGCTGCCGCTGCTGCTCAGCCGCGCCAGGCGCAAGGACGCCTACACGCGGGCCGCCTCCTGGCTGGAGCGGCTGGAGCTGGCCGGCCTGGGCGGCCGGCGTACCGCGGAGCTGTCCGGCGGGCAGGCGCAGCGGGTGGCCATCGCCAGAGCGCTGGTGACGCGGCCGCGGGTGGTCTTCGCCGACGAGCCGACCGGCGCGCTCGACTCGCTCACCGGCGAGCACGTGATGGACCTGCTGGTGGGCCTGGCCCGCGAGGAGGGCGCCGCCGTGATCGTGGTGACGCACGACGCCCGGGTCGCCGCCTGCGCCGACCGGGAGGTCGTCGTGCGCGACGGCAAGGTGACCGACCCGTACGCCGGCGGGATCGTCCGATGATCTCGCTGGGGCTGCGGTTGTCGCTGCGCAGCGGCAGGGAGACGGCGGCCCGGCTCGCGCTGATCGTGGCCGGGGTGGCGGTCGCCGTCGCGGTCCTGTTGGCCACGCTGTCGCTGTTCAACGCCTTCCAGGCCACCAACGACCGCCCCTGCTGGGAGTGCACGCAAGGCACGGCGCCCAGCGGCTGGGCCCTGGACGCCACCGCCGACGGCGGGCTGTGGAACCTCCGCGAGGACTACTACGCGGGCCGGACGATCAAGAGGCTCGACGCCGCCGCGCTCGGAGCCCGGGCGCCGGTCATCCCCGGCCTGGCGAGCATGCCCGCACCCGGCCGGTACTACGCCTCGCCTGCGCTGGCCGGACTGCTGGACTCGGCGCCGCGCGAGCAGCTCGCCGACCGCTTCCCGGGAGAGCGGGCGGGCCTGATCGGCCCTGCGGCGCTGTCCGGGCCCGACGAGCTGGCCATCGTGGTGGGACGGACGCCGCAGGAGGTCGCCGCCGTGATCGGCACCCGGCAGGTCGACGCGGTCGCCACCGAGCCCGCGGTCGACGACAGCGCGGAGGTCTACCAGTTCGGGTTCGGCATCGCCGCGATCGGGCTGATCGTCCCGCTGCTCGTGCTGGTGGGCACCGCCACCCGGCTGGCCGCCACCCGCCGCGAGGGGCGCTTCGCGGCGATCAGGCTGGTCGGCGCCACCTCCCGGCAGATCAACATCCTCGCCGCGGTGGACGCCGCGCTGGGCGCGCTGCTCGGCGCGCTGGCCGGCGTGGTGCTCTTCCAGCTCGTACGCCCGGCCGTGGCCGAGGTGCGGATCACCGGTTCGCGCTTCTTCCCCGAGCTGGCCGTCCCGAGCCCCTGGCAGTACGCGGCCGTGCTCGCCTGCGTGCCGCTCGTCTCGGCCGGCGCCGCCCTGTGGTCGCTGCGCCGGGTGCGGATCTCACCGCTCGGCGTGGCCAGGAAGGCCGCCCCGCCACCGCCGAGGGCGTGGCGGGTGATCCCGCTGCTGGCCGGGCTGGGGCTGTTCGCGGGGCCGGCGTTCAAGGAGGGCAAACCCGACGCCCTGCTGGCCGATGCCGGGATCGCGCTCATCATGGTCGGGCTCGTGCTGGCCGGGCCGTGGCTGACGATGCTGGCCGCCCGCCTGACCGCCCGGCTGACCCGTGGCGCGGCGACGCTGCTGGCCGCGCAGCGCCTGGCCGCCGACCCGAAGACCGCCTTCAGGTCGGTGAGCGGGCTGGTGCTGGCGGTGTTCATCGGCACGACGATCGCGGCCCTCGTCCCCACGGTCGTCAAGGGCCAGCAGGCCGTGGCCGGCGGCACGCTCAACGGCGTGCTGGGCGCCACGCTCTACCGGCCGGGCATCGAGGGCCTGTCACCGCGCGCCGGGGCGGACCTGCTGGCCCGGCTGCGCGCCGACCCCGGCGTGGACGTGCTGCCGATCTACGCCAGGGCGGACCTGGAGAACGTCCGCCCGACGCCTGACGGCCCGCCACCGGCGACCTCCGTCGTCGAGTGCTCGGGCCTGGCCCGATTCCCCGTGATCGGCCGGTGCCCTGCGGGCGCGCAGGCCGTGATGGGCCGTTTCGACCGGATCGTCGGCGCCGACAACCCTCTCACCATCGACAGGCTCCTGCCGCTGGCGGGACCCGCCAGCCAGTCCGCTTCCGCCACGGGGCTCGAGCTGAGAGCCGTCATGGTCCGCACGGGCGACACGGCGACGCTGGAGCGGCTGCGTACGCTGCTGGCCGGCTACACCGCCGAAGCCCCGATGACCTTCGCCGAGATCGCCCAGGTCAGAGCGGACCTGTACACCCGGGCGGAGAGCATCGCGCTGGCCATGGTGGCGCTCACCCTGGTCGCCGGCGCCTGCAGCCTCGTGGTGGCGGTCGGCGGCGGCCTGGTGGAGCGCAGGCAGCCGTTCACCCTGCTGCGGCTGACCGGCACGCCCATCCGCACCCTGGCCGCGGTGGTGCTGCTGGAGTCGGCGCTGCCGCTCGTGCTGGCCGCCGCGCTCGCCGCCGGCGCCGGCTTCGGCGTGGCCGAGCCGATGATCGACCAGCTCGCGATGAAGGGCGCCTCCCTGGCGATGCCCGGGCCCGTCTACTTCGCCTCCCTGGGCGGCGGCCTGGCCGCCTCCCTCCTGGTGATCCTCACGGCCCTGCCGCTGCTCAGGCGCATGACCGCCCCCGACAACGCGCGTTTCGAATAGGAGCCCGATGACGCTCAAGCTGAGAGCGGCCGCGCTGATCGCGCTGGCCCTGGTCGCCGCCGTCGTGGTGGCGGTACGCCCCGACGCACCGGCCCTGGCGGCGGACGGCCGCTACTCCGCCGAGATCCGCCGCACCGAGTACGGCCTCCCCCACGTGTCCGCCAAGGACTACGGCGGGCTCGGATTCGGGTACGGCTACGCCTTCGCGCAGGACAACCTCTGCGTGCTGGCCTCCTGGGTGGTGACCCTGCGGGGCGAGCGGTCCAGGTACTTCGGCCCCAAGGCGCAGTCCGACGACCCGGCCCGGCCGGTCGCCAACCTGGTCAGCGACGTCTACTACAAGAGCGTCGCCGACTCCGGCGTCGTGCGCCGGCTGCTGAGCCAGCCGCCGCCGGTGGGCCCGAGCGACGAGCTGCGCCGGCTCGTCGACGGCTACGTCGCCGGGTACAACCGCTACCTGGAGCAGACCGGGGCCACGAACCTGCCGGACCCCACCTGCCGGGGCAAGAGCTGGGTCGGCCCCATCACCGCCACCGACATCTGGAACAACATCCTCGACCTCGACCGCATGGCGAGCAGCTCCCAGCTCAAGGAGTACATCGTCGGGGAGGCCGAGGCCGAGGGGGCGCCGCCTGGGCCCGCCCCGGGCAGCAACGGCTGGGCGCTCGGCCGCCGCGCGACCCGTGACGGCCACGGCATGCTGCTGGCCGACCCGCACTTCCCCTGGAACGGGATCCGACGCTTCTACCAGGTGCAGCTGACCATCCCCGGCGTGCTCGACGTCTCCGGCGGCAGCCTGTACGGCATGCCGGTCGTCCAGATCGGCCACAACGCGACCATGGCCTGGACCCACACCGTCTCCCACGCCCAGCGCTTCACGCTCTACCGGCTCGACCTCGTGGACCCCACGAGCTACCGCGTGGACGGCCGGACCGAGCCGATGGGCCGCCAGCAGGTGCAGGTCGCCCTGCAGGACGGCACCGTCGTGGACCACACGCTCCTCACCTCACGCTACGGCCCGGTGCTGGCCGCGGGTCACACCGACAAGGTCGCCTACGCGCTGGCCGACGCCAACGCCGCCAACCTGCGCGCGGCCGACGAGTGGCTGGCGATGGCGAAGTCGCGGAACCTCGCCGAGCTGACGGCCGCCCAGGCCGCGCACCAGGGCATGCCTTTCGTCCACACGCTCGCCACCGACGCCGGCGGGAGCGCCTACTTCGCCGACGCCTCGGTGGTCCCCCACGTCACCGACGCCCAGGCGGAGCGCTGCGCCAAGCCGTCGCCCCTCCCGGGCCTGGAGGAGTACGTCCTGGACGGCTCGACCTCCGCGTGCCTGTGGGGCAAGGACCGCGACGCCGTCGTCCCCGGCATCTTCGGGCCGGCGAGCCAGCCGAGGCTGACCCGCGCCGACTACGTGGCCAACTCCAACAACACCTCCTGGATGACGAACCCGTCGGCGCCGCTGACCGGCTACCCGCTCGTGTGGGGCAAGGCGCGCACCGACCTGGAGCCGCGCCCCCGCGTCAGCCTGGACATGATCGCCCAGCGGCTGTCCGGGACCGACGGGCTCGGCGCTCCCGGCTTCACCTTGGAGACGTTGCAGGCGACCTCGCAGGGCAAGCGCAACTACACCTTCGAGCTCATGCGCCCGGACCTGCTGAAGCTGTGCCGTACCGGCTCGGAGCTGACCACCTCCGACGGCGAGCGGGTCGACGTGGGCGAGGCCTGCCGGACGCTGGCCGCCTGGGACGGGCGGGCCACGCTGGACGCCAAGGGGGCCATCCTGTGGCGCGAGTTCTTCACCCGGCTCGAGCGTCCGACCAAGCCGGGAGACCCCGTGTTCAGCCCGTGGCGAGTGCCGTTCGATCCCGCGCAGCCGCTGACCACCCCGCGGGGGCTCAAGCACGACGACCCGGTGGTGCGGCAGGCCCTGGCCGAGGCCGTGCTCTCCTTCCAGACCAACCACATCCCCCTGACCCTCACCCCCGGCCAGGCGCAGCGTTACTCCTCGATCCCGATTCCCGGCTGCACCGAGGGCGAGGGCTGCTTCGACCGGGTGCGCATGCGCGGCCGGCTCGGCGCCGACGGCCGCTACCCGGAGGTGGACACCGGTTCGAGCTTCATGATGGCCGTCGAGCTCACCCCGGACGGTCCCCGTACGCGCACCATCCTCACCTATTCGCTCTCCACCGACCCCGGCTCGCCCCACCACACCGACCAGACGGCCCTGTTCTCGCGCGGCCAGTGGGTCACCGAGCGTTTCACCGAGGCCGAGATCGCCGCCGACCCGAAGCTGACCACGACCACGGTGCGCGGGTGAGGCACACCGCCCTCAGGCGGGCGGCAGCCAGGCGCGCAGGGCGGCCGTCAGGGTGACCGTGTCGGCGGGCCCCGGGCCGGACGCCCACGCGACCGTCCCGTCCGGCCGGATCAGCGCGGACGCCAGATCGTCGCGGTCCCGTACGGTCGCCTCGGCCACGTCCAGCGCCCCGCGCCACGGCTGCGCCGCCTCGGCGGCCTCGGGCTGCGACGGCGCGTGAACGAGGAGCGGCCGCCCGGACCCGCACAGCTCCGAGAGCGTGCGGGTCCCGCCCGTGCCCGTCACCAGCCGCAGGTCCGGACAGGCGCGACCGGCCAGCGGGTGGGTGGCGGGGTACGGGAGCTCGTACCGGGCGCCGAGCCCGCTCAGCATCCGGCCGAAGTAGCGGTTGACCTCCGGGAGGTCGAGCAGGTCGGACACGATGTCCCGCATGGCCGCCACGTGCGCCCCGGGCAGCAGCAGCGCGGACTGGGCGCGCGTGTTGTGCAGGACGGCCGCGCCGACGGGGTGGCGTTCCGCGGTGTAGGTGTCGAGCAGGCCCTCCGGCGCGCGCCCGGTGACCGTGGCGGCGAGCTTCCAGCCCAGGTTGACGGCGTCCATGAGGCCGAGGTTGAGCCCCTGGCCGCCGTTCGGCGAGTGGACGTGCGCGGCGTCGCCCGCCAGCAGCACCCTGCCGATCCGGTAGGTGGCCGCCTGGCGCGCGCCGTCGGTGAACCGCAGCCCGCCGCGCACCTCCGGGAGCTCGACGTCCACGCCCGTCACCCGGAACAGGCTCGCGCGCATCTCCTCGGCGGTCAGCGGCAGCCCGCGATCCTCGGGAAAGCCGTCGAACTCGACCGTCGCCACCATGCCGGGCGCCCGCATCAGCATGCCCGTGGGGGTCCAGCCCGGTTCGGGGAGCTTGTCGAGGCCGGGGGCGTCGGTCAGGACCCGCCGTACGACGCTCGTGGGCTCCGTGCCGGGGAAGTCGAACCCGGCCAGCTTGCGTACGGCCGAACGTCCCCCGTCGCAGCCGACCAGGTACGGCGCGGACAAGCGCCGCTCTCCGGCCGGGGTGCCGACGGTGACGGTGACGCCGGAGTCGTCCTGGGTCAGCGCGATCACCTCGTGGGCACGCAGGACGGATGGCTCGCGAGTCAGCGAGGTGAGGTGTCCGGCGAGGAGGCGTTCGAGGTCCGGCTGCCAGATCAGCGTGCCGGCCCGGTCCGGCTCCTCCTGCAGGGCAGGGTCGATCTTGAAGATCTGGGCGAAGTGGCCCTTCTCACTGCCGTGGTCGCGCGCCTTGTCGGCGAGACCTTGCTCCTGGTGCGCCGCCAGGGCCGCGCCCAGCCCACGGCGGCGCAGCGCCTCGGTGGCCAGTGCTCCGATCCCGCGGGCCTTGGGCTCGGTGCCCGGCTCGGCGAGCCGTTCCAGCACCAGCGGCCTGGCTCCGGCGAGCCGTAACTCGGCGGCGAGCAGCAGCCCCACCGGGCCGGCTCCGACCACGATGACGTCGGCGTCCATTGTCGCTCCTCGAAACTAGACTAGACCGTCTCGTCTCGTAGACTAGACCACAACCTCAGAAAGTGGGTACAGACCATGACCGACCACCGCCCGCGCCGCTCCCCCGTCAAGCGCCGGGCCATCCTCGACGCCGCGATCAAGGTGTTCACGGACCAGGGGTACGCCCGGGCGAGCGTGGACGCGATCGCCGCGGTGGCGGGGGTGGGCAAGCAGACGGTGTACAGCCATTTCGGGGACAAGGAGCAGCTGTTCCTCGCCGCGATCCAGGAGGCCAGGTCGGCGGTGGGCGCCACGTCGGCCGAACCTCCCGTCGCCTTCAGCGGCGACCCCCGGGAGGACCTCGCCGTGCTCGGCGAGCGGATTCTCGACATCGCGCTCTCGCCCCGCGTGTCCGCGATGCACCGGCTGACCATCGCGGAGGTGGCACACCACCCGGAGCTGCAGCGCACGTGGCGGGAGAGCTCGGCGTCAGCGGACCGCGACGTGGTCGGCTACCTGCGCGAATGCGACGACGACGGTCGGCTGCGGGTCCCCGATCCGGACAAGGCGGCCCGCCAGTTCGCGCATCTGGTGATCACCGAGGGCCGGGTCGAGACGGCGTACGGGATGCTGCCGCTGCGGCCCGAACGGCGCCGCGCCATCGCCGCCGACGCCGCCGACCTCATCGTCCGCGCCCACCACCCCTGAACCGGACAGCGCGCACCCTCCCGGGCTTTACCGGCACCTGTCCGGACCTGGCCGGATGCCTAAACGGTCTTGACCAGGGCAGGGGCTTCCCATGATGGACGAAGGTCTTGTCCTGCTGGCGGCGTGGGGGCAGTACCTGGCTCTGCTGGGCGTGCTCGCGTACGTGGTGCTGCGGCGGCGTGCATGAGGAAAGCATGGCCGGCGGTGCTGGCGGGTGTACTGGTGGTGGCGGGCTGTTCGAGCCCGGCGTGGGACGATCGTGACTACGAGCTGAAGGCGGCCTCGTCGGCGGAGGCGGTCGGCTCGACGGTCGAGGTGGTGCGGCTGGCCGTGGGCGGCGACGGGCGGCTGACCCGGCCGTACCTGAAGGTGCTGCTGACGAACGCGGCCGAGCAGGTGCAGGGGGTCAACGACCAGTTCGGCGGCGTGCAGCCGCCGACCGAGCGGGCCGAGCAGCTGGGCGAGCAGTTGCTGAAGGTCACCGAGCAGGCCGAGAAGGTCGTCTCGGGGCTGCTGGTGGAGGTCAGGCGCGATCGCGTGAAAGATCCGTCCGCGGCGGTACGTGAGCTGGCGCAGCTCGGCGAGAGCCTGCGGCACTTCCAGGATGTGCACGAATGAAGAAGCTCCTGGGCATCACGCTGGGCATCCTTACCGCGATCGGCGGTTTCGTGGACATCGGCGACCTGGTCGCCAACGCCCTGGTGGGCTCGCGCTTCGGCATGTCACTGGCATGGGTGGTGCTGCTGGGCGTCGTGGGCATCTGCGTCTTCGCCGAGATGTCCGGCCGGATCGCGGCCGTCTCGGGGCGGGCGGTGTTCGACCTGGTACGCGAGCGGCTCGGCCCGAGGGCGGGGCTGGCGAACCTGGGCGCGTCGTTCTTCATCCTCGGGATGACGGTCGCGGCGGAGATCGGCGGCGCGGCGCTGGCCCTGGAGCTGGCGACCGGCGTCAACTACCTGCTGTGCGTGCCGGCCGTGGCGTTCGCGGCGTGGCTGGTGATGTGGCGGGTGCGGTTCGAGACGCTGGAGCGGGTCTTCGGGCTGGCCGGGCTGGCGCTGGTGATCTTCGTCGTCGCGCTGTGGCAGCTCGGGCCCGACTGGGCGCAGCTGTGGCACCAGGCCAGCCATCCCGTCCCGCCGCAGGACGAGGGGGTGCCCACCTACTTCTACTACGCGATCGCGCTGCTGGGCGGGGCGATGACGCCGTACGAGGTGTTCTTCTTCTCCTCCGGCGGGGTGGAGGAGAAGTGGACCCGCCGCGATCTGTCGGTCTCGCGGGCGAACGTGCTGATCGGGTTCCCGCTCGGCGGGCTGCTGTCGCTGGCCATCGCGGCGTGCGCGGCCACGGTGCTGCTGCCGGCGCACGTGCAGGTGGACTCCCTCGACCAGATGGTGCTGCCGGTCGCCCTCGGGGCCGGCCAGGTGGGGCTGGCGCTGGTGATCCTGGGCGTGTTCGCGGCCACGTTCGGCGCGACGCTCGAGGTGGCGCTGTCGTCCGGGTACTCCCTGAGCCAGTACTTCGGCTGGCAGTGGGGCAAGTTCGTCCGGCCCCGGGAGGCGGCCCGCTTCCACGCCACCATCCTCGTGGTGATGATCGTGGCGACGGCGCTGATCCTGACCACCATCGACCCGATCATGGTGACCGAGTACTCGCTGGTGTTCTCGGCGGCGGCGCTGCCGCTGACGTACCTGCCGGTCCTGATGATCGCCAACGACCGGGACTACATGGAGGACAAAGTAAACGGTGTCTTCTCCAACACCCTGGGCACGATATTCATGATCCTTCTTGTCGCGGTGTCGATCGCCGCCATCCCGCTCATGCTGGCCACGAAGGCGGGCCAATGACCAGGGCCCGCGTGCTCCACGCGCAGCTGCACCTGCTGGACCGCCAGGTCGTGCACGACCGCGACGGCCGCCTGGTGTGCAAGGTCGACGATCTGGAGCTGGACTTCGACGACCAGGGCCGCCCGTACGTCACCGCCATCCTGATGGGGCCGCTCGCGCTCGGCCCGCGCGTGGGAGGGGTGTTCGGCAGGCTCATGGTGGGCGCCGCCCGCCTGCTGGGCGCGCAGGCCCCGCCCCGCATCCCCATGGCGGACGTCAGCCGCGTCGCCAGCGCCGTGCACGTCGGCGGCGACCTGGAACGCCCCGCGCTCGAACGCTGGGTCCGCACCCGCTTCATCGAACCCATCCCAGGAGCCCGGCATGAGGCTGAGTGACCTTCTCGGCAGCCCGGTCCGCGACAGCTCGGGCGAGGTCGTCGGACAGGTCGCCGACGTGCGGCTGGTGCAGGACGGGCCGCTGCTGCGGCAGGTCCAGCACGCCTTCCGCGTCGCCGGCCTGATCGTCGTCGCCCGTCACACGGGACGCCTGTTCGGCTACGAGCGCGGCCCGGCCATCAAGGGTCCCTGGCTGGTCAGGGCCGTGGTACGGGCGCTGCACCGCCACACGCGTTATGTTCCGTGGGAGCAGGTCGACCGGATCGACGGCGCCGACATCCTGCTACGCGTGCCCAAGCGCGACCTGGCCCACGTGTCCGAGCTGTACGCGGAGAGAATTTCCTGACGCGGCCGCCCTGTTCGGTCACCGGCCGCTTGCGCGGATCCCGCCTGATCGACAGGCGGGTTCCGCGCGTCCGGCCGGCCGCTAGGAACGTCCCCGGCCGCTGAGGGCGTCGCGGACGCGATCCACCAGGCCGGCCCCCGGCGCGAGCAGCTTGTTCGCCGGCGGGGTGTCAGGCGCCGACGGGTGCGGCCTGGTCGGGGCCAGTTTCTTGGCGCGCTGCACCTTGTCACCCAGCTCGACCAGCTGCTCGGGCGGGCAGGCGGCGCGCAGCTTCGGGAAGAGGTCGCCCTCCTCCTCTTGGAGGTGGTGGCGGATCTGGCGCATCAGGAGCTCGGTGGTGGGCCAGAAGTCGTCGTCGCGCGGCTCCAGCGCCTCCAGCCGCTTCATCGTCTCCTCGGCCTCGGAGTGCTCGTTGATCTCGTGGTCGGCGATCTCGTCTCCGCCGGGCACGTGCTTGCGTACGGCCGGATAAAGGTACTCCTCCTCGGCGACCGAGTGCCGCACCAGCTCGATGACCACTTGCTCGGCCAGCGTCTTGGCCTCGTCGCTGATGCCGCCCTTCATGTGCTCGAGCTTGGTGAACATCTGCTCGACCTCGCGGTGGTCGGTGACCAGAACCGCGATCACATCCTGCTGCGTGTCCACACGGACTCCCCTCGTTTCGCCATTGCGGTGGGGATGTCCCGTTCCCCCAGGCAGCCGGCGAAACCTGCCCGGCCGGGACGGCCTTGTCCAGAGATACCGTATGCTGTACGGTACATCGTACGGTTTAAGAGAGGGGAAGCATGTATCAGCCGAGCGGCGAGGAACTGAAGAGCATCGAGACCTGGTTCGCCGAGTACGACGCGCTGGCCGAGCAGGGCGCGATCGAGGAGCTGGCCGACCTGGCCGTCTTCCCGATGAACCTGGCCACCGACGTGCCCGACGGCTACGCGGCCGTACGGCAGTGGACCCGGGCGGAGTACATCGAGGCGATGAAGGAGGCCATGGGCGGCGGCACGGCGGGGCTGGATCTCGAGTCGAAGAGGACGCCGCGCTTCATCAGCCCGAACCTCGTGGTCGTGGAGACCGAGGCGACGATGACGGTCGCGGACCGAAGGGAGAGCATGCACTACGCCGATCTGCTGGTGCGCACCGAGGACGGCTGGGCCTTCCAGACCATGGTCCAGGGCGGCTGGGGATACGGCTGGCCGGCCGCGAAACGCGGCTGACCAGCGGCAGCCGCGTTGAGCCGGCGGCTCAGCCGGCGCAGAGGAGGCGGGCCACGCGCAGGTCGGTGATGAGGATGTTGATCCAGCCCCCTTCGACGGCGGCCTTGATGGCGGAGAGCTTGCGCATCCCGCCCGCCACACCGACCCGCCGTCCGACCGCGCGGAAGGTGGGTGCGTCGATGCCGATGACCCGCTGGTCGAAGCCGGAGTCGACGGGTTTGCCCGCGGCGTCGAAGAAGTGCAGGCACACGTCCCCGACCGCGCCGAGGGCCCGCAGCTCCTCCTGGTCGGCCTGGCTGACGGCGTTGCCGCTGCTGAGCAGCAACGGCGACGGCTCAAGGCTGCCGATGCCGACCAGCACGACGGTCAGGTCGTTCCACTGGGCCTGGACGTCGATCACGGTGGGGTCCTGCAGCAGCGCGTCGCGGATCGGCGTGGTCGCGACCACGCCGGGAAGGGGCACGAAGACGGGCCGGGCGTAGGTGAGGTTGGCCAGGCGGGCCACCAGCCGGGTGGCGTGCACCTGGGCCTCGGGGCTGCCGACGCCGCCGACGAGCTGGATGACGCGGTCGGCGACCTGGGAGTTCTTCTGCGGCATGCGTTCGACGGTGGCCAGCAGCGTCTCGCTCCACGAGGAGATGCCGATCACGTCGCCTCCCGTGAAGGTGACGCTGAGGTAGCTGGCCGCCGCCGAGGCGAGCGGCGGGATGACGTCGTCCTGATGGTCTTCGACGTCCACGACCACGGCGTCGCGCAGGCCGTAGCGCCGCTGCAGCTCCTCCTCCAGCTCGGTGTGCACGCCTTCCGGCAGCGTGACCACCGTGCGCACCATGCCTCGTGTGACCGCCTCCTTGAGCAGGCGGGACACACGGGGCTGGGAGATGTTGAGCGTGGCGGCGATCTCGGGCTGGCGCATGTCCTGCTCGTGGTACATGCGGGCCACCCTGGCCAGGAGCCGGAGGTGATCCTTGGTCGTATCGCGCGTCCCTCCCGGATTGGGGGCCACCGCGCACCACCTTCCTCTCGGCGCCTCCGCCGACTTTCTATTCACGCCTGGACGATTGATTCAGCTTATTGCGCGTCCGCCCTGGCGGCATTCGCCGGGGAGGTCATTTTCTGGCGCGGTGGACGGCCGCGTGCCAGGCGGCCTTCCTGCGCGCGCGCTCGGCCTCGTCGATGTCCGGCTGGAACGTCTCGGCGGGCCGGTGCCGCGCCTCCAGCTGCTCAAGGGTCCAGAGCTCGGCCGCGAGTCCGGCGGCGTCCGCGACACCGAGCGCGGACAGGTCGTGCTCGGCGGACCGGGCCACGGCCCGGCCGCTGACGTCGGCCTGGAGCTGCATCAGGCGGGCGCTGCGGATGAGGCCGCCGTCGGCCATGAGGACGCTTACGTGCCCGACGGCCTGGTCGATCGCCGCTACCACGTCCTCGACCTGGAAGGCGACGGCCTCCAGGGCGGCGGCCACGAGCTCGGCGCGCCGGGTGCCCAGGGTCAGGCCGGTGACGACGGGGGTGGCGTCCGGGTCCCACCACGGGGCGCCGAGACCGCCGAAGGCCGGGACGAAGTGCACGCCGGCCGGGCCGGCGTTCTCGGCCTCGGCCAGCAGCACGTCGGCGCCGACGCCGAACAGCTCGGCCAGCCAGCTGATGGTCCGGCCGGTCGCGCGGATGTTGCCCTCGACGGCGTCCGCCGGCCCGGCCCCGAGGTCCCAGGCGATGCTGCGGCAGAGTCCCGGCACGTCGCCGGGGCCGGCGGGCAGGTGGCCGGGGTCGTGGCGGGGGCCGGGGTCGTAGCGGGGGCCGCCGATCGCCATCACCGACGAGCCGGTGCCGTACGTGGCCTTGACGACGCCGGACCGCCATCCCCCATGCGCGAACATGGCGGCGTGCGAGTCGCCCATGACGGCCAGCACCGGCACGCCGTCGGGCAGCGGCGCCAGGTCCCGGACCCCGGGGAAGGGGCCGGAGGAGGCGACCACCCGCGGCAGGACCTCGCGCGGCACGCCGAAGAGGTCGAGCAGCCGCTGGTCCCAGTCCCGGGTCGCCAGGTCGAGCAGCTGAGTGCGGGAGGCGTTGCCGACCTCGACGACGTGCTCGCCGCCGAAGCGGCTGAGCAGCCAGGAGTCCACGGTGCCCAGGCAGAGCTCCCCCGCGCGGCTGCGCCGCCGGTCCGGGTCGTACGTGTCGAGCAGCCAGCGCGCCTTGAGCGCGGAGAACATGGGGTCCAGCGGCATCCCGCTCACCGACCGCACCAGCTCGGCCGCCCCGGTGGCGGCCAGCTCGCGGCACCGGGCGGCGGTGCGCTGGTCCTGCCAGCTGATCAGCGGCCCGGCGGGCTCGCCGGTGCGGCGCTCCCACAGCACCAGCGACTCGCGCTGGTTGCTGAACCCTACCCCGGCGACCCGGTCGGCCTGCGCGGGATCCACGCAGGCGGCGACCGCGCGCCGCACGCTCTGCCAGAGCTCCTCGGCGGACTGCTCCACCCAGCCGGGGCCGGGCCGGCTCTCGGCGACCGGTACGGCGGCGCGCGAGACGACCCGTCCCCCGGCGTCGACGAGCAGCGCCTTGGTCGAGCCGGTGCCCTGGTCGACGGCCAGGACGAGCGGGCTAGCCATGGCGCTTCAGGTCCTTCACGGCGGCGACGATGCCGTCGGCGGAGAGCCCGAAGTGGTCGAGCAGGAAGGCCGCCTCGCCGGTGGGGGCGAACACGCGGGGCACGCCGAGGATCCGCATCGGGACGGGGTGGCGGGTGACGACGGCGGCGGCGACCGCCGCGCCGAGGCCGCCGCTGATGGTGGCCTCCTCGGCGGTGACGATCCCGCCGGTCTCGCGCGCGGCCGCGACGACGGCCTCCTCGTCCAGCGGGTCGAGGAAGGGCATGTTGAGCACGCGTACGGAGATGCCCTCCTCGCGCAGGCGGGCCGCCGCCTGCAGGGCGCGGGAGGTCAGGGAGCCGATCGCGATCACCGTGACGTCGTCGCCGTCCTGGACCAGCACCGCCCGGCGCGGCTCGAAGGGCGCGTCGTCGGGCGTGACCACGGGCACCTTGAAGCGCGGGATCCGCACGTACGAGGGACGGCCGGAGGCCGCCGCCCACCGCACGGCGGCACGGGTCTGCACGGGATCGGCCGGGACGATCACGTCGAGGTTCGCGACCGCGCGCATCCACGACAGGTCCTCGATCGAGTGGTGGGTGGGCCCCAGCTCGCCGTAGGCCATGCCGGGGCTCTGGCCGCAGAGCACCACGTGCGCCTCGCTGTAGGCGACGTCGGCCTTGATCTGCTCCAGGGCACGGCCGGTCAGGAACGGCGCCGCCGCGCACACGAACGGGATCTTGCCCGCGTTCGCCAGCCCCGCGGCCACCCCGACGAGGTCCTGCTCGGCGATGCCGACGTTGATCAGCCGTTCGGGGTACCGCTCGCGGAAGCCGACGAGGTTGCTGGAGCCGACGGAGTCGTTGCACACGGCCACGATCCGCTCGTCCCGCTCGGCCAGGGCCAGGAGCTCCGCGGCGAAGTCCTGGCGGCAGTCGAACACGGCCTGCTGCTCGGTGAGGGTCATCGCGCCAGCTCCGCGAGCGCCGCCTCGACCTGCTCGGGGCTGGGCACCTTGTGGTGCCACTCCACCCGGTCCTCCATGAACGACACACCCTTCCCCTTGATCGTGTTGGCGATGACGGCGACCGGGCGGCCGGTGGACGAACCGCTCATCGCCTGCAGCAGCGCGAGGTGATCGTGCCCGTCGACCTCGCGGACCTCCCAGCCGAAGCTGCGCCACTTGTCGTCCAGCGCGCCCAGGGCGTTGGTCTCCTCCGTCCTGGCGCCCTGCTGCAGCCGGTTGCGGTCGACGATCGCCGTCAACGACGAAAGGCCATGGTGGGCGGCGGCCATGGCGGCCTCCCAGTTGCTGCCTTCCTGCAGCTCACCGTCCCCGAGGACCACGAACGTACGCCAGTTCGCCCGGTCGAGCCTGGCCGCCAGCGCGCATCCGGTGGCCACCGGCAGGCCGTGCCCGAGAGCGCCGGTGTTGGTCTCGACACCGGGAACCTTGATGCGGTTGGGGTGACCGTTCAGCGCCGACAGCGGCGCCATGAACGTGTCCAGCTCCGCCACCGGGAAGAATCCGCAGTGGGCCAAAGTGGCGTAGAGAGCGGCCGCGCAATGCCCTTTGCTCAGGACGAATCGGTCGCGCCCAGGCCACTGCGGGCGTTCCGGATCGATCGCCAGCACGCCGTAGAAACAGGTGACCAGGATGTCGGTCACC
Source organism: Nonomuraea sp. NPDC049695 (assembly GCF_040674955.1). Taxonomy (NCBI): domain Bacteria; kingdom Bacillati; phylum Actinomycetota; class Actinomycetes; order Streptosporangiales; family Streptosporangiaceae; genus Nonomuraea; species Nonomuraea sp. NPDC049695. The sequence continues at coordinate 13,248 of NZ_JBFANV010000037.1, read as the reverse complement.
GACAGGTCGCCACCGATGTGCCCCATGCGGGCCCGGTCGATCATCCTGACGACGCTCCGGCGTACCTCGGTGGCCAGGCGGTCCAGCTCTGCCGCGGCGGCGTGCCGGTCGGCCGCGCGAATGCGCCCGGCCAGCTCCCGGTAGGCGGCCGACTGCGCCGGATCGGAAGGCAGCAACGACATCACCGCTCCGCCGTATATTGAATATCCATTCCATCATGATTAGGCATATTTCGAAGCTAAGGCGCGCCTCGGACCTCTGTCAATGAGGTGCCATGCTGCTTCTTGACGGCCGCGTGCCGCCGACGTTACATTCCGCTTGAATAGCCAGCCATGGATGAATAGAAATTCATGGACAGGGATGGGAGAAAGACCCGCATGACGGCAGAACCTCTCTTCGGCGCAGGTCTGTGGCACTTCGGGCAGTTCCGCGACCGGTACGCCACCGACGGGTACGGCCCGCCCGTCTCCACGCTGGAGGCGATCGACCGCGCCGGCCAGGTCGGCAGCCTGTCCGTGGTCGACATCAACCACCCGTTCAACCCGGCCGACCTCGACGTGGATCTGCTGGAGGAGCGCCTCAAGGCCAACGGGCTGCGGGCCATCGCGCTGACGCCGGAGATCTACACCAGGAAGTTCGCCCGGGGCGGCTTCACCAATCCCGATCCCGAGATCCGGCGCGCGGCCATCGAGCTGGTGAGCGAGTCCGCCGATCTTGCCCGCCGCCTCGGCTGCGACTACGTCAAGCTCTGGCCGGGCCAGGACGGCTGGGACTACCCCTTCCAGGCCGACTACAAGGCGCTGTGGCGGATGTCCATCGACGCCGTGCGCGAGCTGGCCCAGCGCCACCCCGACCTGCGCTTCGCCATCGAGTACAAGCCGCGCGAGCCGCGCAACCGCATGACCTTCTCCTCGGCCGCCCGCACCCTGCTGGCCATCGAGAAGATGGACGTGCCCAACGTCGGGATCCTGCTGGACTTCGGCCACTCCCTGTACGGTCTCGAGTCCCCCGCCGACGCGGCCCAGCTCATCCTCGAGCACGACCGCCTGTTCGCCATCGACGTCAACGACAACTTCCGCGGCTGGGACGACGACATGGTCGTCGGCTCCATCCACCTGGTGGAGACCTTCGAGTTCTTCCACACCCTGCGCCAGGCGAACTGGCAGGGCGTCTGGCAGCTCGACCAGTTCCCCTTCCGCGAGGACGCGGTGGAGGCGGCCCGGGCCGGGATCGAGGTCATGCGGACGATCTGGCGGGCGCTGCAGGTCCTCGACGTGGACGCCCTCGCCGAGGCGCAGGCCCGCCAGGACGCGCTGGCCGCGCAGCGCATCGCCCGCAAGGCGCTGCTCGCGGCCCAGGTGGACGGCTGATGGGGGAGGTCACGCGCGTCGCCGGAGCCTGGCGCGAGGCGGAGATCACCCTCACCGCCTCGGCCGACATCCCCGACGCCTACACCGCTGTCGACGTCTGGGCCGATTTCATCCACGACAGCGGGCTCACCCTGCGCCGGCCCGCGTTCTACGACGGCGGCCGTACCTGGCGGGTCCGCTTCAGCTCGCCGCTGCCGCACGGCCGGTGGCACTGGAGCGCCGGCGCGTCCCTCGACGACCCAGGCCTTCGCGGCGTGAGCGGGATCGTCGAGGTCGAGCCCGCCGAGCCGGGGGCACACCGGTTCCGGCGGCACGGCTTCTGGAGGATGTCGCCGGGCGGGCGCAGCCTCGTCCACGCCGACGGCACTCCCGCGATCCTCGTCGCCGACACCGCCTGGGCCCTGCCCTGGCGGGCCACCGAGGAGCAGGTACGCGTCTACGCGGCCGACCGGCACGCCAAGGGCTTCAACGCGGTGCTGCTCATGTCCGTCCAACCCGACATGCGCGCCGTGGGCCCGCGCGACCGTGAGGCCGACGAGGGCTTCGACGTCGCCTTCGAGGACCTGCCCACCGGCCACGTCAACGACCTCAACCCCGCCTACTTCCAGTACCTGGACCGGCTCCTGGACATCCTGGTGGAGCACGAGATCGTGCCCGTCCTGCAGCCGGTCTTCCAGGGCTTCGGCTGGAAGGGCCTCGACGTGGCCGGCACCGTCGTACCGGCCGCCGAGTACGCCCGCTACTGCCGCTACCTGGTGGCCCGCTACGGCGCCCGCCCGGCGATCTACCTGGTGGGGGCCGACGGCTCCGGCCTCGAGCCGCAGGTCCCGGCCGGCGGCGCCGAGGTCCACGCCTGGGACTGCTACGCCCAGCCCACCGGCATCCACTACCGCCCGCACGCCGACAACCGCGCCTGGCAGGACGCCGACTGGCTGGACTTCCAGTGGTGCCAGACCGGCCACCGAGGCGAGCACGTCCCCGAACGCGTCGCCGACATGTGGCGCAACGCCCCGGTCAGAGCCGTCGCGAACGGCGAGCCGACCTACGAACAGACCCGCTCCCGTGACAACGCCGCCGGCTGGTGGCAGGGCCACGAGGCGTGGAGCAACCTGTGCGCCGGAGGCACCATGGGCGTCGTGTACGGCGCCGCCAACATCTGGCAGTGGAAGCTGCACGAGGACGAGCCGGGCCACTCGGCGTACTTCCTGGCGCCGTCCGGCGGCTGGCGCGACTCCCTGGCCTTCGAGGGCTCCGCGTACGTCGGGCTCCTCGGCAAGATCCTGGACGGGCTGCCCACCACCGACATGGAGCCGGACTGGCAGACCTTCATCAGCCCGCGTGCCCTGCGCGTGCCCGGCCGCCTGCACCTGATCTACCAGGAGAACGGCGCCCCGCTCCGCACGATGCGCGAGGAAGGGCTGCCTACGCGTTATCGCATCATCGACCCGCGGACCGGACGCACCCTGGAGCAGGGACCGCGCGAGCCCGGACAGCAGATCGGCGAGGAATGCCGGGAGCCCCGGGTGGTCGTCTTCCACGACTGAACACGCGGTGACAGGCCGCCGAGCTCCGGCTCGACGGCCCGCTCCAGCGGGGCGGTCAGTGCTTGTACGCGGCGACCACCTCCACCTCGACGAGCCAGCCCGCGACCGGGAGGTTGGCGATCTCGATCGTCACGCGGGATGGGCGGGCCGGGTTGACCTCCATGGGCGGGGCGGGCGGGGCCGTGCCGAGCGGGACGGGTACGGCCTGGCCGGTGGCCAGGTCCGTGTTGGCGAAGAACTGGCGGTACGCGCGGTTCCAGCCGGTGAAGTCGGCCGCCTCGGCTCCCGGAGCCTTCTCCAGGTAGGCGCGCATGGAGATGACGTCGGCGAGGCCCAGGCCGGCCGCGGCGAGGTTGGCCTTGATGCGCTTGAGCACGTTGAGGGCCTGGGCCTCGGTGACGGTGACGCCCTGGGGCAGGGTTCCGCCGGAGAGGTCGACGTAGCGTTCGGGAGAGTCGGCGGGGGCCGCGGGGTTGGCCGCCGCCGGCCCAAGGCCGCTGGCGGTGTACGTGGCCACCAGTTTTCCGAGCGCCACTCCGTCGGCGATCACAGGATTGGCGTTGCCCGCGGGGAGGAACGGCTTGACCTCCTGCGGCCGGGGCGACCAGGTGGGGGTGGCGGCAGCCGCGCTCGTGCCGAGGACGAGGACGACGGCCGCGGGGAGAGCAACAGTGCGGATCTTCATGCGGTGGTGTCCTCTCAAGAGGTGCTCAGGACGCGCTGGTGCAGCTCGGTGACGACCTTGCGGGCGGACTCCAGGGCTCCCGCCTGCCAGGCGATCAGGTAGCTCAGCCAGTCTCCCGCGAAGTACACGCGCCCGGCGGGTTTGCCGAGGAGTTGGTACGCGCCCTGTCGGGACGGCCAGCTCACCCACGCGCCCTCGATGTGCGGCTGGAGTTTCCAGGCGATGGACACCGACGACGCCAGTTCGTCGCGATATTTCGCGCCATGGAGCTTCATGCCCTGCTCGATCGCGCGGCGCTCGCGCTCGGCGGGCTTCAGCGCGGCATACGCGTCGGCCTGGGCGCCGAAGTTGTAGTAGCCGACGACCATGCCGCGCGCCGTCCCGTACCCGTAGGAGGGATACCAGATCGTGGCCAGATCGAGGTCGGTGGCGGTGACGCCGCCGTAGATGTCCTCGTCGGTCTCCCACCAGCGGCGGCGGTACTCCAGACCGATCTTGCCGGCGTTCGCGACGGTCGGGGTGGCGAGGGCGGCCTGGACCTCCGCGCCGAGGTTGTGCGCGGTCTTGGCGAGGATGTGCGGGGGCATCGCCGCGACGCACAGATCTGCCTTGATCTTCTGGGTACGGCCGTGGCGGTCCTGAAACTCCACCTCCACGCCGTCCTGCAGATCGGTGATCTTGGTCACCTTGGCCCGCAGCCGGATCCGCTGCCGCCCGATCTTGTCGGCGAAGGCCCGTGGGATCGCGTCCATGCCGCCCACCGGCTGGAACATCAGCATCGCCTGTTCGTAGCCGAACTCGAACGCGAACCGCTGCCCGACGCCGCTCGCCAGCACCTCCGACAGCGACGGCACCGGCCCGAGAACCGTACCCTCCTGCTCGGCCGCGCCCGGGTTCACGCTGTGGCCGCGGCGGGAGGTTCCGGAGTACTTGAATCCGCTCGCCTTGTCGCCCACCGCCCCGAAGCTCGACAGAAAGGCGATCAGCCGCTCTTTGTCCTGCGCGGTGAGGGCGGCGTCCAGCGCCCCCGCGTCGGTCGCCCGCGACAGCAGCTCCGAGACGTACCCGAACACGTCGGCCTTGGCGGTACGCCAGCGGACGGGGGCCGACATGTTCTGGTGGTAGATGTACGCCTGGGCGTTGGAGTTGGTGAAGACCTCCAGGTCCACGCCGAGCTCGCGGCAGTAGTCCATGGTGACCATCCACTGCGCCAACCGGGCCGGGCCCGCGTTGAGGTAGAGGCCGTCACTGAAGCGCGCGACCTGCGTGGAGCCGTCGAGCTCGGTCACGCGGTCGCCGCCACGAACGGTCCAGTTCCGGCCGCCGACCCGGTCGAGCGCCTCCAGGATCGTGCAGTCGTAGCCCGCCTTGCCCAGCTCGTACGCCGTGGCGAGGCCGGCTATCCCCGCGCCGAGGATCACCACCTTCTTCGCGGACCGCCCGGTGAGCGAGAAGTCGGACGGCTGTGGCGGGCCGAAGGTTCCCTTCGTGGCCGCCTCGGCGGACGGCGCAAGCCCGAGCGCGCCCATGGTCGCGAAGAGCGCGCCTGCCCCGCCGGAAACACCGACGGCGGACAGGAAATCGCGTCTGCTGTACCCCAACACTTACCTCCAAGGTTCTGCTGGAGGTAAGTGTTGGGACGCTTTGTTGCCGATCATCCTGGCTTGTGTTGTTTGTGAGTTTCAAGCCGATCATCGTTGTTTGTGGTGAAAGTGAGCTTCAAGCGTCTCCTGTGCCCTGCGCAGTGGGCGCGGGTTCCGGCGTGGCGGCGCGGCGCCGCGCCGGGAGCCTGCCCTGGGTGACGGCGAGGACGGCGCCGACCAGGAGGACGGCCGCGCCCGCCGCCTGCACCGTACCGAACGATTCGCCCAGGAACACGGCGGAGCAGGCGGTCCCGATGACGGGCACGAGGAACATCATGATGGACGCCGAGGCCGGGCCCACGGCGCCGATGCCCCGGTAGTAGAGCAGGTTCGCCACGGCGGTCGGGCCGAGCGCCACGAAGGCGACGTTCAGCCAGACGTAGGCGGGCACGTCCTGCCAGGCGACCTCGACGGCCGACGGCGCGCTGTAGATCGCCAGCAGGATCGACCCGCTCAACGTCGCGTACGTCGTCGCCTTGAGCGGGTCGATGCCGGCCAGCACCCGCCGACCGGACAGCGTGAACGCCGCCCAGCAGCAGGCGCTGAGCAGGAAGAGCAGATCCCCCACGAGCCGGCCCTGGCCCGCGCCCGCCTCCCCGCCCGAGCCCACGAAGAAGATCACGGCGCCGGCCGCACCGGTCGCCAGCCCCGCCACCCGCGCCGCCGACGCCTTCTCCCGGCCCGCGATCAGCAGGAAGGACGTGGTCAGCACGGGACTCATGACGGGGACGATGGTGCTCCCGTCGATCGCCGGGGCCAGCGACAGCCCCCAGAAGAAGAACAGGTTGTACACGAAGACACCGAGCACGCCCGCCCCTGCCGCCCTCGCCCAGTCACGCGGCGACGTCCGCTGACGGCCGCCGGCCTGCCGGGAGAGCTTCAGGGCGACCAGCAGCGCCAGCGCGCCACCGCCGAACCGCAACGTCGCGACCACGGAATGGGGCAGGTGGTCGACGATCACCTTCGAGCTGCTGAAGCCGCTCCCCCACAGCAGCATCGTCGTGGCCAGCAGGAGGTACGGCCGGCTCCCTACCGGGCCACTCGATACAGTGCTTGACATGGGGTTCCCTCCGCAACACGACTTCCCGCGCCCGGCGGCCGAGCAGGCGGACGCGGCGGCAGCGATCATCCTGCGCCCGAGGCGGCACCACGGTCTTGTACGTTCGTGCGCCGCCGAAGGCCGCGGGCGGGTGACGGCATGACCGGCAGGACCGCGCGGGAGTGGGCCAGCTACTGGCGCTCGCCGGAGATGCCGCTGGAGGCCATGTACGCGCGGTTTCTGCGCCACCGCTACCACCGGCACAGCCACGAGACCTACTCCTTCGGCGTCACCGAGTTCGGCGCGCAGACCTTCACCTGCCGGGGTGCGGAGCACACGAGCGCGGCAGGGATGGTGATGGCGTTCAACCCCGACGAGGTGCACGACGGACACGCGGCCCACGAGCTGGGCTTCACGTACCGGATCGTCCACATCGGCCAGGAGCTGATCGCCGACGCGCTCGCGGACATGGGCGGTCGCCCCGCCGGGCTGCCCCTGTTCGCCACCCCGGTCCTCAACTCGCCGGTGCTCGCGACGCGGCTGCGCGAGCTGCACACCGCGCTGCTGCACGGCGCCGGCCCACTCGAGCGCGACGAGCTGCTCTCCTCCGCCGTCGCCGCCCTGGTGAGCCTCGCCGCGCGTACGCCGCCCCGGCCGCCCGCCGCCCTCGGCACGCCCGCCGTCGCGCACCTCGCCGCGAAGGCGCGCGAGCTGATCCACGACCGCTACGCCGATCCGATCGGCGCCGACGACCTCGCCGCCTGGACCGGTTCCAGCCGGTACGCCGTCTACCGGGCGTTCCGGAGCGCCTATGGGCTGGCGCCGAGTGAGTACCAGCGCCAGCTGCGGCTGCGCGCCGCTCGCCGCCTGCTCGCCCAGGGGCACCCCGCCGCCCGGGTCGCGAGCGAGTCAGGGTTCACCGACCAGGCCCACCTCACCCGCTGGTTCACCCGCTCGTACGGCGTCACGCCCACCCAGTACCGGCTGGCGAGAACGTAGAAACGCCTGCTCGGGCGAGCCCCGAGCAGGCGGTCACTCCTACTTGAGGCTGTCCGGGACCCCGGACTTGTCGCCGAGGCCGACGAGGTAGTCCGCGTACTCCTTCACGTTGTCCTTCTTGACCAGCTTGCCCTGCAGCGTCTCGTCGGCCTGCACCTGCTTGCCACCCAGGACGTCGGCGGCCAGAGAGACGACCTTCTGCCCGAGCGCGAACGGCGACTCGGCGTTCGTGGCGTACATCTCGCCCGCCGCGACAGCGGCCAGGGCGTCGGCGATGCCGTCGTTGCCGACGACCTTGACCTTGCCCACCAGGTTGCGGGCCTTGAGGGCGGACAGCACGCCCATGGCCATCTCGTCGTTGGCCGCGTACACGCCGTCGATGTCGGGGTTGGCCTGCAGCACGTTCGTCATCACGTTCAGGGCCTTGGACCGGTCGAAGTCGGCCGCCTGCGTGGCGACGACCTTGATGTCCTTGTGCGTGGCGATCTGCTGCTGGAAGCCCTTGCTGCGGTCCTGGGCCACGTTGGTGCCGAGAATGCCCTGGATCTCGACGACCTTGCCCTTGCCGCCGACGGCCTCGGCCAGCGCGTCGGCCGCGTTCTTGCCTGCCTGAACGGCGTCGTAGCCGACGAACGTGGCCAGCTTGCCGCCGGACGGCTTGCGGTCGAACGCCATGACGGGGATGTTCGCCGAGTTGGCCTGGGTGACGGAGCTGATGGCGGACTGACTGCCCACCGGGTCGAGGATGAGGATGCCGGTCTGCTTGGAGATGGCGGTCGTCGCCTGGTTGAGGAAGGTGGCGTCGGAGTTGTCGGCGTTCTGTACGTTCAGGGTGATGCCGCTCTTGGCGGCCTGAGCCTCGGCACCGTCCTTCACGCTGATGAAGAACGGGTTGCCGAGCGTGCTCATGATGATCGTGGCGTCCTTCTTGCCGGACGCCTGGGCGGCGCCCGTGGCGGTCTCCTCGCCGCCTCGGCTGCAGGCGGTCAGGGAGACGGCGGCCAGGATCGCGACGGCGACGAGTTTACGGGGAGTGCGCATGGGTCTTTCCTTCAGATGTGCTGGGCGAGTTCTGGGGTGCGTACGGGGGATTCGGACTTGCGTGGGACGAGCCTGCGCAGGACGTCCACGTTGCGGTCGAGGAAGACGGCCAGGAGAATGACCAGGCCCTTCACGACGTCCTGCAGGAACGGGGAGACGTCGAGCAGGTTCATCCCGTTGTCGATGACGCCGAGGACGAGCGCGCCGACGAGGGTGCCGAGCAGGGTGCCGCGGCCGCCGGCCAGGCTGGTGCCGCCGATGATGACGGCCGCGATCGCGTCCAGTTCCAGGCCCGCGCCGGCGGTCGGCTGTGCCGTGGAGAGGCGGGCGGTGATGATGAACCCCGCCAGGGACGCCAGCACGCCGCTGATGACGAAGGCGAGGATCTTGACGCGGTGGACCCTGATGCCGGACAGCCGCGCGGCCTCGACGTTGTCGCCGGTGGCGTAGACGTACCGGCCGAAGCGGGTGCGCGCCAGGACGAACCCGAAGACACCGAACGCCACCAGCATGATCCACACCGGCACGGGCACGCCCGCGAACCTGGCCTGCCCGATCCCCTGGAAGTCGTAGTCCGTCACCGGGACGGGGTTGCCCGAGGTGACATGCAGGGTGAGCCCGGCGAACACCGACATCGTGGCCAGCGTCGCGATGAACGACGGCATCCGGGTCCTGGTCACGAGCAGGCCGTTGATCAGCCCGATGGCCACGCCGGTGGCCAGGCCCGCGGCCAGCGCGGCGATCAGGCCGTACTTGCCGAGCGTCAGGGCGGTGACGACGGCGGAGAAGCCGAGCGCCGAGCCCACGGACAGGTCGATCTCGGCCAGGATGATCACGTACGTCTGCCCGGCCGCGAGCAGCGCGGCCACGGAGGTCGCGAGCGCGACGTTGAGCAGGTTCGTGGGGGTGAGGAAGACCGGCGAGGCCACCGAGAGGACGATCCCTACCAGGAGGAGCATCCACACCGCGCGCAGCCGGCCCGCGACGGTCTTGAGCTTCGAGGTCATGCGGCACCTACCAGTGCGTGCTTGAGGATGGACTGCTCGTCGAGGTCGTCGCCGGTCAGCTCGGCGACGAGCCGTCCCTCGCGCATCACGACCACGCGGTCGGACATGGCGACGAGTTCCGGCAGGTCGGAGCTCACGAGCAGGACGGCGACGCCGTCCGCGGTGAGCCGGTTGATGATCCGGTAGATCTCGGTCTTGGCACCGACGTCCACGCCACGGGTGGGCTCGTCCATGAGCAGCACCCGCGGCCTGGTCATCACCCATTTGGCGAACAGGGCCTTCTGCTGGTTGCCGCCGGACAGGGAGCTCACCGCGACGGACGGCGAGGCCGCGCGCACCCGCAGCTCGGAGATGACCGCGCCGGTGGCCGCGCGCTCCTTGCCGCGCCGTACGACACCGCTCCCGGGGCTGAACTCGCGCAGCGAGGCCAGCGACACGTTCGACTCGACCGACTGGCCCATGCACAGGCCCTCCGCCTGCCGGTCGGGCGACAGGTAGGCGATGCGGCTGCCGATCGCGTCCTGGACGCCCGCGACGCGTACGCCGGAGCCGTCCACGAGCACGGAACCGCCGGTCAGCGGCTGGAGGCCGAACAGCGCGCGCAGCAGGTCGCTGCGCCCGCAGCCGACCACGCCGCCGATGCCGACCACCTCGCCCGCCCTGACCTGGAGATCGACGTCGTGGAAGCGGGCGCCGCTCCCGCCACGCACCTCCAGGACGACCTCGTCTCCGGCGTTGCGTTCCTTGGGGTAGAAGTCGTCCACGGCGTCGCCGACCATCCCCGTGACGACCTCGGCCGGGGTGAGCCGCTCGGTGGGGGCGTCGAGCGTGACCCGGCCGTCGCGCAGCACGACGATGCGGTCCGACAAGGCGAAGACCTCGTCCAGCCGGTGGCTGATGTAGATCACCGAGACGCCGGCCTCGCGCAGCCGGTTCACCTGGGCGAAGAGCTGCTCCGACTCCTGCTCGTCGAGCGCCGCCGTCGGCTCGTCCAGGATGATCAGCCGCAGCTCGTGCGTCATGGCCTTGGCGATCTCGAGCATCTGCCGCTCGGCCACGCTCAGCTCGCTGACCTGGCGATGCACGTCGATCTCCATGCCCAGGCGGCGCAGCGCCTGCCTGGCCTCGGCGGCCATGCGCTGCTTGGAGACGAACAGGCGGCCGAAGGCGCGCTCGCGGTCCAGCACGTACATGTTCTCGGCCACGCTGAGGTGCGGGAACAGGTTCTGCTGGAACTCCTGATAGATGACCTCGATGCCCTGCGCCATCGCGGCCTGCGGGTCCTTGAGGACCGTCGCGGTCCCGTCGATCAGCAGCCGCCCGGAGTCGGGCTGGTGCGCGCCGGAGATCACCCGGGTGAGCGTGGATTTGCCCGCCCCGTTCTCCCCGACGAGCGCCACGACCTCGCCGGGGCCGACGTCGAAGCTGACGCCCCGCAGGACGCTGTTGTCGCCGAAGGACTTGCGCACATCGGCCAGCTGGAGATGCATGCCAGGCCCCCGATCAGTAGACGACGCCCGCGGTGAGCAGGACGTTGGCGTACGGAGTGAACTCGCCGGAGCGCACGGCCGCCCTGGCCCCGGCGGTGGCCTGCTTGAACTCGGTGTGCGGCAGGAACTCCAGCGTCAGGCCGAGCCGGTCGAACCGCTCCTTGATCGCGGCAAGCATGTCCGGGCTGTGCTGCTTGATCTCCTCGGACAGCAGCACGCCCTCCACGGCCACCTCGTCGAGCACCGCGTCCAGCAGGTCAAGGAATCGGGGCAGATTCTCCCTTACGGCCAGGTCCACGCGTTCCACGTCGCGCGGGATGGGGAGGCCCGCGTCGGTGACGACGATCGTGTCCGTGTGGCCGAGCTCGGAGATCACGCGGGCGAGCTGGGCGTTCAGCGTTCCCTGGTTGCGCCTCATCGGGGGGCTCCTTCCATAGAGGTGTTGATCAAGGGCTCGACCTCGTCCCTTCCGGGGAGCGAGGGGCTCGCTCCCGCCTTGGTGGTGGCCAGGGCGCCGGCCGCCATGCCGTACTGGATGGCGGTGTCCACGTCGAGCCCGGCGGCGAGGGCTCCGCCGAAGAAGCCGGTGAACGCGTCGCCGGCCGCCGTGGTGTCCACGGGCGTCACGGCGTATGCGGGGAAGTGGCGGGTGCGCTCCTTCGTGACCGACAGGGCGCCGCCCGCGCCGAGGGTGATGATCGCGTGGCCCACGCCGCGCTCCAGGAACCAGGCCGCCGCCCGCCCCGCCGACTCCAGGTCGGTGACCTGCACGCCGGTCAGCACGGTGGCCTCGCTCTCGTTCGGGGTCACGATGTCGAGGTACGGCCACACGTCGTCCGGCAGCTCCTGGGCGGGCGCCGGGTCCAGGACCACCGTCAGCCCGGCCGCCGCGCCCGCCCGCGCCGCGTGGCAGGCGACCTCCGTCCGGATCTCGAGCTGGAGCAGCAGGACGCCGACCCGGTCGCGGACGCGTTCGACGCTCTCCGTGACCATCGCCTCGTCGAGGGAGGCGTTGGCGAGCGGCGTGATGACGATGTCGTTCTCGCCCGACGCGTCCACGCGGATGTGGGCGACGCCCGTGCGGCCCTCGACCGTGCGGACCTCGGTGAGCGTGACGCCGTGCGTCTCCAGGCCGGACAGCACGATGTCGCGGAACGGGTCCTGGCCCACGCAGGCGACCATCCAGGTCGGCGCGCCGGAGTGGGCCGCGGACACGGCTTGGTTCGCGCCCTTGCCGCCGAGTACGAGGGTGAAGTCGTCGCCGAGCACGGTCTCACCGCGCCGCGGCAGCCGCCGGCTGAACGCCGTGACGTCCGCGGTGATGCTCCCGACGACGAGAACACCGGTGGGTTCCATGGGGGTTCCTCCAGATTCGGGGATGGGGGACCCGAGGGCACGGCCCATCTGCCGTGTCCTTGCGGGTGCGGGGCCGATCAGATCCCGGCGGGGTGCCAGACCGTCTTGGTCTCCATGAACGCGGTCATGCGTCTCGTTCCTTGGTCGTTGTCCGCTGCGAGCACACGCTTGAAGTTCTCGGCCGCCGCCTGCGCGCAGGCCAGCGCCAGGTCGGGGGCTCCCACGCCGGTGAGGTCGAGCCCGTTCACGTCCATGTGCGCCGCCAGCCAGGGCGCCAGTTCGGCCTGGTGCCCGGTGAGGATGTTGACGACGCCGCCCGGCAGGTCGGAGGTCGCCAGCACTTCGGCGAACGTGATCGCGGGCAGCGGCGCCCGTTCCGAGGCGACCACGACGCAGGTGTTGCCGGTGACGATCACGGGCGCGACGGCGGAGACGAGGCCGAGCAGGGGGTCGGCGGGCGCGACGACCGCCACCACTCCGGCCGGTTCGGGCGAGGACAGGTTGAAGTACGGCCCCGCCACCGGGTTGGCCGATCCGCGCACCGCGGCGATCTTGTCGGCCCAGCCCGCGTACCAGACCAGCCGGTCCACCGCGGCGTCGGTCTGCTCCATCGCCTGCTTGCGCGGGCCGCCGATCTCGTCGGCGAACTGCGCACGGCGGCCCTCCAGCATCTCCGCAACGCGGTAGAGAATCTGCCCCCTGTTGTACGGCGTGGCACCAGACCAGCCGGGGAACGCCTTGCGCGCGGCCACCACGGCGTCGCGGGCGTCCTTGCGCGAAGCTCTGGCGGCGTGCTCCGTTCTCGTCACCGGGTAGGACCTCCCGCTCTCCGAGCGCGGGAACGCTCCACCGATGAAGAGCTTGTACGTTTTACGCACGGTCAATCGTCGATCAGACATCGAGGTATGCCTCCAGGCCGTGCAGCCCGCCCTCGCGGCCGTAACCGGATTCCTTGTAGCCGCCGAACGGCGAGGCGGGATCGAACTTGTTGAACGTGTTGGCCCAGACGACCCCGGCCCGCAGCCTGTCGGCCATCCACAGGATGCGCGAGCCCTTCTCGGTCCAGATGCCGGC
>NZ_JBFANV010000036.1:0-101497 GCF_040674955.1 Nonomuraea sp. NPDC049695 | reverse complement strand
ACCCCTGGAAGTACTCAACGAGTCCCTCTCAACCCAAACAGCCGCATAGGCTCTACGCCCATAAGAAGGCTGTCCGGAATCACCGTGGCCCCTCAGTGCGGCCGGAGCGATCGGCGTCGCCGCTCTGAGCACACTGTCATCGACGAGCCCATTCGTGGTCGCGGCCGTCGGCTACGTGGCTGCTGGGATCGGTTTCGGCCTGCTGGTCCCCGGGATCACCCACGTGGCCATGCGCAACATCGCCGGGCCCGTCGCAGGTGCTGCCTCGGCTGTCCTGAACTCCTCTCGCCAGCTCGGCACCGCCGTAGGACTGGCGCTCGTCGGCGCTATCGGTGCAGCCACAACCCAGCACACCTGGACCAACTCGCGATTCGGGGACACGGGCTCTGGCTCCGCCTCCATCGCTACCGGGAACCTGCAAGGAATCCCCGCCCATATGCAGGACACCGCTCGTAGTGCATTCGAGATGGGCTACCACGTCGCCCTCGGCGTCTGCATCGCGAGCCTCTTGCTCGCGGTCGGGCTATCGCTGCGAGCGCTCAAACAACAGACGCCTCGCACCGAGGCGCTCCGGGTGAAGGAGCCGAGCCTGTGAGCCACGCGAACGCCGCCCTGACCCCGCGAGCCCGCCTCAAGGTCGCGCAACTGGTCGTCGACCACGGCGTCCCGATCCGAGAGGTCGCTGCGCGATTTCAGTGCTCGTGGCCCACCGTCAAACGATGGGCCACCCGGTACGCGAACGGGCAGCCGATGACCGACAGATCCTCGCGTCCATGCACCAGCCCCTCGAAGACACCGGTGGCGACGACCAGACGAATCGTCTCGCTCCGCCTTCGTAAGCGCATCGGCCCGGTCCAACTCGCAGCATTGACCGGGGTCGCACCATCAACCGCACACCGGGTGCTTCGGCGCTGCCAGATCAGTCGCCTGAGCTATCTCGATCGTGCGACAGGCGAACCGGTGCGCCGCTACGAACACCGCTACCCGGGTTCGATGATCCACGTCGACGTCAAGAAGCTCGGCAACATCCCTGACGGCGGCGGGTGGCGATTCGTCGGCCGCGAACAAGGAGCACGCAACAGGGCCAGGACGAAAGGAAAACTGAAGAACCGCCACCACAACCCGAAGATGGGCTGCGCATTCGTCCACACCGTGATCGACGACCACTCCCGTGTCGCCTACGCCGAGGTTCACGACGACGAGACAGCAACCACGGCCACCGCGGTACTTCGCCGAGCCGTGACCTGGTTCGCCGACCGCGGCGTCACCGTGGAGCGGGTGCTGTCTGACAACGGGGCCGCATACGTGTCACATCTCTGGCGGGACACCTGCAGCGAACTTCGGATCAAACACTCCCGCACGCGGCCCCGCCGTCCGCAGACCAACGGAAAAATCGAGAGATTCCACCGCACCCTTGCCGACGGCTGGGGATATGCCCGCTGCTACCTCTCAGAAAGCGAGCGCCGCGCCGCTCTATCTGCGTGGCTTCACACCTACAACCACCACCGACCACACACCGCGATCGGCAATAAGCCGCCCATCGCCCGCTTGATCAACCTCCCGGGTCAGTACAACTAGGCCTCGTCGTCGCGGCCGGCGCCGCGGAAGGTGGACTCGGCGGCGACCATTCTGCGCTTGACCGGCGGAAGGTGGTCCATGACCCGCATCGCGGTGCGCATGCCGGCTCGTACCAGGTCCGCCGCCAGGCCGTCCTTGTGCAGGATGGAGTGCCCGTCCATCTGGGCGCGGGACTTGACGACCGCGTCCCAGGCGTAGGCGGTCATCCGCGTCTCATAGTCGTGTACGGCCTCCAGCAGAGGCAGCTCGCCGCGGTGGACCTTGAGCAGGTTGCGGGTCAGCAGCCGCGCGTCGCGCAGGGCGGTGTTTGCGCCAACGCCACGGCCGGGTGTCATGGTGTGGATGGCGTCGCCGATCAGGGTGACGTTGCTGGTCTGCCACTGCGGGATCGGCTCGGAGGTGCGGATGGTGAGCGGGAAACTGCTGCCGGGGTCGCCGAGGGAGAAGATCGTGCGCAGGTTGGGGTGCCAGTCTTGGGTCATCTCCAGCACCAGGCGCTGGATGTCGGCGCCACGCATGCGGGAGATGTCTCGGGGGAGCCACCGTTCGGAGGCGGCGAAGCCCCACATGATGTAGTCGCGGCTGTTGTCGTAGAGCATGCCGGGCCAGGCAGCGATGGCCTCGGCGTCGGTGGTGCCGATGCCGGTCCTGGGCCTGCCGTCGGCGTCCCATTTGAAGCGCATGACATGGATGACGCACATGAATCCCTTGGGACCGTGCACCATGCTGACTCCTTCGGTCATCCGCTGAGGCAGCAGCGCGGCGGTCTGCGGGGTGAGCGGAGTCTTGCCGGTGATCCCGATCAGGCCGGTGTCGGCGAGTTTCGCGTGCGGCAAGTACTGTGCCCGCACCTTCGAATGGGCGCCGTCGGCGGCCACCAGCAGGTCGCCGGTGGCCGTGGTGCCGTCGGTGAAGTGCGCGGTCACCTTGCCGTCGGGATGCTGCTCGTAGTGTGAGAACTCCTTGTCGAAGTGCACGAGATCCTCGATGCCGGTGAGCAGCACCTGTCGTAGCGTCATGCGGCTGACCGACTCGTCCTGCTCCTCCTCCGACGGGCGGTCCTCTGACTTGAGGACCTCCGGGCCCGCCGAAAAGAGGAACTTCAGCTCGTGAGTGAGCTGGTTGCCGTAGATCGGCCGCTGGGCGCAGGTGGCGATGAATGTGTCGTACAAGTCGGGCGGCAGGTTGTCCTTCAAGGCACGCTTGCCGTCGGCATCGATCCCGACTCGATAGCCCTGCAGGCCGTCGCGCCGGGTCCGGTCGCGTTCGTAGACGGCGACGTTGATGCCGGCGCGCTTGAGCCCTTGGGCCAGACAGAGACCGCCGGTTCCGGCGCCGATGATGAGAACGTCAAGCATGATGACACTTCCTGATCACTATGAAGAGCCCGGAGGTCGGGCGTCAGCGGGGATCGTCTTCGTCGGGGTGCTCGGAGGCGGCCGCGACCAGTGACTCCGTGGTCCACGCGATCTCGCTGGAGCGTAGGTCGGCGGCGACAGAGCGGACCCACTCCAGCTCGGCGGCGGTGGTGGCGCGCAGGTACTCCATCTCCAGCACGAAGAGCCGCCCCCACTGCTCCCCTTCGGCCACGACAGCTTGGAGGCGCGCCAGCTCGTCGGCGAGATTCTCTTCGCGTTTCTCCAACTGCTCCAGCACCTCGCGGACGTCCAGCAGCGGGATGAACGAGATTGCCGCCGGAAATTCCGGATACTTCCGCGTCGGGTTGGCCAGCGCGTCCAGCATCCACTCGCGCCAGACCGAGCGACCCTTGTCGGTCAGGGCGTACAGGGTCCGCTCAGGACGGTTGGCCTCCCGGCCACTCTCCCGTACCTCGATCAATCCGGATTTGTGCAGCCGCTCAATGGTCCGGTAGAGGCTGGCGCGCTGCCCGACGTTGACCACCTCGGCCTTGCCACGGTCCTTGATCAGGCGCTGCATCTTGTACGGATGCATCGCGCCTTCCTGCCGGTACTCGGCCTCCCGCAAGAGGGAGAGCACCGCCAGTCCCAGCGTCGATCGCTGACCCGATGTACTCATAGTCGCCAGGCTACCAGTTACCTGGCGACTATTGCGTCGGGTATTGGCGGTCCACAGGGCAGCAGCCGGCCATGATGGGGCGCGAGGGTGGCTTGCCGAGGCAGACCTCGTTGGACGGTGTGGCCGTGGGCTCGCCATCCTGGAGTGGTAGCTCGCGTTGAGGGTTGAGGAGGGCGCGTTGTCCGAGGTGACGGTTGTCGAGGTGCCACAGTGGCGAGGGTCGGGGGCGCGTACGGCGGAGCGGTTGCGCGAAGGGGCGCGGTTGCTGGCCGACATGGTGCACGCCGACCGTCGCGTGCGGGTGGAGGTCGATGACGATCTGGTCCTCACCGCCTCCAGGGTGCGTGAGGCCGTCGCACTGGCCGCCGATGGCCTCGTGGTGACCACCGGTGGGGATTGCGGGGTCGAGCTGGAGCCGGTGGCGGCGGCCAGGAAGAGGCACGGGGATCGGCTGGTCGTCGTGTGGTTCGACGCGCATGGGGACCTGAACACGCCGGACTCCTCACCTTCTGGGGCCTTTCATGGGATGGTGCTGCGGGCGCTCACCGGGGACGGGCCCGCAGGGCTGGTGCCGGGGGACCGGCTGGATCCGGGGCGGATCGTGCTGGCGGGGGTGCGCGATCTTGATCCTGCGGAGCTGGCGTTCGTCGAGGACCGCATGATCCGCCGGCTGACCGTGGCGGATTCCGGTGCGGCCCTTGCCGAGGCGATCGCGGAGATCCATGACGAGGCCGCCGTCTACGTGCACATCGACTTCGATGTGCTCGATCCGGAGATCTTCGCGAGTGTGGGGAGCCCCGCGCCTGGCGGACTGCGTCCCGATGGGCTGCTCTCACTGGTCTCCGCCGTGGCTGAACGGTTCGAGGTCGTGGGGCTCGGGCTCATGGAGTACGAGCCCTCCAGGGAGGAGGACCAGGCGACGCTCTCCGGGCTGGTCAAGGATCTGGTGGAGGTCTGCGCTCGGCGCTGAGCGGCTCAGCCGGGACGGGTCATGCCGCGGAAGACGGCACGGTAGTAACGGGAGCCGAGGAAGTCCGTCGTCTTCACCACGTCGCCTGTCTTGGGGGCGTGGATCATCAACCCGCCCCCTAGATACAGGGCCACGTGGGTGGGGTCACCTGTGCCGCCGCCGAAGAAGATCAGGTCGCCCGTGCGGCGCGCGCTGAGCGGAACGCGGCGGCCCTGGCGGAACTGCGTGCCCGTGTAGTGGCCGAGGGCCACGCCCGCCCGGGCCCAGGCGTAGAGGGTCAGGCCGCTGCAGTCGAAGCCTCGCGTCCCGGCTCCCCTGCCTATGCCGATGGTGGGACCGCCCGCCGAACCTCCGCCCCACGAGAAGGGCACGCCCCGCTGGGCGAGAGCCGCGGCGGCGGCGATCTCGCCGCGGGTGCGTCTGCCTGCCGGGCGCGGGTGGGGGCGCGGATCGCAGCAGCGCCCCGCCTGCTTCGGAGACGCCGGCGGCCTCCAGGGTTGTCGGGTGCACCGATCCACTCGTGCGCATGAACGGCAGAGGCCCGCTCGTCCGCATGAACGGCAGAGGCCCACCCGTCCGCATGGACGGCAGAGGCCCACCCGTCCACATGGACGGCAGAGGTCCACTCGTGCGCATGGACGCGGAGTGAGGGAGGCTGCTCGAGCCGGGTCGGCGGAGATGGCGAGGGCTGCGAAGAGTGCGCCGGCGATGGCCGGTCGTAGCTTGATCATGTTGGCCTCCTGTGGGGACGGGAGGCCAGGATCACGCGGCGGGGTGCGGCGGCTTGAGGCCGAACGTGGTTCTGTGGATGGCGGGAGGGAAGGCGCGAGAGGTTGTGGAAATCTTCAGGGCGCAGGCCAGGATCGCCCCCCTCCGCCCCGGCGGTTACGGTCTGGACTCGGCGATGCGGGCGAAGGCGTGGACGTCCAGTTGCTCGCCCCGGGCGGACGGGTCCACTCCGGCCGCGCGGAGCGCCTCCTCCGCCTGCGCCGCGCTGCCCGCCCACGAGGAGAGGGCCGCTCGCAGGGTCTTCCTTCGTTGCGCGAAGGCGGCGTCCACCACCGCGAACACCTCCTCGCGCGACGCCTTCGTGGCCGGCGGCTCCCGCCGTACCAATGAGACGAGGCCGGAATCGACGTTGGGGATGGGCCAGAAGACGGTACGGCCAACCGGACCTGCGCGGCGGACGTCCGCATACCAGGCGGCCTTGACCGACGGCACCCCGTACACCTTGGAACCGGGGCCGGCGGCGAGGCGGTCGGCCACCTCCGACTGGACCATGACCAGGCCCTTGCGCAGGGACGGCAAGAGCTGGAGCAGGTGGAGCAGCACCGGGACGGCGACGTTGTAGGGGAGGTTGGCGACCAGGGCCGTGGGGGTGAAGCCGGACAGGTCGTCGGGGGTGATCCTCATCGCGTCCGCGTTCACGACCGTGAGCTTTTCGGACCCCCCGCGCTCGGCGACGGTGATGGGGAGCTGGCGGGCGAGCACCGGGTCGATCTCGACGGCCACCACGTGCGCGGCCGACGGCAGGAGCGCGAGCGTGAGCGAGCCGAGACCCGGCCCGACCTCGATGACCACGTCGTTCTCCGACAGATCGGCGACGCGGACGATGCGCCGGACAGTCCCTGCGTCGATCACGAAGTTCTGGCCTAGCTTTTTTGTCGGACGAAGATCTAGCTTGTCCGCCAAAATACGTATTTCCGCTGGGCCCAACAGCCTCATCATCCAATCAGTCTCTCGCATCGAAGAACCAGCGATGGCGCTTGGGGAGACCAAAGGAGAGGATGGCGTGGAACAGGAAGGGACGTCCCTCATGGAGCCAACGGGCGCCGCGCCGCTCCGCCCGACGGACTTGCGGGAGATCGGGCCGTACCGGCTGCTGGGCCGGCTCGGCGAGGGCGGCATGGGGACCGTGTTCCTCGCACGGGCGCCGACGGGGCGATTTGTCGCGCTCAAGGTCGTCAAGGCGGAGTTCGCCAACCAGGAGGGGTTCGCGGCCAGGTTCCATGCCGAGGTCGAGAACGCTCGCCGGGTGGCGTCGTTCTGCACGGCTCAGGTGCTGGACAACGGCAACACCGGGGACGGCCGTCCGTACATGGTGACCGAGTACATCGCGGGCACCCCGCTCTCCGACCAGATCACGACATACGGGGCTCTGGAGCCGGGGCCGCTGCACGGCGTCGCGCTGGGGGTGGCGGCGGCGCTGGCGGCCATCCACGTGGCGGGGCTGGTGCACAGGGACCTGAAACCGGCGAACGTGATCCTCTCGCTGTCGGGGCCCAGGGTGATCGACTTCGGCATCGCGAGGGCGCTCGACCGGGAGACCGGATTCACGCTCTCCGGTGAATTATTAGGCAGCCCTGGATGGTGGGCCCCGGAGCAGGTACGCGGCGAGCTCGTCACCCCGGCGGCCGACATCTTCGCCTGGGGCTGCCTGGTCGCGTACGCGGGCAACGGGCGGCATCCTTTCGGCCGCGGCGACGCCATCACGCTGGCCACGCGCGTACTGAACAACCCGCCCGAGCTGGGCGCGCTGCCCGCGCCACTCAACGAGCTGGTACGGCGGGCCACCTCGATGGACCCCATCCTGCGGCCGACGGCGCAGGATCTGCTGATCGCCCTGGTGGGAGGGAGCACGCCGGCGCGGGCCGCCGATCCGCCCACCCTGGTCGCGAACGAGATGCTCAGCGACTGGCAGCCGCCGCAGAACGTCGTGGACGAGCCGGACATCACGGCCACGTTCACGACTCCCCCGCCGAGCGACGCCACGGGCCGCCGGGCTTCTGTCGTACCGGGCGCTCCCAGCAGCACTCCGGGAGCTGCAAGCGTTCCAGGCGTTCCGGGTCCCAGCGTTCCGGGTCCCAGCGTTCCGGGTGCCCCCGGCGTGTCCGGTCCGCCGGGCGCGTTCGGCGGCCAAGTCGGTACGGCCGGCACGCCGCCCCCTCAGCAGAGTCAGGCCTCGATCGAGGAGCTGGCCAGGAGGGAGGAGGAGGCAGCCAAGGAGGAGTTCGCGCGCTGGGAGGCCCAGGCTCGGGAGAAGGAGCAGGCCCAGGCCGAGGCGCTGGCGAGGAAGAAGGAGCAGGCACGGTCGCACGGCCAGGAGGCGCAACTGCGGCAGGGCGGGCTCCCCGGCACCGAGACCCAGCCCGGCGAGCGCCGTACGGAGGCCTTACCGGGCCAGGGCCGTACGGCGGCCCTCCCTGGCCAAGGCGGCACCCTGCCGAGCCAAGGCGGTGCCCTTGCGGCCCAAGGCCGTGCCCTGCCGGGCCAAGGCGATACAGCGGCTGGGCCGGGCGAAGGCCCCACGGCAGCCCTGCCGCCGGGCCAAGGCGGCCGTACGGCAGAGGGCCACACGGCGGCGCTGCCGGGCCAAGGCCGTACAGCAGAGGACGCCACGGCGGTGCCGCTGGGCGACGAGCCTGACACGCTGGGCGGTTCGAGGACAAAGGGCACAAGGTGGCTCATCGCCGCGGCGGCGGCAGTGCTGGCCATCGTGGTGACGGTGGCCGTCCTGATCGTCACCTCCGGCCGCAACACGGCCATCACCACGACCTCCGGACCCCCCTCCTCCCAGGCGGCCGCCTCGGCGCGCCCCAACGACGTGGGCCGCCGGTTCGCGCTGGGCGCCAACTTCGATGACCCCATCGCGATCGTCGCCTCGGCGCCGGAGTGCGGGCTGAAGGAGTACGAGGGCAAGACAGCGACCCAGGGGCAGCTCTGCGTGGTCCGCTGGACGATGATCAACCCGGGCGGCGAGCGCAGGCAGCTGATCCAGCCCGTCGTCACCATGATCGACGATCGGGGCGGCGAGCACGACCCGGCCGCCGTCACGCTGCCCCCCGCCATCCTGCCGGGCGGCCGCGTGGACAGCGCGTTCGTGTTCGATCTGGCCATGTACCGCACACCCGTGAAGATGACGGCGACCATGCTCGAGAACGGCAAGCAGATCGAGGTCGGGTTGTGATGATGATCCGATCTGCGGTGATCGCGCTCATGCTGACCGCCGGAGCGCCCCTGATGTCCACGACCACGGCGGCGGCCTGCACCGGAGCGGCCGACTTCGACGGCGACGGCGTGGACGACGTGGCCGTGGGCGACCCGTTCGCCGACGACCAGAAGGGCTCGGTGAACGTGCTCTCCGGCGACAAGGTCGTCCCCGTCACCGTCCCGGATCTGGCCAGAGGAGACGCCTTCGGCTGGTCCGTACGGCTGGCCAAGGTCAACGCCGACGCCTGCGCCGACCTGGTGATCGGCGCGCCGTACGCGGACGTGGACGGCACCGAGGACGCCGGGGCCGCGTACGTCGTCTACGGCGGCGGCGGCGCCGCGCCGCCGCAGCGTCTGACCGCGCCCCAGCCGCAGCGGTTCGCGCACTTCGGCTGGTCGCTGGCCGCGCACGGCGACCTGGTGGCGATCAGCGCGCCGTACGAGGACGAGAACCAGCTGCCGGACGCGGGCGCCGTCTACGTACGCAAGGGCGCGGGCCGGCTGAGCAGGATCAGCCAGGAGTCCGACGACGTGCGGGGCAACGGCGAGGTCGGCGACCAGTTCGGCTGGTCCATGGCGTTCGGGCCCGGGAACGAGCTGGTCGTCGGTGTCCCGTACGAGAACGACGACGGCGCGGGCCGCCAGGTGGAGACCGGAAAGATCGACTCCGGCTCGGTCGTCTTCATCGAGGACGTGCTGGCGCCCAAGCTCTCGACGCTGAAGCTCGACTCGCCGACCGACGTCTCCGGCGACCGGTACGGCTACGCGGTGGCGTACGCCGAGGGCTCCGGGTACGCCGTGAGCTCGCCGGGGGCCGGCTACGTGCAGCTGCTCGACCCTGGCAGGAGGCCCACGAGGAGGGTGACGCAGGAGGGCAAGCAGGCCTTCGGGTTCTCGATGGCCGCCTCGGCGGACGGCAGGCTGGCCATCGGGGCGCCCTACGGAGGCGGCGTCCGGGTCATCTCCTGGAAGAACGCCGCGGAGGACAGGCGGCTGCCTGCCGGCGACGGGCTGTTCGGCTGGTCGGTGGCCTTCAGCGGCAACAAGCTCTTCGTGGGGCAGCCGGATGCGCAGCCGTACGGGAAGGTCTCGGTGGCCGGACGCAACGCCGACACCCTTCAGCCGATCCAGCCCGCCAAGGGCGCCGACTTCGGCGCGTCGCTGTCCGGCTGACAGGCCCCCTCGTCTGGTGGGGCGTATCGCCGTAAGTGTCCTACGCCGCCGACGTGGGCCAGGGTCCTTCGGGGAGGCAAGGAGGAGGTGGGCGGCCCAGGAGCGGGCCACGTGCACAAGGGCAGACGGGCCAGGGCCGGGCTGGTGCGGCAAAGGCCGGGCGGCCCGGCCCAGGGCGCCGGGGGTCAGCTGAGCAGGCGGTCGCCGCAGGTCGGCCACTGGGTCTGCCACCGGTCGCCCATCTGCTGGTAGAGCACCTGGGCCCGGTACGTCTGCTCCTCCACCGGCCAGCTGCTGGGCAGTCCCATCCCGCCCACGGCCTCCCACACCGGCGGACTGAACTGGTACATCCCGTAGTAGGGCCCGTCCGGGTTGTACGCCTGGGGGTCGCCGTTGGCCAGGCACGCGGCCAGCGCCTGCCAGTCGAGCGCCATGACGTCCGGGCGGATCGGGATGGTGTGCGGTGGCGCGACCGTGATGACCGTTCCGTCCTTGGGGAAGCTGTCGAGCGGAGGCGTCACCACGTAGCCGCGGCGCAGCGGGACCCCGTTCTGCCTGAGCACGTCGCGTACCGTCCTGGCAGTGGTGTGCGTGGTGATCGGGGCGGTGCCCGCGACCACGTACACCTTGCGCCTGGTGTAGAAGGTGAGCCGCATCCCCGACAGCGGCACCGCGTCGTACGGCGGCGCGGACGCCTGACCGGCTGCCGGGGTGAGGTCGAGCTCGGCCAGGGCGTCGCCGACGTTCGTGGCGGTGACCAGGTGCCTGCTGGTGCGGCCGTCCAGGGTCAGGGTGATCGGGCGCGCGTGGCGTACCTCGATGGTGGACCCGTCGGCGACGTCCTCCTGCGCGGCCGGGCGCACGGCGTCGCCGTACCCCACCGAGACGCCGGCCTCGGCGAGCACGTCGCGCACGGTCCCCGCGAACGCGCGGACCTCCGTGCGCTGTCCGTCGACGATCACGACGACCTCTTTGACCAGGTACGACACCGCCACAAGTGCCCCGAGCGCCGCGGCGCCCGCCAGGCACACGACCGGCGTCCACGGTGAACGCCAGGGGATCGGCGGACGCGGCGCACGCCTCTTTCCTCGCACGAACCACCTCCGGAACGGTCAGGACCGCCCGAACGTTAGCGAGGCGTCACCCGCCGCTTCGGCGGGTTCACCGAAAGATGGTCACCACTCGCCGAAGACTGTGACTCCGTTGGCGCTGATCGCCTCACACAGCCGATCCGGATGGACCCCTTTGACCTCCGCCAGGCAGCGCATGGTGAGAGGGATGAGGTAGGGGGCGTTCGGCTTGCCCCGGTGCGGGACCGGCGGCAGGTAGGGGGCGTCGGTCTCGACCAGCATGAGCTCCGGGGGCGCGACGTGGGCGGCCTCTCGGAGGTAGCCGGCGTTCTTGTACGTGACCGGCCCGGAGAAAGACATGAAATATCCAGCTTCGGCGCACTTTTTCGCCATTTCGGCGTCGCCCGAGAAGCTGTGGAAGACGACCTTGTCCGGCGCGCCCTCGTCGCTCAGCACCTTGAGCACGTCGTCGTGCGCGTCACGGTCGTGGATGACCAGGGCCTTGCCGGTGCGCTTGGCGATCTCGATGTGCGCGCGGAAGCTCGCGTGCTGGTCCTGCTTGCTCGCCCAGTCGCGGAAGTAGTCGAGCCCGGTCTCCCCCACCGCGCGCACCTCGGGCAGCCGCGCCAGCCTCTCGATCTCGGCCAGGACCTCCGGGGTGGCCTCGTGGGCCTCGTTCGGGTGGATGGCCACCCCGGCGTACACGCCCTCCTGCTCGGCCGCGACCTCGGCGTTCCACCGGGACGACTTCAGGTCGTAGCCGATCGTGACCAGCCGGATCACGCCGACCGCCCTGGCCTCCTCCAGGATGCCGCGCACGCTGGCCTCCGCCGCCTGTGCGGCCTGCGCCACCGGGTCACCGGACGACGCCTGCCTGTTGCCGACCATGATGTCGAGGTGGCAGTGGCTGTCGAACACAGGGGCGGAGAGCGGCTCCGGAGCGGCAGGAAGCTTGGTCACGCCATCCAAGGTAGCGCCCGATCACTCGCCCAGCCGGGCCAGCTCCTCGTCCACGACCTTGGGGTCGAGCTTCTTGAACAGCGGCACGGGCGGCGCGAGCGGCGTGCCCGGCTTGATCGGCCGGTGCTCCCAGCGGGCCGCCCCGTCGTAGTCGCCGGTGATGACCGGGTAGGAGGTGCCGCCGTCCTCGTCGACGTCGCGCATCTCCGGCATGCCGGCCCACACGCCCTCGCCGCCGAGCATGGTGAAGACCTTGTTGGACGAGCCGGGCAGGAACGGCGTGAGCATCGTCTTGGCGTCGTCGACGACCTGGAGCGCGACGTGCAGGATCGACTTCTGCCGCTCCGGGTCCTCCTTGAGCTTCCACGGCTCCTGCTCGGCCAGGTATTTGTTGGCCTCGCGGACCACGTCGAACGCCTCGGTGATCGCGTTCTTGAAGCGAGACCTCTGCAGCTCCGCGCCCACCGGCGCGAACGCGTTGCGCGAGCGCTCCAGCAGCGCCCGGTCGGCGTCGGTCAGGTCGCCCGGCTCCGGCACGACCCCGAAGTTCTTCGCCGCCATCGAGATCGACCGATTGACCAGATTGCCCCAGGCTGCCACCAACTCGCCGTTGTTGCGGTTGACGAACTCCTGCCAGGTGAAGTCGGTGTCCTGATTTTCCGGGCCTGCCACCGCGATGTAGTAGCGCAGCGCGTCGGCGTCGTAGCGCGCCAGGAAATCTCGTACGTAAATTACTACTTGCCTGGACGAGGAGAACTTCTTGCCCTCCATGGTCAGGAACTCGCTCGAGACCACCTCAGAGGGCACGTTGAGCGCGCCGAGCGAGCCCGCCGAGCCGTCGCGCGCGCCCTGCCCGTTGTAGCCGAACAGCATCGCCGGCCAGATCTCGGCGTGGAAGACGATGTTGTCCTTGCCCATGAAGTAGTAGCCGCGGGCGTCGGGATTCTGCCACCACTCGCGCCACGCGTCGGGGTCGCCCGAGCGCCTGGCCCACTCGATGGAGGCCGACAGGTAGCCGATCACCGCGTCGAACCAGACGTACAGCCGCTTGTTGGGCTGGTCGCGCCAGCCGTCGAGCGGGATCGGCACGCCCCAGTCGAGGTCGCGGCTGATCGCGCGCGGCTGCAGGTCGCCGAGCAGGTTGAGCGCGAACTTCAGCACGTTGGGCCGCCACTCGCCCTGCTTGGACTGCAGGTAGGAGCCGAGCACCCCGGCGAAGGCGGGCAGGTCGAGCATGAAGTGCTCGGTCTCGACGAACGTGGGCGTCTCGCCGTTGATGCGGCTCTTGGGGTTGATCAGCTGGATCGGGTCGAGCTGGTTGCCGCAGTTGTCGCACTGGTCGCCGCGCGCGCCGTCGTAACCGCAGATCGGGCAGGTGCCCTCGATGTAGCGGTCGGGCAGCGTGCGGCCGGTCGAGGGCGAGATCGCCCCCATCGTGGTCCTGGGGAAGATATAGCCGTTGTCGTAGAGGCCCTTGAAGATCTCTTGAGTGACGGCGTAGTGGTTTTTCGTCGTGGTCCTGGTGAACAGGTCGTAGGAGAGCCCCAGCCCGGTGAGGTCCTCGGCGATGACGCGGTTGTAGCGGTCGGCCAGCTCCCTGGCGCTCACGCCCTCCTTGTCGGCCTGCACCTGGATGGGCGTGCCGTGCTCGTCGGTGCCTGACACCATCAGCACCTTGTTGCCCGCCATCCGCTGGTAGCGGCTGAAGACGTCGGACGGCACGCCGAACCCGGAGACGTGCCCGATGTGGCGGGGGCCGTTAGCGTACGGCCACGCGACGGCGGTCAAGATGTGCTGGGACATAGTCCTAAGCCTACGGGTCTCCCATCCCGCCTCGAACCCACTTCCCCCACACGACACGTCACTCTCCGGCGGCCCTGTGGCCCAATGGGAACGGCGCCCACACCGTGGGCGCCGCGAGGTCGGTAGGGGGCAGGGGATCAGCGCTTGGAGTCCTCCAGGGAGACCGCTTCCGCGGCCTCCTCGGCGGCCTTGGCTGCGACGTCGATGGAGCTCTCCCGGGTGCGCCGGATGCCCAGGATGCTGACGAAGAGCGAGGCGAAGATCGTCTGGAAGCTCATGATCAGCGCCGTGGCGGAGGGCACCACGATGCGCAGCGACTCCCGCGGGTCCAGCTCACCGAAGCTGCGCACCTGCCAGTGGACCAGCGACATCACCAGGCCGACCAGACCGGCGAGCGCCAGCAGGCCGCCGACCACGAGCCCCTTCTCCAGGCTCACCACGTCGATCAGCTTGCGGATGCGCGGCGACTCCGGCAGGAAGCCCTCCTCGGCCGCGTACACCTTGGTGAACACCGCGAACAGCGCCGCCTGGAAGCCGATCACCACCAGAGCGGACGACCCGACCAGGGTGTCGACGTCGAAGGCCAGCTCGCCGATCTCCACCGGCCCGAACGTCAGAGCCGTCCCGGCGGCGAGGCCGAGGAGCATCATGAGGACGCCGGGGTAGAAGAACAGCCACTTCGGGCTGTAGAGGAGCAGGAAGCGCAGGTGGCGCCAGCCGTCGCGCCAGGAGCGCAGGTGCGGCGGGCGGGAGCGGCCGTCGGGCGAGAGCGTCGTGGGGACCTCGCGCACGTCCAGCCCGGAGAGCGTGGAGCGCACCACCATCTCGGAGGCGAACTCCATGCCGCCCGTCTGCAGCTGCAGCCGCAGGATCGAGTCGCGCCGGAAGCCGCGCAGCCCGCAGTGGAAGTCGCCGATCGCCGACGGGAAGAACAGCCGGCCGATGAACGACAGCACCGGGTTGCCGAGGTAGCGGTGGAGCGGCGGCATGGCACCGGGGGAGATGCCGCCCTTGAAGCGGTTTCCCATCACCAGGTCGGCGCCGTCGCGTAGTTGCTCGACGAACGGCAGCAGCGAGGTGAAGTCATAGGAGTCGTCGGCGTCGCCCATGATGACGTATTTGCCGCGCGCCGCCCTGATCCCGCCCATGAGGGCGTTGCCGTAGCCCTTCTCGTCGACGTGGACCACGCGGGCGCCGGCGTCGCGGGCGAGCTGTTGCGAGCCGTCCGTGCTGCCGTTGTCGGCGATCAGCACTTCGCCCTCGATGCCGTGCTCCGCCATGCACGCCAGTGCCTTGCGTACACAGACTTCCACGGTCTCCGCCTCATTGAGGCAGGGCATGACCACCGTCAGTTCCACGTGTCTACCCTTCAGTTAAGGCTGTTCCAGTGAACCATCATGCCCTCTGCCCCATGGTGTTCGGGTCAAGACCCAAAAACGACTGGCATTCTTTACACCATGGTGAGCGTCGCGGAGATTACCCCTGTGGACCACTCCGCCCCTGGCCGGGCAGCTCGCGCGCTGTCCATGGTGCGCCGGCATCGGGTGTTCGCCGCGGCTTTCGGCGTAGGCGCCGTGCTGCGGCTCATCACCATGCTCGGCTACGGCCCGGCCATGTGGTTCAACGACTCGTACGAGTACGTCTCGGTGGCGCTGCACCCGAGGCCGCACCCGATCAGGCCCGACGGCTACAGCTTCTGGCTGCTGCTGCTCAAGCCGTTCCACAGCTTCGCACTGGCGATCTTCACCCAGCACCTGATGGGCCTGGCCACGGCCTGCCTGATCTACGCGCTGCTGCGGATCAAGTTCAGGCTGCCGAAGTGGGGCGCCACGCTGGCGGCGGCGCCGATGCTGTTCGACGCGTACCAGATCCAGCTCGAGCAGATGGTGATGTCCGACACCATGTTCACGCTGCTCGTGGTGGGCGTGATCACGCTGGTGCTGTGGAAGCGGCGGCTGTCGTGGCAGGCGGGCGCGGTGGTCGGCCTGCTGCTGGCGCTGACGTGGCTGACACGCTCGATCGGCCTGCCGATCCTGGCGCTGGTGGTGCTCTACCTGCTGGTCAAGCGGACCGGCTGGCGCCCGATCACCGCCGTCATCACGGCCTCCATGATCCCGGTGATCGCTTACATGGGCTGGTTCGCCTCCGCGTACGGGAAGCTCGCGATGACCAACAGCGACGGCCTCATCCTCTACATGCGCACGGCCATCTTCGCCGACTGCAACAAGATGCACATCGACAAGTACAAGGAGGTCCAGCTCCTGCTGCTGTGCATCAACGACCCGGTCAACCAGCGCAAGGACTACGCGCAGTGGTACCTGTGGGGTCAGGGCAACGGCGACGGCACGGGCACGGGCGAGGTGCTGCACCGGTGGGGCGCCAACAAGAAGTTCACCGAGATCACCAACGACGCCGCCAGCGCGTTCGCCACCCGGGCGATCCTGTCGCAGCCCGGCGACTACCTGAAGGTGGTCGCCCGTGACTTCTTCCGCTCGTTCCACTGGTCGCGGCCGCGCTTCCCGGACGAGTCGACGTACAACATGTACCAGTTCAAGCCCTACTACGACCCCGACGAGAACGGCCAGCCCAAGCGGCTGCCGAAGTGGCCCTCGTACCAGGGCGGCAGGACCGACACCGACGCGTTCAGCTACGAGCAGGGCCCGCCGGAGACGCGGATCGTGTCCCCGTGGGCCGAGATCATGAGCGGCTACCAGAAGGTGTTCTACCTGCGCGGCATCATGCTCGGCGGGATCCTGCTGATCGGCCTGTACGGCGTCGTGGTCAGGTGGCGGAAGTTCGGCGGCCCGGTGGTGCTGCCGTGGCTGGGCTCGGTCGGGCTGCTGCTCGCCCCGGCGGCGACGGCGGAGTTCGACTACCGGTACGTGCTTCCTGCCGTCCCCCTGGCGTGCGTCGCGGCGGCGATCACACTGCGCAAGGGCGTCACTTGGGTGCGGTGGTCACCCAGGAGGACATCAGCATCCGAGACCACCACTCTGCGTGTGTGATCGTCTCGGCGGTCAGCACCGGATAGAGCCACCAGAAGTTGACCAGCACGATGAGCGCGAACGCCCCCACCGTCGCCGCCCCGACCGCCCGCCGGGGAGCGGGGGCGTCCTGCCTGCCCAGCGCCAGCCCCGCCATCAGCACGAGCGCCAGCACCATGAACGGCACGACGGGGATCATGTAGAACAGGTACATCGTCCGGTTGTCGGCGATGGCGTAGTAGAACCACGGCAGCCAGCCGGCCGCGTATCCCAGCAGCGTCGCCCCGGCCCGCCAGTCGCGCGTGGCCACGTACCAGGCGACGAGGCCGACGAGCGCCAGCAGGGCGGCGTACCACAGGGCCGGGGTGCCGACGCCGTCCACGGCCTGTGAGCACGCGGCGGCCCCGCACGCCGACGGCGGCACGTCCGGCGGATAGTAGAAGGAGACCGGCCGGATCAGCAGCGGCCACGTCCAGGGCTCCGACATGTACGGGTGGTATTCGTGCAGGTTGCTGTGGTAGCCGAGCACGTCCAGGTGGTACTGCGCCCATGACCGCAACGAGTCGGTCACGAAGAACACCGGCCCGGACGAGGTGGCCTGGCCCCAGTTGCGCCCCCAGCCGCCCGCACTGGCGAACCAGCCGGTCCACGACACCAGGTACGTCACCACCGGCACGACCGCCATCGCGGCGACCGCGCCCGGCAGGTCGTACGAGAGTGTCCCCCGGTACGGCCCGCGCAGGCCGAGCGCCCGCCTGGCCCCCGCGTCCCACATCAGGCTCATGATCGCGAACGCGATGAGGAAGAAGATCCCCGACCACTTCACCGCGCACGCGGCCCCCAGGCAGAACCCGGCGGCCAGCCGCCACGGCCTGAGCCCCAGCCGGGTGACCGCCCCGCTCTCCTGCAGGTCGGCCAGCCGTTTCCGCGCCCAGTCGCGGTCGGCCACCAGGCAGGCGAACCCGGCCAGCACCCAGAACATCAGGAAGATGTCCAGCACCGCCGTACGCGACAGCACCAGGTGGAGCCCGTCGAGCGAGAGCAGCAGCCCGCCCAGGCACCCCAGCAGCGTCGAACGCGTCATCCTGCGCGCCACCCTGGCCATGATCAGGATGGAGAGCGTGCCGACCAGGGCGGCGGCGAAGCGCCAGCCGAACGGGTTCATCCCGAACAGCCACTCCCCCACGGCGATCATCCACTTGCCCAGCGGCGGATGCGCCACGAACGAGGCGCAGTCGTCCGGCTGCGGGCAGTGCTTGAAGATGTCCAGGTTGCCGGCGATGAGGCGCTGGTCGGCGACCGGATTCTTGGAGTCGCCGAGCATGGTCCGCTCGACACCGTACCTGAGCAGCGAGTACGCGTCCTTGGCGTAGAACGTCTCGTCGAAGACGACCGCGTTGGGCTCGCCGAGCCTGATGAAGCGCAGGAGGCCGCCGAAGAGCGCGACCAGGAGCGGCCCGGCCCAGCCCACCAGAGTGGTCCCCTGCATCGGCGGGACCAGGCGCTGCGCGGAAACCCCCCAGTTCCTCACCATGCGCACCCTATGGCGTAAGAGATCTCCTGTGAACCAGGTCGTACAGCTCTCGTTTGGGGATCCCCGCCTGCTTGGCCACCTCGGCGACGGCGATCTTGCGTTGCGTGCCCTCGGCGACCCTGCGGTCCACCTCGGCGACCAGCTCGTCGAGGTCCGGCTCGTCCTCGCCCGCCACGTGTCCGGCGACCACGACGGTGATCTCGCCCTTGACGCCCTTGGCGGCCCACTCGGCCAGTTCGCCGAGCCCGCCCCGGCGCACCTCCTCGTACGTCTTGGTCAGCTCGCGGCACACGGCGGCCTGCCGGTCGGGGCCGAACGCCTCGGCCATGGCCTCCAGGGAGCTCGCCAGCCGGTGCGGCGCCTCGAAGAAGACCATCGTGCGCTCCTCGCCCGCCAGGGCGGACAGGCGGCGGGCCCGGTCGCCCGGCTTGCGCGGCGGGAAGCCCTCGAAGCAGAACCGGTCGCTGGCCAGCCCTGACACGGCCAGCGCGGTGGTGACCGCGCTCGGCCCCGGCAGCGCGGTGACCGTGATGCCCTCGTCGACCGCGAGGCGCGTCAGCCGGTAGCCGGGGTCGGAGACGCCCGGCATGCCGGCGTCGGTGATGACCACGACCGTGCGGCCCTCCTTGAGGCTCTCGAGGAGCTCACGGGCCCTGCCCGCCTCGTTCTGGTCGTAGTAGGACACCACCCGTCCGGCGATCTCCACGCCCAGGTCGGCCGCGAGCCTGCGCAGGCGCCTGGTGTCCTCGGCGGCCACCACGTCGGCGCTCTGGAGCGCCTCCCGCAGCCGGGGCGAGACGTCGCCCGCCTGGCCGATGGGAGCTCCTGCCAGCACCAATTTGCCGTCTACAGTCACCTGACCATTGTGACAGGGCATCCGAATTCAGCGTGTTTCTGCAATTGCTATCGCGTTGGGGCCCGTACGATGTCCGAATGGCGGTGACCGATTCCCCGTACCAGGCCTACGAGAACTCGGAGGTCGGCGAAAGCCTTCCCCAGACGCGGTCCGTACGGGATCGGCTCGTGCCTCCCATGCGCGGCAGCGTCCTGTGGGGCTGGGTGGGTCCCTTGCTGGTCACCCTCTTCGGCGCCGTCCTGCGCTTCATGAACCTGAGCCATCCCGGGTCCGTGGTCTTCGACGAGACGTACTACATGAAAGACGCGTTCTCGCTGATCACCTGGGGTGTCGAGCGGACCACGATCAAGGACGCCGACAAGGCGATCATCGCCGGCAACACCCACATCTGGCAGTCGTGCACCCCCGAGACCCTCGACAAGTGCGCCTCCTACGTCGTGCACCCGCCGCTGGGCAAGTGGATGATCGGCCTGGGCGAGTGGATGTTCGGGCTCAACCCGTTCGGCTGGCGCTTCGTCGCGGCGCTGATCGGGTCGCTGTCGATCCTCGTCCTGGCCAGGGTGGCCCGCAGGATGACGCGTTCGACGCTGCTCGGCTGCTTCGCCGGCCTGCTGCTGGCCCTTGACGGCCTGCACTACGTGCTGTCGCGCACGGCGCTGCTGGACATCTTCCTGATGTTCTGGGTGCTGGCCGCGTTCGCCTGCCTGGTGGTCGATCGCGACCAGGCCAGAGAGCGGCTCGTGACCTGGTACGAGACCTCGCCGATCTCGCAGCACGGGCCGTCGCTGGGCATCCGGTGGTGGCGCATCGCGGCCGGGGTCTGCCTGGCCTTCTCGATGTCGGTCAAGTGGTCGGGGCTGGCGTTCGCGGTGGCGTTCGCGATCATGTCGCTACTGTGGGACTTCGGCGCGCGACGGGCCGTGGGGCTGCGGCATCCCTACGTGGGCGCGTTCAACAAGGACCTGCCGCAGGGGGTCCTGGCGTTCGCGGTGGTGCCGTTCGTCACGTACATGGCGACCTGGACGGGCTGGTTCGTCAACGCGACCGGCTACGGGCGCAACTGGGTCCAGGCGACCTCGTCGGGGCCGGGGTTCTTCATCTTCGACTCGATGCGGTCGTGGATCAAGTACCAGTGGCAGGTCTACACGTTCCACAGCGGGCTGGAGTCCTCCCACCCGTACATGTCCGAGCCCTGGCAGTGGCCGCTGCTGCTGCGTCCCGTGGCCTTCTTCTACGAGGGCAAGCAGAACACCTGCGGCGTCAAGGACTGCTCCGAGGCGGTGCTGGGCGTGGGCACGCCGGTGATCTGGTTCGGGGCGGTGGCCGCGCTGGTGACCCTGATCGGCTGGTACGTCTCCTCGCGCGACTGGCGGGCGGGGGCCGTGCTGCTGGCGTACGCGATGGGCCTGGTGCCGTGGATCTACTTCGCGATCGCCGACAACCGCACGATGTTCCTGTTCTACGCCATCCCGATGGTGCCGTTCATGGTGCTGGCCATCACGTTGTGCGCCGGGCTGCTGATAGGGACGTCGACGCCGACGGCCACGGGCGCCATGCCGATGCGGCGTACCATCGGAGCCGCCGCCGTCGGCGCCTTCGCGCTGCTCGCGCTGATCAACTTCTGGTGGCTGCACCCGATCCTGTCCGCCGAGCTCATTCCGTACACCGAGTGGAAGGCACGTATGTTGTTTGAAAAACGGTGGATATGACCGAGTTACCGTCCGTACATTAGTGGGTTCATAGGGTAGTAGCAGTGCAAGACCCAATACGCACCGGTTTCGGTCATCGTCAGGCCAGGGGTCGATACGGCAAACTTCGGGGCATGAGTGCACCGGATGTCGCCGCCCTGCTCGCCGAGTTGGAGCGCTCGCAGCCGGAGCTGGCCGAGGAGGCCAGGACCGCCGTCGAATGGCTTACGGGCGGGGAGCCGCTGGAAGCGGTGACCCAGCTCGATGTCTGCGAGTTCCTCTGGTACACGTTGCCGCTCAAGGTGGGCGGCGACCACGAGCGCTTGGCACGTTCCCTCGGGCAGCTGCTCCAGCTCGGTGGTTTGGAGCGTTACGCCGCTCTGTGCGTGTCACCTACGACTGTCCACATTCTGCGCACGTACGCCCGCGAGGGCGAGGACGCGGGCACCAGCGCCTACCAGCAGGCGCTCGACGCCACGGGCGTGCTCCCGCCCGACGTCCCCGAACTGCAGTGGAGCATGATCATGGGGCCAGAGGAGCTGGGCGCGCACCTCGCCTGCTCCGCCGCCCTCGAGCTGGCGATCCTTTCCGGCGAGAGCGTCGACCGCACCGCGCTGACCCGGCGCTGGCTCACCGAGCCCCGCGCCGAGCTGGGCGGCGACAGCTGGCTCAACCGGGTGCACGGCGAGCGGCTCAACCGCTGGGTGCTGGGGCGGGGCCCGGCCAGGCGGGAGCTGGCCCAGCCGTTCGAGGTGCGCCTGCACGCGCCCGTGACCCCGCAACCCCTGCCGGCCCTGCACCGGCTGCTCTCGCTGGCCGCCTCGGAGGGGAGCCTGCCGCTGCGGCTGGCGCCCTCGCCCGAGGCGCTCAGGCTGCGCGATCTGGCCGAGCGCGAGCTGGGCGCGATCAGCCGCGACGGCGCCAGGCTGGCCATCACCGACTACGGCAGGCGGCTGCTCAAGTCCCGCTCGGCGATGTGGTCGGCGGTGACCAGGCTGCTGCTGGCGCGCGGCGAGCACGAGTTCGAGGTGTCGGCGCGCGAGGCCGCGCTGATGCTGCTCGCCGACGGCACGCTGATGTCGCCCACCGCGCTGCGCGAGCGGGTGGCGGAGGTGATCGGCGGCGAGGGCTGGCATCCCACCACGAGCGTGGAGGACGTGGCCGCGCCGGTGGCCGACCTCATCTCGCAGCTCACCGCCCTGGGGCTGGCGTTCAGCGACGATCTGGCGGTACGGATGGACCGCCCGGGCCAGCTGGCGGCCCTGGCGGCTCTTCGCGCCCACGCCCTGCGGCCGAGAAAGTACGTCAGCTCAGGCTGACACCCGGCTCACTGCCTGCTTGAACTCGGGACACTCGATGAGCGGGTCGTGATCGCAGCTCACCGCGTGACGCAGGCTGTCACGCAGCCGGGTGAGCTGCGCGACCCGCTCGGAGACCTCGCGCTCCTTGGCGGCCATGCGCTCGCGCAGCCTGGCGTCGGACGGCCTGGCCCGCAGGAACTCGGCGATCTCCGACAGCGTGAACCCCGCGTCACGGGCGCACGTGATCAGCGCCAGGCGCTCCAGCGTCTCCGGGCGGTAGGCGCGGCGCAGGCCGTTGCGTCCCTCCGCCTGGATGAGCCCCTTGCGCTCATAGAACCGCAGCGCCGACGGGGCCAGCCCGCTCTGCCTGGCCACATCACCTATGTCGATCAACGTGTCGCCCACGACCTGGCTCCTTGACTTGAACCGCGCTTCAAGTAGCAGCCTAGTCGCATGCGAATTCACCACCTGAACCTCGGGTCCATGCGCGAGATCGAGTCCCTCGACGGCCGGCCGGCGGCGCCCGCCGTGTGCCACGCGCTGCTGATCGAGACGCCCGCCTCCGGGCTCGTCCTGGTCGAGGCCGGGCTGGGCCTCGACGACGTGGCCGAGCCCGACGAGATGCTGGAGCGCGAGTGGACGGAGCTCGTCCAGCCGCTGCTCTCCCCCGCCGAGACGGCCGTACGGCAGGTCGCGGCGCTCGGGCACGACCCGCGCGACGTGCGGCACATCGTGCTGACCCACCTGGACGTGGACCACAGCGGCGGCCTGCCCGACTTCCCCGATGCCCAGGTGCACGTCATGGAGGCCGAACTGGAGGACGCCATCGACCAGGCCCCCAACCGCCGCTACCGTCCGGGCCACTGGGCGCACTCGCCGAAATGGGTGACCTATCCGGGCACGGGCACCCGGTGGCTGGGCGTGGACGGCGTGCGGCCGCTGGAAGGGCTGTCCGAGAACATCCTGCTCGTGCCGCTGGAGGGGCACACGCGCGGGCACGCGGGGGTGGCGGTCGACGACGGCGGCCGCTGGCTGCTGCACGCCGGGGACGCCTACTTCTACCACGGCGAGCTGGACCGGCAGCCCCAGCCGCACCCGCTGATGGACCTCGTGCAGGTCAGCGCCCAGGTCGATCCGGAGCGCCGGGTGTCGAGCCAGGAGCGCCTGCGCTCGCTCGCGCACGACCACGGGGTCGCCGTCTTCTCCGCCCATGACCCCTGGGAACTGTCCGATTACAACAAGTAGTTACCATTGAGGGCATGGAGCTGTTCCCGGCCATGCCGCTGGCCGAATGGGCCGAGGCCAAGGAGACCTTCCACAGGTTCGCGCAGATCGTGGGGAAGATCCGGCTGACGTCGAGCAACCGTCGCAACCACTGGTGGCACGTGCCCTTCCACCCGACCGGGCGCGGGCTCACCACGCGGCCGATGGGCGGGCTGGGCGAGCAGCCGCTGTTCAGCATCGACTTCGACCTCGTACGCCATCGGCTGGTGGTGGACGTGCTCGACGGGCGCAGCGCCGAGTTCAGCCTGATCGGGCGGTCGGTGGCGTCGTTCTACGAGCGGCTCTTCGAGACGCTGGCAGGGCTGGGGATCCGGCCGGAGATCTGGGCGGTGCCGTTCGACCTCGGCGACGACACACCGTTCGACCAGGACACCCGGCACGCCCAGTACGACCCGGTGCTGATCAACCGCTACTGGCGGATCCTGTCGCAGGTGGTGCAGCTGCTCGACCGGTTCGCCGCGGGCTTCGCCGGGAAGATCTCGCCGGTGAACCACTACTGGCACACGTTCGACATCGCGGTCACGCGGTTCACCGGGCGGGTGGGGCGGGTCTCGCCGGACACCGACCCCGTGACCCGGGAGGCGTACAGCCGGGAGGTCATCAGTTCGGGCTTCTGGTTCGGCGACAAAGAGCGGCCGTGGCCCGCGTTCTACTCCTACACCGCGCCCGAGCCCGCGGGCCTGGAGCGCGAGCCGCTGCGGCCCAGCGCGGCCGAGTGGCTGCCGGCACACGGCGGCCACCTGGCGGTCCTGCGCTACGACGACGTCCGCGCGATGGGCAATCCGGTCGCGGGCGTGCTGGAGTTCCTGGAGAGCGCCTACCAGGCGGGCGCCAAGCTGACCGGACTGGACATGGAGGCGGTGGCCTCTCCTGGGGGCGTCACGGACCCCTACTACGCGAAACACTGAGCGCCCGCCCCCCGAGGGGGACGGGCGCTCAACGCGTGAGTACCGGTGTGCAGGTCGCCTCTCGGCGAAAGGCACAACGCGGCTCCAGCCGAACGGTAGTCCGCGAAGGCAATAGGTGAGGCCCGGGGACACTGGACACACCGGCCACGATCTATGTAACCACACCTGCCCGCAGAACATTCCCCGACGCGACACGAATTCAGCCGGATCGTGTGGGCACCCCGGCAGGGTTCGCGGCGGCGACGTCCCGGGCGAGGTAGACGGCGGCGAACGCCAGCAGCCCCGCCACGCCGCCGATCCCGCCGACGATGGAGCCCACCCCTGCGGCGGTGATCCTGGGACCGGCCAGCAGGGATTGCACGCAGGCCAGGCCGAACAGGCCCCCGAGCTGCTTGGTGAGCGCCGATCCGGCGGTGGCCGTGCCCATGTCGGCGCGGGGGACGCTGTTCTGGGTGGCGATCGAGAGGCCGCCCATGGCGGGGCCGGTGCCGAGGCCGGCGAGCAGGAGCCAGGTGCCGGTCAGGACAGGGGAGGTCGCGGGCCCGAGGGCGAAGAACGCGGCCGTGCCGGCGGTGAGCAGCGCGGCCCCGGTCAGCAGCGCCGGCCTGGTGTGTCCCGAGCGGAGGACGAGCACGGCCGTCATCCGGTTGCCCACGGTCATCCCGATCAGGAGCGGGAGCAGGAGGAGGCCTGACACGGTGGCCGAGTGGCCGCGTACGTGCTGAAGGTAGAGCGGCAGCAGCAGGCCCATGGGCAGGGCCGCGAGCTGGAAGAAGAACCCTCCGGCGAGCAGGGCCACGTACGTGCGGCGGCGCAGCAGATGGAGCG
This sequence comes from Nonomuraea sp. NPDC049695, assembly GCF_040674955.1. Taxonomy (NCBI): domain Bacteria; kingdom Bacillati; phylum Actinomycetota; class Actinomycetes; order Streptosporangiales; family Streptosporangiaceae; genus Nonomuraea; species Nonomuraea sp. NPDC049695. The sequence goes on along the minus strand of NZ_JBFANV010000036.1, from coordinate 76,533 downwards.
GGAGCACCGGCGTGGCGGCCCGGCGCTCGACGGCCACGAGCGCGGCGAGCAGGGCGAGACCGGCGAGGAGGGTGCCGAGCACGGCGGGATCGGCCCAGCCTCGCGTCGTGTTGCCCTTGATGCTGAGCCCGACCAGGACCAGGGAGAGGCCGGTGACGAGGAGGGCGATCCCGGCCGCGTCGAACCTGCCGGGCGCGGCGCCGGGCGGGCGACGCTCGGGGAGCAGCACGGCGATCACGGCGGCGGCGACCGCGCCGAGGGGCAGATTGACCAGGAACGCCCAGCGCCAGCTCGCGTGATCGGTCAGCAGGCCGCCGACCAGCGGGCCGCCCACCATGCCGACGATCATCATGGCGGCCATCAGGGTCTGCATCCGGATCATGCCCTCCGTACGGGAAGGCGGGTACAGGTCGCGGATCACGGCCATGCCCAGCGTGAGCAGGGCGCCCGCGCCGAGGCCCTGGAACGCCCGGCTGACGATCAGGAACGGCATCGAGCCCGCCAGGCCGCAGGCCAGCGAGCCGGCCAGGAAGATCGCCACACCGGCGAGGAGGAGTCGGCGGCGGCCGTATAAGTCCGAGAAACGGCCGTAGATGGGGACGCTGACCGAGGAGGTGAGCAGGTAGGCGGTGACCAGCCACACGTACCAGGAGCCGGTCCCGCCCACCTGCTCGACGATGCGCGGCAGGGCGGTGCCGACCACGGTGCCGTCCAGCATGCCCAGGAAGGCGCAGCCGAGCAGGGCGTAGGTGACCGCCGTGCGGTGGCCTGGGGCGAGGTCCTCGTAGACGTCCATCACCCGGTCTCGCCGCCCTCCAGCGCGCCGTGCAGGAAGAGGTCCACCAGCTCGGCCGAGGTGAGCGGGGACGGCCCCCGGCCGACCGCCATGACCAGGAGCCCGAACGCCCTGGCCAGGCGCTCGGGGGAGAGCCTGAGACGGTCGCGCTCGGGCTCGAACAGCGGGACCAGCGCCTCGCGGGTCGCCGCCATCGACTCCTCCCGCCCGGAGAACCTCCGCCCCTCTCCCCCGCCGGACTCCCCGGCGCCGGTGCGCGCGCCTTCGGATCCGGCGGCACGCCCTTCGGCGGCCTCGCCCTCAGCCGAGTGCACGGCGGAAGGCGCGCGGCCACCGGAGCGACGTGCGTCCGTGGCCGCGTCGCGTGCGTCCGTGGCGGCGCCGCGTGTGTCGTTCGTGGGGGCGCGTTCCTCGCCGGAGAGCCTGCCGCCCAGGAGGCGGGGGTCGCGGCGGAGCCCTCCGGAGGCGGCCATGGCGCCCGCGACGGCGCCCATCCTGGCCAGGTAGCCGCACAGCGCCTCCGACGCCTCGACCAGCCGCTCCTCCAGCGGCAGGTCCAGCGAGATCGCCGCCACATGCGCGAGCGTGTCGTCGGGGCGCACCGCCTCCGCCATGCACGCGGCCAGCAGCGCGTCCTTGTCGCCGAAGGCACGGAAGATCGTGCCCTCGCCGATGCCCGCCGCGCGGGCGACCTGGGCGGTGGTCACCGAGGTGCCGTACTCCACCACCAACGGAAGGGCAGCCCTGACGATCATCTCGCGGCGCTGCTCCGGGCTCATCGCCGGCGCACGACGCCGGCCTGTCGGGTTGGTCATCATGCCTTCGAGAGTACGGAGTGAGTACTCACTCCGTCAACGACTTCAAAGTCGGCTAAGGTGATCGCCCATGGCGACAGTCCTGGCGTTCCACGCGCATCCGGATGACGAGGTGTTCCTGACCGGCGGCACGCTGGCCCGCGCCGCGGCCGAGGGCCACCGCGCGATCATCGTGGTCGCGACGGACGGCGTCATGAAGTCCGTGGCGGAAGACGGCACGGCCCGCATGGAGGAGCTGCGAGCCGCCGCCGCCGAGCTGGGCGTGTCACGCGTCGTGCACCTGGGCTACGCCGACAGCGGCCACGGCAAGGAGCTGTACCCGGACCCGCCGGACCGGATGCGGTTCGTGCGCGCCGGCACGGAGGAGGCTGCGGCCAGGCTCGCCGAGATCCTGCGCGAGGAGAAAGTGGACCTGCTGCTCAGCTACGACCCCAACGGCGGCTACGGCCACCGCGACCACGTCAAGGTGCACGAGGTGGGCAGGCGGGCCGCCGAGCTGGCCGGAGTGCCCAGGGTGCTGGAGGCGACGATCCCGCGTGACGTCGTCGTCCGCATGGTGCGCCTGGTCCGCCTGCTCCGCATCCCGTTCCGCTACGACGACCGGGCGCTGGCGAACGCGTACAGCCCGAGCGCGGCCATCACCCACCGGATCGACGTGCGCCGCTATGCCGGGCAGAAGCGGCGGGCCCTGGCCGCCCACCGCTCCCAAGTGGCGGGGAACGGCCGGATGGCCCCCGTCATGAGGGCTCTCGTACGGCTCCCCGCGCCCGTGTTCGGCCGGCTGCTCGGCCGTGAGTGGTACGTCGAGTCCAAGACACAGAGCCGCTGACGGCCCGCTACGCCGTAGGCCGCGGCGGATGGGGCTCGGCCTGCGGCGCGTCCTGTTCGGCTGAGAGCCTCGCGGCCTTGCCGTGCAGGTAGCGCTGCTGCGGGAAGCTCGTCGTACGCCTGGCGGCCTCCTCGTAGGAGTCGCGGGCGGCCGCGTGGTCGCCGGCCATCTCCAGCAGGTGCCCGCGCACCGCGTGCAGCCGGTGGTCGCCCATGAGGGATTCCTGGAGCCGTTCCAGCAGGTGGAGCCCCGCGAGGGGGCCACGGGCCATGGCCACGGCGACGGCATGGTTGAGCGCCACCATGGGGTTGTCGGAGATGCGCATCAGCAGCTCGTACAGCGCCACGATCTGGGGCCAATCGGTCTCCTCCGCGCTCGGCGCCTCGTCGTGCACCGCCGCGATGGCCGCCTGGAGCTGGTACGGGCCGGGCGAGCCCCGCTTGAGCGCGCCGGTGACGAGTTCGACGCCCTCCTTGACGGCGTCGGCGTCCCAGAGGCCGCGGTCCTGCTCGGCCATCGGGATCAGCGCGCCGTCGGGGCCCGTGCGCGCCGGTCGCCGCGCGTCGGTGAGGAGCATGAGCGCGAGCAGGCCCGCCACCTCGGGATCGCCGGGCAGCAGCCGGTGCACCATGCGGGCCAGCCTGATCGCCTCCGCCGCCAGCTCCGCGCGCTGCAGGTCGGGCCCCGACGTGCTGGCGTACCCCTCGTTGAAGATCAGGTACAGCACGTGCAGCACCGCGCCGAGCCGTTCCGCGCGCTCCTCGGCCCTGGGCAGGCGGAAGGGCAGGCCGCTGTCCTTGACGCGCTGCTTGGCCCGGGTGATGCGGCGCGTCATGGTGCCCTCGGGCACCAGGAACGCGCGGGCGATCTCAGCGGTGGTCAGGCCGCCCACCGCGCGCAGGGTGAGCGCGATCTGCGAGGACGGCGACAGCGACGGGTGGCAGCACATGAACAGCAGGACGAGCGTGTCGTCCGCGCCGGAGACCGGCTGGTCGGCGGCCGGGGCCAGCCATTCGTCAGGCAGCGTCCACGCCGCCACGGCGTCCTCACGGCGACGGCGCGCCTGCTCGCTCCGGAGCAGGTCGGTCAGGCGGCGTGCGGCCACCGTGATCAGCCAGGCCCGCGGGTTGTCCGGTACGCCCTCCCCCGGCCACTGCACGGCGGCCGCCAGCAGCGCTTCCTGCGTGGCGTCCTCGGCAGCGGCGAAATGCCCGAAACGCCGGACAACCGCGCCGAGGACCTGCGGCGCCAGCTCGCGCAGCAGGTCCTCCACCTCGACGCCGTCGATCAGAACCCCAGGTCCGCGCTGGAGTCCATGATGGGCCGGATGTCGGCATACATGGTGTCGCCGGGGTCGCCGGGGTAGGGGCACTGCCCCAGGCGGGCGGCGATCGCGGTGGCCCGGTCGAAGCTCTCGCACTCCACGATCCAGTAGCCGGCCAGCACCTCCTGGGTCTCGGCGTACGGGCCGTCTGTCACGAACGCCTCGCCGCCGCGCGAGCCGAGCCTGCGGGTGTGCACCGGAGCGGCGAGCGCGCGCGTCTCCACCAGCTCTCCCGACTCCTCCAGTTCCTTGTTGAACGCCTCCATGAACTGGTGCATGTCCGCCACAGCCTCCCCCGACCAACCGGATCGGCCGGTGTCCTTGCCGGCCATGGCGTCGTAGTCCTGCTGGGAACCGTAGGACAGGATCATGTACTTCATGGTGATGAGTCCTCTCTCGTGTGCCTCTCACCAGGTACGTCGGAGCCAAGCCCGTTCACCGGACACCTCTACGATGCCAAGCATGCCTTTTGCGACAGCCGTGGACGGCGTCAAGCTGTCCTACCAGGTCCGCGGCGGCGGGCAACCCCTGGTGCTCCTGCAAGGACAGGCCAACAACCACCGGTGGTGGGACCCCGTACGCGCCGACTTCGAGGAGTCTTTCCGCACCATCACCTTCGACTACCGCGGAACGGGCGAGAGCGACAAGCCCGAAGAGCCGTACACCACGCGTGGCTTCGCCGCCGACGTGCTGGCCGTGCTCGACGCGCTGGGGGTGGAGCGGGCGCACGTGTACGGGACGTCGATGGGCGGACGGGTGGCCCAGTGGCTGGCGGCCGACCATCCGGAGCGTGTCGGCTCGCTGGTGCTCGGCTGCAGCTCGCCGGGCGGCGCCCACGGGATCGAGCGGGACAACGACGTACGCAGGTCGCTGGCCCAGCCGGACCGCGCGGCCGCCGAGCGCGCGCTGCTGGAGCTCATGTACACGCCTGCCTGGCTGGCCACCCATCCGGGCCCGCACCACACGACCGGCGATCCGGCCATGCCCGCGTACGCCCGCCGCCTCCACCTGTCGGCCAGCGCCGGGCACGACAGCTGGGACGCGCTGCCCTCCATCGCCGCGCCCACCCTGGTCGTGCACGGCACCGACGACGTGTTCAACCCGGCGGCCAACGCCCCGCTGCTGGCCGGGCGCATCCCGGGGGCGGAGCTGCGGATGATCGAGGGGGCGCGGCACGCGTACTTCGAGGAGTTCAGGGAGATCGCGAGCCCTCTGGTGCTGGAGTTCCTGCGGCGCGGGTGAGGCGGGCGGCCAGCGCGTGCAGGTGCGCGGCGAGCTCGGGCGGCTCGTGCACCTCGAACTCGCAGCCCAGCGCCAGCAGGTGGAAGGCGAGCCAGTCCAGGGTGTCACCGCGCATGCGCAATCGGCAGCGTTCCCCTTCGGCCGGGGTGACCTCGCCCAAGGCCCTGATCGGCTCCGAGGGGCGGGCGTGCAGCGTGACGACGGCCTCGTACGTGGGGGCGAGCGAGTAGAGCTGCTCGGCGACGTACGCGGCGGCGTCGCCGGCGGGCGGCTCGCGCGGCGTGATCCTGGCGCCGGTAGCCCGCGGATCGCCGATGCGGTCGATGCGGAAGATCCGCCAGTCGTCGCGGTCACGGTCGTGCCCGAGCAGGTACCAGCGCCGTCCGGTCGCGACCAGGCGATGCGGGTCGACCAGCCGCTCGCTGATCGTGCCGTCGTTGGCCCGGTACCCGAACCGCACCCGCTCCCGGTTCGCCACGGCCGCCGCCAGCGTGGTGAGCCGCCCGGGATCGACCTGCGTCCCGTCCTCCGCGGGCAGCGGGACGGTGGCGCCGCCCAGTGACCTGACCCGGTAGCGCAGGCGGGACGGCAGCACCTGCTCCAGCTTGGCCAGGGCGCGTACCGACGCCTCCTCGATGCCCTGGACCGGGTTCCTGGCGGCGGTGGACAGGCCGACCGCGATGGCCACCGCCTCCTCGTCGTCCAGCAGCAGCGGCGGCATGGCCGCGCCCGCGACCAGCCGGTATCCCCCGGCCGCGCCCATGGTGGCCTCGACCGGGTAGCCGAGGTCGCGCAGGCGCTCGACGTCGCGCCGCACCGTACGGCGGCTGACCTCCAGCCGCTCGGCCAGCCCGCTGCCCGGCCACTCGCGCGAGGTCTGGAGCAGCGACAGCAGGGCCAGCAGGCGGGACTCGGTCATGGATCTCAGCGTAAATGGAGATGTGGGACAGGATCTGACCTACTTCGTACATAGCCTCCAGGCATGAACATTCCTGAGGGCTACACCACCGTCACGCCGTGGATCATCGGCCAGGACACCGCCGGGCTCATCGACTACCTCCAGAAGGCGTTCGACGCCGTCGAGCTGGCCAGGGTGCTGGACGACGAGGGCCGCATCGGGCACGCGGAGGTGCGGATCGGGGACGCGGTGGTGATGATGTTCGACGGGGCCTCCCATTGGCCGCCCACCCCGGCCTTCCTGCGCCTGTACGTCCCTGACGCCGACGCCACCCACCGCCGCGCCGTCGAGGCGGGCGGGACGTCGGTGACCGAGGTCACGCACCTTTTCTGGGGCGACCGGGTCGGACGGGTACGCGACCCGTTCGGCAACCTGTGGTGGATCCAGTCCCGCGTCGAGCAGGTCTCACCGGAGGAGATGGAGGGCCGCATGGGCGACCCGGTGTTCACGAAGGCGATGGAGTACGTCCAGAGTGCGGACTTCTTTCCCGGGAGATGAGACGGACGATCGCCGGGACGGGGAAGAGCATCAGGTAGAGGTTCGGGGCCCACCAGACCAGGGAGTAGTCGCCGCGCAGGGTCCAGAAGGCGATCGCCATCAGCCCCGACGCCATGGTGAGCACCAGCGACACCAGCATGAGCTGGTCGCTCCTGAAGACCCAGAGGCCGGCCAGACCGGTCGTGCTGGCCAGCAGGTCGATCCAGAGGAACGACCAGTTCCAGTCGGCCATCAGCGGGTTGGCGTAGTCCGCGAACGCCCACTCGGGCGGGATGAGCCCGAGCCCGGTGATGGTGAAGTAGGCCACGAAGCCCAGGTCGGTGACCAGCATCAACCGCTTAGTCACGGGCAGCACGGTCGATCATCTCCATGAGATGCCGGCGGGTCCGCTCGTGCAGGCCGGGGCCGGGCTCGCCGAGCCCGAACAGCCGGGCGGCCCACCAGCCGTCCACGGCCAGGCGCACGGCCGTCGCGACGGCCGGGTCGATGCCGTCGTCCGCCAGCCGGGCCTGCCAGGCCGCGAACCTCTCGCGCAGCGGCTCCAGCCCGGCCGGATCGACCAGCACCCCGGCCAGCAGCCCGACGGTGACCCGGTCGGCCGGGGCCGAGGCGGTGTGGCGCTCGGGGATCGTGGCCTCGACGTAGGCCCGCAGGAAGTCGCCGGGGCGGCTGCCCGCCTGGGCCAGGGCGGCGTCGAACGCGTCGGTCAGCCGCTCGACCATCGCCCCGACCAGCGCCTGCTTGGTGGGGAAGTGATAAAACAGCCCGCCTTTGGAAACCCCGGCCCTCTTGGCGACGGCCTCCAGGGTGAGCGACTCGGCCCCCTCGGAGAGCAGCACCTCGGCCGCGGCGTCGAGCAGACGTTCCTTGGAACTGGCTCTTGGCACGCCCGTTACTGTACCGGCTGGCCGGTATATTTCAAGACCCACTGCCTGGCCGGCGCCGGCGTAGCAGAGGTGGCGACTTTCTTGCCAGGTGACTGGAAGGCGACAACGTGGCGCAGCCAAAGTCGGTTGCGTACGTCCCAGGAAGCTTGCTACGTTCGCGGGCATGTCCAGCCCCGAGGCGTCAAGACGCTAGCCACCGGTCATCCGGTGGCTGTTTCGCGTTGACGCCGGGCTCTCCGCGAGCCGTGCGGATCATCGTGATGCGGCCGGTTCCTCTACGGGGCAGGACCGTCTCCCGGCCTGCCCGCTTCCCAATCGATCTTCGATGCGGTCGCGGAGTTCTCTCATGCCATTCGCTGTTTACCTGCTCGGACTGGCGGTCTTCGCCCAAGGGACGTCCGAGTTCATGCTGTCCGGCCTCGTGCCGGGCATCGCGCGGGACCTGCATGTGTCCATCCCCGACGCGGGGCTGCTGACCTCGGCCTTCGCCGTCGGGATGGTGGTGGGCGCGCCACTCATGGCGGTGCTCAGCCTGCGCTGGTCCCGGCGGGCCGCCCTGCTGGGCTTCCTGGTCACATTCCTGGCCGCGCACGTGGTGGGCGCGGTCACCACCAGCTACGGCGTGCTGCTCGGCACGCGGTTCGTCGCGGCGCTGGCCAACGCCGGGTTCCTGGCGGTTGCCATGGCGACCGCCGTCGCGCTCGCGCCCCCGAACGCCAAGGCGCGCGCCACCTCCGTCCTGCTCGGCGGCGTCACGATCGCCTGCGTCGCGGGCGTGCCGGGCGGCGCGCTGCTGGGCGAGGTGTGGGGGTGGCGCTCGGCGTTCTGGGCGGTGGCCGCCGCGCTGGTCCCGGCCCTCGTCGCCGTGCTCCGCTCCGTGCCCTCCGGCACCCCCGATTCCGCGGCCACGGGAGCGCGTGGCGAGTTGCGGGCGCTGCGGCGGCCACGGCTGCTGGTGCTCCTCGCGCTGGGCGGACTGGTGAACGGCGCCACGTTCTGCACGTTCACGTACCTCGCGCCGCTGCTCACCGGCGAGACGGGGATCGGGTCCACCTGGATGCCGCTGATGCTGGCCCTTTTCGGGCTGGGGTCGTTCGCGGGGGTGACCATCAGCGGGCGGGTCGCCGACACGCGGCCGGTCCGGCTCCTGGTGGGCGGCGGGACGGCGCTGGCCGCCGGGTGGGTCCTCTTCGCGATGACGGCCGGGGCGCCCGTGCCGGCGATCGCGCTCGTGTTCGTCCAGGGGACGCTGTCGTTCGCCGTGGGGTCCACGCTGATCTCCCAGGTCATGTACGCGGCCACCGGCGCTCCCACGCTGGCCGGCGGGTTCGCCACGGCCGCGCTCAACGTGGGCGCGACGCTCGGCCCGTGGCTGGGCGGCGTGACCATCGGGGCCGGCCTCGGGCTGCGCTCGCCCCTGTGGGTGAGCGCCCTGCTGGTGGCCGCCGCCCTGGCCACCGCCGTCGCCCACGTCGTCGGGCGTCCGTCATCCGCGAAGTCGGTGGAGCAGGACCATCCGGCTGAGGCAGAGTGAGTGCCATGGAACCCGCGTCACGCTTCCACCGCGAGGTCCGGGCATTCCAGGACGCCGTCCGGCAGGCGGCCAGGACCGGAGCCGCGCCGGCCGTGCCGTCCTGTCCCGGCTGGTCGGTCGCCGATCTGGTGATCCACCTGGGCGCCGTGCACCGGGGCGTGTTCAGCATCATCGAGGACCGGCTCGACGGGCCGCCGGACGCCTCCGACCTCTCCTTCGCCGGGCTGCCGCCGGACCTCACAGGGTGGCCCGACCCGGAGCACGCGCCCAACCTCGAGCCGATCCCGGACGAGGTGCTCGACTGGTTCGAGGAGGGGGCGGCCAGGCTGGGGTCCCTCTTCGACTCGCGCCCGGCCGGCGATCCCGCGTGGACGTGGTCGAAGGAGCAGACCGTCGGGTTCTGGGTGCGGATGCAGACCATCGAGGCCGCCGTACACCGCTGGGACGCCGAGAACGCCGACGGCGTCCCGCGCCCGATCCCCGAGGACGTGGCGGCCGACGCCGTCACGCAGACGTTCGAGGTCATGGCGCCCGCGCGGCGGGAGTGGACGCGGGCGCCCGCCGGAGCGGGCGAGCGGTTCCGCTTCCGGCGCACGGACGGCGAGGGCGACTGGGCGGTCCACTTCGACGGCCCTGACGTACGGCTCTTCTCCGAGATCTCTTCGGAGGCCGCCGGCGGCGCGTTCGACGTCGAGGTGGCCGGGAGCGCGTCGGACCTGATGCTGTTCCTCTGGCATCGCATCCCGGCCGACGGTCTCGACGTGCGCGGCGACAAGGGCAGGCTCGACCGCTACTTCGCCCTCGTACCTCCCGTATGACCTAATCTGACCGGCATGAAGTCAGCGCCACGTGGCCGGGGAGCGTCCGGTGAGCTCCCCCGGCCGTCACAGTGAGCGCCGTGTCCGAGGTCTTCATGCTGGCCCTGTGGATCGGGTTGCTGTTCAACGCGGCGCCGGGTGCGGTGTTCAGCGAGTCGCTGCGGCGAGGTGTGCGGGGCGGGTTCGGGCCCGCGTTCGCGGTGCAGGTCGGGTCGCTGGCGGGCGACGCCGTGTAGGCGCTGCTCGGGCTGGCCGGGGTCGGGGCGCTGTTCACCGTTCCGGCCCTGCGCGTGCCGCTGACGGTCGCCGGCTGCCTGCTCCTCGCCTGGCTCGGGGTGACGGGGCTGCGTGATGCGGCCTTCCCGCGTCCCGATGCTTCATCTGCGCGGGGCTCATCGCACTGCTGCGCAGGGCCCTGCCGCCGCTCGCCGTACGGCTCCTGGAGGCGGCGTGCGGGGCGGCGCTGCTGGTCTTCGCGGCACTCCTCGCCGCCCGCCTCCTATGAGCCCCGGCTGAGGAGCCCCATCGACGTGGCGAACGCGTTCCGCGCCCACATGCCCAGGTGGTTCTTCGGCACCATCATGCGAACGTTCGGCCCGATCCGCTGCTTGCGGTCGACCAGCTCCCTGTGGCTCTCCTCGTACCTGCGGAAGGCGACCCGGTGGTCGGAGGCGCCCGCGAGCTCCTCCGCGAGCCGGTACGCCCCCACCACGGCCAGCTCCGCGCCGGCCCCCGAGGCCGGGGAGGCGCAGTAGGCGGCGTCCCCCACGAGCGCCACCCGCCCCTTCGACCACGACGGCAGCCGCGCCTGGCTCAGCGCGTCGAAGTAGAAGTCGGGGTCGGCCAGCGCGCCTTCGAGCAGCTCGCTCACCCGCCAGGATGTATCGTGCCCGAACGCCTCCTTCAGCAGCGTCCTCTGCTGCTCGACGTCGCGGTGGTCGTACGCCAGCGGCTCCGACCTGAAGATGAAGTACGCCTTCGCCTGGGCGTGGTTCCCCGACCGGTAGAGGCCCGCCATCTTGCCCGGCTGGTTGTACATCGTCACCCACCGGTCCTCCCCCAGCGCGGAGTCGGCGTTCGCGAAGGCGAAATAGTGCCCCATGTGCCGCAGTAACCCGTCCTCGGGCCCGAAGGCCATCCGCCGCACCGAAGAGTGCAGCCCGTCGGCCCCGACGACCAGGTCGAACCGGCGCGTCGTGCCTGCCTCGAACGACACCGTCACGCCGCCGGCGTCCTCCTCCATCGACCCGACGGAGTCGCCGAAGAGGTACTCCACCTCCGGCGCGGTCACCTCGTGCAGCAGCGCCACCAGGTCGCCGCGCATGATCTCGATCTCGCCGTTCCGGCTCATGTTCATCCGCGCCACGGCCCGGTCCGCCGCGTCCACGAACTTGATGCCGCGCACGTCCGCCGCCGCGGCCCTGACCCGCGGCATGATCCCCATCTGCTCGGCCACCTCGGTCGCCTGGTCCCGCAGGTCCACCCCGTTGCCGCCGGTGCGCAGCCCCGGCGCCCGCTCGACCAGCGTGGCCCGCATCCCATGCCTGGCCAGCCAGTACGCCAGCGTCTGCCCGGCGATGCTCGCCCCTACCACCAGAATCTCGGCCATCAGTTCTGCCTCCCTGACCATCGGTCAGGACGAGACTATAGGCTCCCGACCACCGGTCAGGCAAGGTCTAGAATCGGCGGGGTGACGGACGACACTCGCTCGCGGATCCTCGAGGTGGCACTCGACCTGTTCGCCGCGCAGGGCTATCACGACACCTCGGTACGCGAGATCGCGGAGCGGCTCGGGCTCACCAAGACCGCGGTCCTCTACCACTTCCCCAGCAAGAGCAGGATCGTCGCGGCCCTGGCCGAGCCGCTGCTGGCGGACATGGAGGCCGCGATCGACGCGGCCAACCGCGCCCCGGCCGGCGATGAGCACCAGAAGCGGTGGGCGGTGATCGAAGGCCTGCTCGACGTCTGGCTGGCGCACCGCCATCTGCTGCGGCTGCAGATGCGCGACCTCGCGCTGGCCGCGGACGGGTCGGTCTTCGAGCGTTTTCGGGACGCCGCGCATCTGGCCGAGCACATCATCGCCGGCCCGCTCGCCGACCACGGCGACCGCATCCGCGCGGTGCAGGCGTTCGCCATGCTCAGCGACCCCGTCGTGATATTCGCGGACCTGCCGACGGAGATGCTGCGGCCCGCCGTGCTGGCCGGGGTGGAGCGCCTGCTGGAGGAGCGTTCCGAGCCTCAGCAGGCCCGTCGCCGCGGCAGGCCGGGGGCGATGACGCCGGAGGCGGTGGAGCGGGCCAGGCGCATGCACGCGTCGGGCGAGCACACCGCCGCCGAGATCGCCCGCGCCCTCGGCGTCTCCCGCGCCACCCTCTACCGCCACCTTAATATTGAGACACAGTGAGACATTTTTGAGACGCCGCGTCCGCGGGTGCCGGCAGATAAACCGGTGGTGCGTGGGCATCCAGCGGGGCTACGGTTACTGCAGGTCAGCGGGCAGGAACGCGCGCTGTCCCCACGGGCCCGCGGCTCAACCGTACGGAATCGACCGACGGCGAGGCGATGGTCACCACTGGCGCCGTCCTAACGCCCCCAGACGATCGCGAGCCGCGGGTCCCGCCTCTCACCGGTTGCTCATCGGCCGGCGAAGCCGTCGACGGCCGCGAAGAGCTCCTTCTTGAGCGTCTCGCTCCCGGTGTGCCCGGAGTCGTCCACGACGACCAGCTTGGCGCCCGGCCACGCCTTGGCCAGCTCCCACGCAGTGTCGAGCGGGCAGCTCAGGTCGAGGCGGCCGTGGATCAGCACGCCGGGGATCCCGGCCAGCCGCCCCGCCTCCCGCAGCAGCACGCCCTCCTCCAGCCACGCGGCGTTGGAGAAGTAGTGGGCGCAGATGCGGACCAACGCGTGCAGGGCCTCGGCCGGGCGGTCGCTGTAGATGGCTTTCCCTCCGGGTTGCCGCAGACCTCCCAGTAGACGAGGTTGCCGTCGCCGGTGTCGAGCATGCCGTGGTCGTACGGCTCGATGGGGGGATACATGCACGATCTTATCGAGACGGCCGCGGTGGCCCGGCGGACCACCGCTGCCGCCGTGCTAAGCGACCTTGGACGACGGGGCCGTCCAGGTGTTGCACGAGCCGGGGTCGCCGGTGGCGAAGCCGCGCTTGGACCAGGCGCGCCTGGTGGCCGCCTTGCCTTCGTCGCGGTCCTCGCCCCGGACGTCGCCTGAGAGCAGACTCACGAAGTAATCCCAGTCCTTCGAGGTCCGCCCCTCCATCGGCCAGACGCTCTTCAGGAAGGCGCCGGCGAGGCAATCCTTCTGGAGCCGGTAGCGGCGTTCCTGCTCGAAATACTCGGCCTTGTTGCGGTACGGCATGGCGTCATAGGCGACGTCCATGCCGGTCAAATTCTGAACGTGATAGCCGTACATGTAGGCGGTCGTCTCGAACAACCAGAGGTCCTCGGGATCACTGACCCATCCCTTCCCCACCTGGAAGAACAGCGTGTGGTTCTTTGCGCAATACCACGTCTGCGACTCCTGTTTATCCGGCTTGAAGCCGCAGGTCTTGGGGATTTTGGCGACGTGCCGCACCTTGATGGGGGAGTAAGGCAGGCCGGCGCCGGTGAGGTGCTGTTCCCAGGTGGTTTCCAGGCAGGCGACGACCGCGTCGATGTAGGCGCGGGCCAGCTTGCGGTCGCCCTTCTTGACCTTCGGCTCCGTGCAGGTCGTCGTGGGCAGCGGGCCCGCGTCATAAAGCGGGTTGGCGATGAGCTTGGGGTGCTTGACGGGATATGCGGCGGCCTCGGCGGTGGCCGTTCCGGCTAAAGGCACCATGAGGGCGCACGTCAGCGCCGCGGTCATGAGAAGTTTCACGAGGCGTGAGAATATGGCCTCGCGCTGACGAGAGCCAGCTCCAGATGAAAAGTAATTCAGTCGGCACTTAGCGTGCGGGCGGCCGCCGATAGGCTCGTTCGTGAGAACGCCGGAAGGGGCTTCGACATGCATGGCAGACATCTCGCGCTCGCCCGGCTCGACGTCCTGGTCGGCCGGTGGACGGTGCAGCCGAAGGTGGACGGCGTCGGGCGCGCGTGGAGCGAGTTCGCCTGGCAGGACGACGGCCAGTTCCTCCGCCAGTTCACCGACGCCGAGCCGCTGCCGGCCGCCGCCCCGCAGGCGTGGCGGGACAACGCGCCGTTCCCGACCGTCGCCCTGATCGGGCTCGACGACACCACGGAAGAGTTCACCATGCTGTACGCCGACGCGCGCGGCGTGCACCGGGTCTACCGGATGACGCTGTCGGACGGCGAGTGGCGGATCTGGCGGCACGCGCCGGGCTTCAACCAGCGCTTCCACGGCACGTTCAGCGCCGATGGCGACACGGTGAACGCCCGGTGGGAGATGTCGAAGGACGGCCGGACCTGGGACCTCGACTTCGAGCTCACGTACGCGAGAGCGGTCCAGAACCGGTAGTCAGGATGTCGTCGAGCAGCCGGAGGCGCTCGTCCAGGCGCAGCTCCGACCGCTCCCGGATATCGTCATCCACTGATCTCGGCAGGCCCCGGTACCACGGGCAACGCGGCCGGTCCCTCGGTGATGATCGACGAGTTGTAGACGATCTCGTCCTCCCCTGCCGCCAGCCGCAGCTCGGGGAAGCGGCCGAACAGCGAGCTCAGCGCGATGCGGGCCTCCAGCCTGGCCAGGGGCGCCCCCAGGCAGAAGTGCGGCCCGCGGCCGAACCCAGGTGCGTCTCCTGGCCGCGTGAGATGTCGAACCTCCCCGCCTCCCCGCCGAACCTGGCCGGATCCGTCCCCGCGCCGGCCAGCCCGACGACGATCGGGGTCCCGGCCGAGATCGTCCGGGATGCCCGCTCTCCGGGGACCGGGAGCTGCTGGGGAGGGGTGGCCATGAGAGACCTCCGATGCGCGAGCGTCCTCCCCAATGTCCGCTATGCCCCGCTACCGGCCAAGACGGATCAGCTGTCACCGTGAGGCCGTCAATCCCTGCCGACCGCGCCACACCCTGGCCGCTGTTTCACCGGAAGTCGGCGGCGTGGTCGGCCGCCCACTGGCGGAAGGTGCGTGCCGGCGTCCCGGTGATCTCCTCCAGCGCAGAGGTGATCAGTCCGGAGTGGGGTCGCGTCTCCGCACTCGCCAGCAGGGCCTCCACCAGGGCCAGCGGCCTCCCGTCCGCGAGCATCTGTGCGCGTGCCGTCTCCACGGGCACCTCCTCGAAGCGCAGCGGGCGTCCTACAGCCTCCCCGATCGCGCGTACCTGCTCGGCTCTGCTCACCACCTCCGGCCCGGTCAGCACGTACGTCGCGCCCGCGTGCCCGTCGTCGACCAGCACGCGCACCGCCACGGCCGCGACGTCCCGCGGATCGACCACGGCGGTGGCCGCGATGCCGGGCCCCCGTACGACCCCGGTCTCGCGGATCTGCGCGGCCCACCCGCGGGTGTTGGAGGCGATGGTGTTCGCCCGCAGGAAGGTCCATTGCAGACCGGACTTCTCGATCAGGCCCTCCATGTCGGCATGGAGCTGGTTGATCGGGTCGCTCTGCCGCTCGGCTCCGTCGTTCACTCCCGAGGACGAGAGGTAGACGACCCGGCGGGCCTGGCGCCGGATCACGTCCAGGACGGCCGGGGCGCCGTCGGCGGTGAGAAAGGGCCAGACCAGGAAGACGGTCTCGACGTCCGCCAGGGCCGGCTCGAGCGTGTCCGGCCTGGACAGGTCGCCCTCCGCCGTCTCCACCCCGGTCGCAAGACGACGGGGCTCCCTCACCAGCGCGCGTACGGGGACGCCGGCGGGCACAAGCCGGGCCAGCACTTCCCTGCCGACATTGCCGGTCCCACCGGTCACAAGAATCCTGCTCATGCTCCTCATCAGCCCGCGCTGCGGCCGGCGGCATTCCGGTCGCAGGCGGTGGATGAAAGTTTCACCGGCAGTTGACGCGGGGAAAGCGCTTTCCTACTGTGGCGGAGGTTTCATCGATGTTCCATGCTTTGCCCGGGCAAGGACACAGAAGGCGATCTCGTACGCGGCGTCCCGGCGCGGCTCGACCATGCGCTCGCGCCGCCGTACCGACACCATTGGAGAAGGATGATGCGCCTGAAAGCCGTCCTCGCGTGCGCCGGCCTGTTAGCCGGAGCATTCGTCACACTGTCACAGACCGCCGCGCATGCGGCGCCGACGCGGTACGAGGCGGAGAGCTCGCCCGCTGTCTGCAGCGGCACCATCGACAGCAACTGGTCCGGGTACTCGGGCAGCGGGTTCTGCAACGGCACCAACGCCACCGGCGCCTACGCCCAGTTCACGGTGAACGCCGGCACGGCCGGGACGGCGACGGTGAGCGTGCGGTTCGCCAACGGGACCACGGGTGCCCGGTCGTCCGATCTGATCGTCAACGGCTCGACCGCGCAGAGCGTCTCGTACGAGGGCACCGGCGCGTGGAACACCTGGGTCACCAAGACGCTCACCGTCTCCCTGAACTCGGGCAGCAACACCATCCGGTTCAACCCGACCACCTCGAACGGCCTGCCCAACATCGACTACATCGACGTCGAAGCGGGCGGCACGACGCCTCCGCCGACGAGCGGCACGCTCTACGTGGCGCCGAACGGCAAGGACAGCGCGGCCGGAACGCAGGCGGACCCGACGACGCTCACCTCGGCGATCACCCGCGTCACCTCCGGCGGGACGATCTACATGCGCGGCGGGACGTACAACTACTCGCAGACGGTCACCATCGCGCCGGGCAACAACGGCACCTCGAGCGCCCGCAAGAAGCTCTCCGCCTACCCGGGTGAGACTCCGATCCTGAACTTCTCGGCCCAGAGCGAGGACTCGGCCGCCCGCGGGCTCGCCGTGAACGGGTCGTACTGGCACGTCTACGGCATCATCGTCGAGCGCGCCGGCGACAACGGGATCTTCGTCGGTGGCAGCAACAACATCATCGAACGCACGGAGACGCGCTTCAACCGCGACACGGGGCTGCAGCTCTCGCGGATCGCCTCCGACACGCCCCGCGACCAGTGGCCGTCCAACAACCTCATCCTGAGCGCGTTGTCGCACGACAACGCCGACTCCGACGGCGAGGACGCCGACGGCTTCGCCGCGAAGCTCACCGTCGGCTCCGGCAACGTCTTCCGCTACTGCGTGTCCCGCAACAACATCGACGACGGCTGGGACCTCTACACCAAGACGGACACGGGAGCCATCGGCCCGGTGACCATCGAGGACTCCCTGTCGTACAACAACGGCACCCTCAGCGACGGCAGCCAGGCCGGCAACGGCGACCGCAACGGCTACAAGCTCGGTGGCGAGGACATCGCGGTCAACCACACCATCCGGCGCAACATCGCCTACCACAACGGCAAGCACGGGTTCACCTACAACCGCAACCCCGGCACGATGTCGATCTCGAACAACGTCAGCATCGACAACACCGAGCGGAATTTCTCGTTCGACGCCGGCACCTCGGTGTTCCGCAACAACACCTCCTGCCGCAGCGGCAGCGGGACCAACGACCGGATCGTCGGTGACGCCGACAGCTCCAACCAGTTCTGGTCCGGCTCGAACGGGTCCCGGTGCTCCTCCTACGCCGGCGCCCTGAACTGGTCCTTCGCCTCGGACGGCCGCCTGGTCGTGACCTTCGGCGGCAGCCCGGTGACGCCGTAACAGGCCTCTCCCCAGAACCCCCTGTATCAGGGGGTTCTGGGGAGCGACCCCAGGGATGCCGCCATGAGCAGAGCGGCCACACCGCCCCAGATCATCACGGTCGAGACCGAGAAGGCGTCGACGACGCGGCCGCCGACGAACGCGCCGAGCGCGAAAGTCGCCTGGAACGAGGAGGTGAAGACGACTGTGGCGGCTTCCGGCGCGTGGGGGGCCGCGGCGATGAACGACGCCTGCGAGCAGACAGGCACGCCTCCGTAGGCCAGCCCCCAGACCACGAGCAGCGCCACGGCGCCGACGGCCGTGCCGCCGGCCGAGGGCAGCAGCAGGGTGGCGGCCGCGATCAGGCCGCCGCAGGTCACGAAAGCGCCTCGCAGATGTGTGGCGGTGGCCTTTCCGGCCAGGAAGTTGCCGGCGATCCCGGCCACTCCGTACGCCAGCAGGACGGCGCTGACGACCGCGGGATGCAGCCCGGTGACGTCCTGGAGGAAGGGCGTGACGTAGGTGTACGTACCGAAGTGGGCCAGGACGATGAGAAAGGTGGCCAGCAGGGCGACGGCGCCGCCGCGACTGCGCACCAGATCGAGCAGGGCGCGCGGGCTGGTGACCTGGTGGGCGGGCAGCCGCGGCAGCAGCATCAGCAGGGCCGCCAGGACCAGAAGGGCCAGCGCGGCCAGGACCAGGAAGGCGGTTCGCCAGCCGGCGAGCTGGCCGATGAGCGTCCCGGCCGGCACGCCGAGCACGGAGCCGAGCGGCACGGCGGAGAAGATCACGGCGGTGGCCGTGCCGACGGCCCTGGGCGGCACCAGGCGACCGGCCAGCCCCGCCCCGATCGACCAGAACCCGCCGATCGTGAGGCCGACGAGCACCCTGGAGATCAGCATCACCCAGTAGGCGGTCGCCACGGCCGCCAGCACGTCGGCCACGGCGAGCACCGCCATGAGGACGCAGAGCATCAGGCGGCGGTCCAGGCGCGCGGTGCTCAGCGTGACGGCGGGTGCGGCGATCGCCGCGACGACGCCGGGCAGCGCCATGGTCAGCCCCGTGGTGCCGTCGGAGATGCCGAAGTCGGCTCCGATGGCGGTCAGCAGGCCGATGGGCAGGATCTCGCTGGTGACGATGGCGAAGATGCCCAGCATGAGCGAGGCGACCGCGAGCCAGCTGATCAGTGGCGGGCGTGATGGAGCGAGCGTGGTGGTTGACATGGTTCCCGTTTCCGCAAGAGCGCGTGATCAATGGGAAACCAGCCAAGCAATGATGCAGTGACAGGCACCGGCAGATTTCGGACCCCTACAGGGTGCGATTGGTGGCGATCCATGCCTGCTGGAGCATCCGGTAGTCGATGACGGTGACGCCCTCTTGGCGGAGGAGCTCGCGAGCGGCGGCCGAGATGAGGAATTCGTAGTCGGTCCGGCGGACGAGCCAGCCGCTGTCCATCGCGTGTGTCTCCTCGGTGCCCAGGCTGGGATGCACGGCCCATTCGCTGAGTCCCGCCGGCAGTTCCCGCAGCAGACGGGAGTAGGTGAGCTCCTTGTTCCGGGTGTCCAGGGAGAAGCTGTCCAGGAAAGGGTGGTCGACCACCGGCAGGCCCTGGCCGCGCGCCTTTTCCCGTCCCGGCTGGAGCCAGACCCGTACGGCCAGGCCGTACTCCGCGGCCAGCGCCACTGTCAGGTCAAGGATGTCGTCACGACCGCCGTCGGCCAGGCAGTGGAAGTCCAGATGCGTCGGCGCGAGGCCGGCGTCGAGCACGGTGTCGATCTGTGCGCGGAACTCGAGTTCGACCTCGTCGAGGCGGGCACGGGCGAGGAGAGCGGAACGCCCGGCGGCTGTGGGCGCGAGCAGGTGACCCTCGTCGTCGAGCAGTGAACGCACCCGCTCCCTCGCCGCCAGCGGCCCCCACGGCTTGGCGGTCATCTCGCAGACCAGGGTGAGGTGGATGCCGAAGGGGATCTCCGGCCGCCGGCGGAGCAGCCGCATGGCGTGCCGCGCGGCCGGACAGGGCGCCATCAGGCTGCACGAGCCTGCGATGCCCTGTTCGATCGAGTCGATCACGGCGGTGTTGATGGCGTCGTCCATGCCGAGGTCGTCGCAGTTGACGATGAGCACCCGAGCATCCGGCGGAAAGCCCAGCAGCTCACTTGAGGAGACCGATGGCGCGGCAGGCTCTCGAGCAGGTCCGTTCATACGGCAAGAGTGGCGGCCCGCGACGAACCGGCGCACGCGAATTTCTTGGGCGGAACCGGATCCGGTGCGCACGGCCGTAGCAGGGGTACCTCACCGAGGAGGGATCGGCGGGCGGCCGGGCGCGGGGCGCGCGCGGGGCCGGCGCATCAGCAGCGCCGCGCCCACCAGGAACAACAGCCCCACCCCGGCTGCCGTGCCGCCCACGGCCACGTACGTCATGTCGATCGGCGGGTGGGTGGTCGGCGCGGCGACCGGCCCGCCCCCCAGGTACTCCTTCCCCTTGTACGGAGCAGCCGCGATCTTGGCGTCCTCGGCGGCGCCCGCCGCCTGCACCGCCGCCGCCGCGTCGATCAGCCCGAAGCCGAGGAACACGGTGTAGCCGGCCGGCGGCTTCTTGGCGGTACGCACCAGGATGTCGCGTACCTGCCGCGGCGTCAGGTCAGGCTTTCGGGACAGCATCAGCGCCGCGGTGCCCGCCGCGAGCGCACAGGCAGGAGAGGTGCCGTCCCCCGACCGGTAGCCGCCGCGGTTGTCGGCGGCGTAGATGTCCACGCCGGGCGCGGCGATCGTGTTGTACGTGTGCACCTGGGAGAAGTCCGCCCGCACCCCGTTGGGCGCCATCGCCGCCACCGCGATCACTCCGGGGTACGCGGCCGGATAGGAGACGACGTTGTTCGCGTCGACCTCCAGGGGGTCGGTGGATCCGCCGTTTCCCGCGCTCGCCAGCAGGATGGCACCCTTGCCGAGGGCGTAGTCGACGGCCGCGGCCGTGTCCTCACCGTAGCCGCTGCCGAAGCCCCACTCGTCGGTGCCGAGGGACATGGAGATCACCTGGGCGCCCTTGTCCACGGCGTACCGGATGCCCTTGGCCAGGGCGGTGGCCGCTTTGAGGCTCTCCTTGTCGGCGGCGACACGGCCGGACTTGGCGGCGGCCTCCGCGCGTTTGCGTGCCGGGTCCTCCCGGTCCCAGAGCACCCGTACCGAGAGCACCCGGGCCTGGGGCGCGACCCGCAGCACGCTGGAAGCCATGGCGGTGCCGTGCGCGCCCCAGTACGACTGCCCGGGCCGGGCACCCCCGCCGATGAAGTCGGGGCCGCTCGTCACCCGTCCCCGGAACTCCGGATGGTTCTTCACGACCCCGGTGTCCAGGACGGCTACGGTGATCCCTTTGCCCTGTCCGAGCCGCTGCGCGGCGGGGACCTTCATGGCCCCCAGCTCCCAGCCCTGCGGCGCCTCTGCCACGGCCGGCGCGGCGGTGGCCGCGACCAGGCCGGTGACCAGCGCGAACGCTGCCAGCGTGCGGATCATGCCCCCACCTTCCTGGACTCGGCGCGCAGCCGGGTGGCGAGGCTCTCCGCGAGCCCTTGGGCGGTGTACGCCCACGCCTCACGGTCCTCCTGCTGCGGGTAGGACCGCTTGCCCCACGGTTCGGGCAGCTGTCCGGGCCTGCGGCCGTCCGCCGGTCCCGTGGTGACCGCCACGAACATGGGCGCCTCCCCGACGAGCCGGCCGCCGTTCCCGGTGCGCGCGGAGTCCTTCCACTGGGTGCCAGGCGCGGCCAGGGCGCGCACCGCGTGGTCCGGCTTCTCCTGCGCCTCGCGGATGATGTCCTCCAGATCCAGGCCGGCCTTGGAGTCGCGGAAGGCGACCAGGGCCACGGTGGCGGCCGTCCCTCCGGTGTCGTCCACGTACGTGGCGCGCATGGCCGCGACGCAGCCCCGCTCGGCGGCGGTCTTGGCCACTTCGCCGGAGAGCGCCGTCCGGCAGGAGGTGTCGGTGGAGATCGCGGCTCTGGTCCAGCCGCGCTCGTTGTTCGGGGAGGAGTATCCCTTGTCGGGGTGCTCCCGGCCGAGGTACGGCGGGAACAGCTTCTCGACGGGCACGTTGCGCCACAGTTCGTTGGAGTACGCCGAGTTGTGGATGACCTGCTGGCTGTTGGAGTAGGCGTGCGCGATGAGCGCGCCGCCGCCGAGCACGGCCAGCAGGCCGAACCCCGCGACGACGAGGCCCACGGCGATCCGCCAGCCCTTACGTCGGGGCCGCATCGGCTGTGGCTGGGGGTAGGGCTCACCCTGTGGGTGTGGCGGGGGCAGCTGTCCGGGTGCGTACGGGTGGGGATGCCCAGAGGGCGGCTGTGGGGGATGGAGCCCCGGCCCGGAGTTGGGCGGGGGATACATCATCGTCTCTCCTGTCGTGCGAGCCGGCCGATCAGGGGTCGGAGCACGGTTCCGTTTGAACCCCTTTGATCTTTTTGCGCATTCTGACCCTATCGGTCTGCCGTACGCACAGTCGTGCGTCAGACGACGGAGTGTCGCTGATCACACCCGGCCGGTCGGGCGCACGACGATCGTGTTCACATCCACGCCGGCCGGCTGCGTGAGAGCCCAGACGACCGCGTCGGCGATCGTGTCGGCGGTCAGGATGGAGCCACCCGGCGCACCACCTTCCCTGGCGGCGTAGAACGGCGTGTCGACCGGCCCCGGTGCGACCATGGTGACGCCGACACCGTCGGCCGCGACCAGCAGACGGGTGTTCTCGGCGAACGCGGTCAGCGCCCACTTGGTCACCGAGTACATGTTTCCCGGACGGTGCATGATGCCGGCCTCGCTGCCGATCAACACGATCTTGCCCTGGCTTTCCCGCAGCGCCGGGAGCGCCGCCTTGACCAGCAGCGCGGGCCCGAGCACGTTGGTCAGGACCATGTCTCGCCAGCCTTCGGGGTCACCGTCGGGCAGTGTGTCGAAGGTGTTGAAGCCCGCGTTCGCGATCACCACGTCGAGCCGCCCGAACCGGTCGAGCACCGCCTGCACCGCCCGCTGGACGTCGGCATAGTCGGCCGCGTCGCCGGATACGGTGACCAGGGCGTCCCCGGCCATCGCCTGATCGGCCAACCGGGCCAGTTTGCCCGCGTCCCGGCCGGTCACCGCGACCCGGTAACCCATTTCGAGCAGTTTGCGGGTGGTCGCCGCGCCGATACCGCCGGCGCCTCCGGTGATCAGTACGGCCGCATCGGCCATCGCCATGTCTCCTCAGTCGTGCGGTGCGTTCAGAAACGGTTCAGCGGCCGGATGTTCGGCGCGATCGCGGAGTTGAGCTGGAGTAGTACGAACAGGGCGATGCTGACATACGTGTTGATCGCACTCACCGCGAAGGCGACGACGTAGAGGCACTGCGGGATGATGATCCGGCGTTCGAACGCTCGCTGGAACGCATCGGTTCGTTCGGCGTCGAACAGTCTGGCCTTGCGGGCGTAGCGCAAGCAGGCCAGCAGCAACAGCCCGAGCAGGAGCAGGTTGATCCAGTAGACGGCGATGGCGAGCCGGAACGTCATGAACTTCGCCAAGAGCGCGGTGGAGAACGGCAGCAGCGACACGCCGAGGAGGAAGGTCAGGTTCAGCCAGGTGAAGTGCCGGTCGCAGCGGTCGAGCTGATCGAGCAGGCCCTGCGCCCCGACGTAGAACATCCCCAGCGTCAGAAAGCTCATCAGGTACGCCAGCAAGCTCGGCCCGACCTCACCGAGCGCATGCCACAATTCGCTTTCCGCGGCGAACGCTCCGGGCTGCCACAGCGGTTGCTCATGGTGTGCCAGTTCTTCTACCGGCACGCGCAGGTCCAGCACCAACAGCGTCAGCACAATGGCGAACACGCCGTCGTCCAGGGCGGCGAGCCGGCCGAGGTTGCTGCCCGCGACGCGGCGGTAGAGCGACCTCCGTGATCCATCTTCATCGGCCCGTACATCCGAATCCATGATCTGATCATCACAGAACCCCGGTCCCGGCCGCGACCGGAATTGGGCTCACCCCGAAACACCGCCACCACCTGCGAGAACAGTGTCTGTCTCAGGTAAGGCTGGATCACTGGGGCCGCGAGAGCATGGCGTCACCCTGAACCCCGCCAGTGAAGCCTTCTCGAAAACCGCGCCTGTCTCACTAACATCAAAGGGATCATGCCCAAGCGTCCATTCCTTGCCACGCTGGCGTTCATCGTGTCGATCGCCCTCGCAGCGTGCTCCTCGGTGGTGGAGCCGCCCCTTGTCTCGCCTTCGGACCCGGAGGTGAAGAAGCTACGGATCACGGCCAGGCAGGCGCTGAACGACCGCCTCGATCAGACGGTCAAAGCCGCGGCCCTGACCAAGGACATCAGCCGCAGCGGGCTCGACCGGTGCAGGAAGGGCAATGACGATGACAAGAACATGGAGGACTTCTCATCCAAGTGCATGCTCAGCCTCTATCGCGCCTACGCCTGGAACGGAGACATCGAAGCCCTTCTTGAGCGGTTGCCCGACTGTCCAGGAACGGCCGAGGTCAGGGACTACTGGCGCGAGTTCGGCGGCAAGCGGTACGACAACCATGTCTACGACGTCGGCGATCTTCCCGATCTCGACTGCGCCGGCGTGACGATGAGCTTCACTACTCACGCGCACGATGACGACCTCGACGTCCTGCCGGGCGCCAAGGTATGGGATCCGGACGGCGGCATGTACGAGCCGTACCACTGGGCGCCGGAAGGAACGCCCTGGCTCGATGCCTGGCTGCGAAATCAGCGTAGATACCGGTTCTTGGTGGCCATGGAGGCATCCAAGGATTACGCAGTGATCAAATGATAACGACATCGGCATTGGATCGACCTGGCGCATAAGGGGTCAGTACACGGAAGGTAGCGGCCATGGGGAGTTCGGCGCCCACACCCATCCTCGACTGGAGGCATCCTCGGGTGCTGCGGTTGGCGGCCGAGGCCCGGGAGGTTGGTGCCGAGGCAGAGCGAGCATTCCTGATCAAGGCTCACCAGCTCATCGCAGCGCGCGTGCGCCCGGTATACGCCATGAACGAAAGGCAGCCTGTCTCCACGACCCTGCGTCTGGGACGCGGCTCGTGCAGCCAGCGACTGGCGCTGCTGGAGGCCGTGGCACGTAGCCACGGGATCACCACTCGGGTCAGAGGATTACTGCTCGATGGACGCTTTTGGCATTCGCGGTTCCCGCGGCTGCGTGCGTTGATTCCCCGACGGGTGGTGCTCGCCTGGCCGGAGTTCTTCTTCGACAATCAGTGGGTGGCCGTCTCCGAGCTCTATGGCGATCTGGGCACGTTGCGGGCGGGAGGCCGATTCACCAACACCGGCGGTGAGACACTCTTCGACGCGATCGCGCGCACGGCCGTGGACTGGGACGGCAGCACCTGCTCCTCATGTGATCTGTCAGGCCAGGTGCTGGCAGACCTGGGCTATTTCGACTCCCGCGACGACCTGTTCCGCAGACACGGGCAAACCTTGTGCCTGCCGGTACGCATTCCCGCAGATCTCATCATGAGTCGTCGGGCAGCTTGAGCTGCGCTGTGGCCTCGACGGTGGAGCGGGAAGGGACGCGCGGCCGGGCCAACCAGGCTGCGGCCGGATATGCGATCATCCCGCTGAACACGATGAGGATGAAAGCGCCGCTGAGCGACACGGGCAGCAAGGCCTCGGCGAACTGCCAGATCACCACCAGGAAGAGGGCCGCCAAGACTGCCACGGGCCACGATGGCCGTACTCGTAGGAGATACAGGATCGGCCAGGCGAGCACGATCGCAACCCAACGCCCGATCTCCCACGCCTGGACGACATAGCCGAAACATCCGGTGTACTCCCCGCACTGCGGCGAGTCAGGAAAGAGGATGGCCATTGAGGCCGCCCACGCCAGAAGACCGACAGGGAGGATGATCCCGACCACGCCGGCCAGGGCGATTCGGCGGCCGGGCTTTCCGTGCGTCAAGGGTTCATCGGACCGCGTGAACAGAGCCGATCGGTCCGCGTCACATTTGGCCATGAGCCCAGTATCCGTAGGTCGATGTTCACAGGCCAGTGGCGCCGTCGATGAGTTCACGGAGGATGTCAGCATGTCCCTCGTGCTGGGCGGTCTCCTCGATCATGTGGGTGTAAATCCATCTCAGTGACATACGGCCGAGTCGCTTTGACGGCACCGTGTCGTCGAGCGCGAATTCAGCCGCGATATGCCGGCTCTCCGCGCAGACTTTGTCGTACTCCGCGATGAGGCTGTCGAGGGTGTCGTCGGGGCTCAGTTCCCAGCTCTGATCGTCTCCTCGGGAATTGCCGGGGATGTCGGCGGGGTCGCGCTGCGCCAGCTGGCGTTGGAACCAGTTCCTTTCCACTGCGGTCAAATGCTTGATCAGCCCTGCCAGCGTCGTCATGGACGGCACGATCCGTCGTCGCGCGTCCGCTTCGGAGAGGCCAGCGACCTTGGCCTTGATCTGCCGGCGATGGCAGTCGAGGAACGCCTCCAGAACCTCGCGTTCGGTGCCGGTGCTGACCAGTTCTTCCGGCCATAACGGCGTGGACACGATGGGCACCTCCGTATTTGCGGTGAACGGGACACGCGGCCTACGGACTTTGACGGCAGTGGCGCACGCATTGTTGATCTTACGGAGATTTCTCAACGGAGGCTGCGTACCCAGGGAAAACACGGCCGACAGGGCAGACGGCATCTCGCTTGACTCCGGCTCGAAGCCCTCAGCATGATTGCCGACGTGATCAACGGGGGCTCGCCAATCAAAGGACCGGCCAGGAAGGTCCAGGAGGGCAGCGGGGGCAAGCCGTCCGCGTTCAGACTGGGCCTGTTATTCCTGCTCGTCACCACGGTCTTCGCCGGGCTCGGCATATGCGCCTTCTCCCTGGGCGATGCGGGAGTGCGCCACGCCGTGGAGACCGCTCCACCGCAGGCCGTCGGTGTCAAGGTGGCCGGGTTCATCAACGCGGGGAACTTCCCCACGTACGACCGGATCGTGCGGGAGCAGACGGCCCTGGCGTTCGGCGGCGCGCCCAGCGAGGTGACCACCTTGCTCCGCTCGGACGGCTACGCGATGCCGGGCCAGGAGAAGGTACGGCTCCGGCCGCCGGAGCGGCTCAGGTTCGACAGTTTCGACGGATTCAAGCAGCATGCCAGGCTGATCTCGGGTTCCTGGCCACGGGCGCGTACCGAGCCGGTCGAGGCGGCGATCTCACAGGCCGCCGCCTCGTTGAGCGGCCTCGAGGCCGGGGAGACGTTCACCACGATCGGCCGCATCGACGCCGAAGCGGTGCAGGTCAAGATCACCGGAGTGTTCCTGCCGGACGACCCGCTCAGCCCGCGCTGGGCCGGCGACCTGCTGTTCGGCCGTGGCGTCGAGCGGGACGGCTACACGACCTACGGCCCACTGATGGTGGATCAGGCCACCTTCCTCGAGCACTTCGCCACGACGGTCAACGCCACCTGGACCGTCATGCCGGACCTGCGTGACATGTCGGTCGAGCGGTTGCACGAGACGGTCGCCCGGCTGGCGGGCCTGCGGGAGCGGTTCAAGGCGAACGGATGCCCCGACTGCGCGCCGCTCAGCGCCCTGCCCGGCACGCTGGCGCGGCTGGAGGCCGCCTCGTCGGCGGCCCGCTGGACGGTCCTCGGCCTGGCGGCGGTCCTGGCACTGGCGCTGCTGCTCGTACCCCGCCCCAAGGGGACGAGGTGGGGGCCGGGCACGGCAGCGGTGACCGCAGGTTGCGCAGTCGTGGCGCCTTTCGCGGCCCGGCTGCTGTTCTCCCTGGCCGGCGCGGTGCCGTGGTGGCCGGCCTCGGGGCTACGGCCGCCGGCCGCCTTCGACATGGGAGCGCTCCTGGCGGCGATCCCGATGGCGCTGCTCGCTGCCGTACTGCTGCTCGTCGAGGTGCCGAGGCCAGGCATCCGGCTGCTCTCCATGGCGGTCGCCGCCGCAGTGGCCGTGGTCGCGGTCTGCGCTGCCGCGACCTGGCGAACGTCGCAGGCGGATCAGGCCATCCACCAGGCGGGCGCCGACCTGCGGCTGACCGGCCCTCCGGCAGGAGGCGCACCGGACGCCCTCGGCCGCGGCACCGCCTTCGCCGCGTTGCCGGGCGTCGCCGCCGCCGTGCCCGGCCACCGCGACCGCATCGAGATCGACCTTCGGTACAGCACCCTGCTCGGCATCGACGCCACCCGTCTCGCCCAGGTGTTCCGCCTGCGCCCCGATCTGTCGGACCGGACGGTTACGCAGATGGCGGCCGCGATGTCCGCCGGCCGGCCGAAGATCGGCGCCCTGCCGCTTCCCGGCGCCCCTCGAACGCTCACCGTCGAGGTGCAGGCGCCCGCCGACCCTCCGCGCCTGCGCGTGGTGGTCTCCGACGCCCTCGGGGCCTGGCACGACCTGCCCGTCGCACCGCTGCGCCAGGGCGCCACGAAGGTGAACGTGGACCTCGCCAGCATGGCGGGCCGGGACGGGAAGATCGCCTACCCGCTCTCCGTCCGTGGTTTCCTCGGGGACTCGATCGACGATTCCCCCCATGTGGTCACCGTGACCGCGCTGCGCGCCGATGGCCAGGAAGTGGCCCTGCCGGCGGATCAGCGCTGGTCGGAAGGCACGGAGGGCGGCACGGGACTGTTCTCGCTCAAGGTGAACGCCGCCGCGGCCGTCGTGCGGCCCGTACCGGTGAGCGCCGCCCCTGACCGGCCGCTGCCCATCGTGCTCACGCCCGAGCTGGCCGCGTCCGCGAAGCTCACCACGGGCCGGACCGGCTCCATCGCGCTGGGCCGCCAGCGGGTCCAGGTCCAGCTCGTCGGCGTCGTCGAGCGCATGCCCGGCATCCCCGTCCACGAGGCCGGCGCCCTCGTGGACCTGCCGTCCCTGCAGGCGTGGAACCTCGCCGCGGCACGTCCGCCGCTGCCCACCCCCGACTGGTGGCTCGCCGCCGACGGGAAACAGGTCCGCGCGGCGGTGGCCGGATCCGGCTGGGACGTCACGGTGATCGACCCGGTGGACCTGGTGGCTCCGCCGCCAGGCCTGCTGCCCGAAGCGCTCTTGCTGGGCCTGGTGGCCGCCCTCGGCCTCCTGCTCGGCACCGCCGCCACGGCCCGCCGGCGGGCCGTGTGGTACGCCGCCGCGGGCACGGTGCTCGGGCTGGGGCTCTGCTACGCCGCCGTACCCTGGCTCGTACGCGCCTGGCAGGGCGGGACCGTCATTCCGGACGTCGTGTTGGACCTGCCATGGCCCGCGATCGTCGCGCTGCCGGTGCTGTTCGCGGCCGTCACCGCCGTCGCGCACCTGATCCGCGGACGCGATCCCGTCGGCGTCAGCCCAGCCACCTCAAGAACGGCCCCGGATAGTCAAGCGGTCCACAGGCCCTGACCTGCTCGTCATCCGACCAAGCCCTTGACGCGCCTACTGTTGGGCCGTGCTCTTACAAGCCATCAACCAGCTCATCACGTACGACGACCGGCAGCGGATGGTCCCCAGCGACCGCGACCAGCTCACCGCGCTCGTCGACGCGGCCCGCGCCCAGGAACCCAGCGACTACACCTCGCTGCGCGCGCTCGGGGTCGGGCTGCTGGTTCTGGGCGAGTACGCCGCCGCGATCGACCACCTCAACCGTGCGCTCGACCTGGCGGACACAAGCGGCAGGCGGATCGCGGCGTCGATCAATCTGGCCGACACGTACCGCTACTCAGGTGACGCGGCGACCTCGGAGACTCTCTGCCGCGCGATGCTCGCCCTCGCGAGGAACGAAGTACCCGAGATGGTGTACTTCCCGCTCCAGCATCTCGGCAAGACCCTCGCCGACCTGGGTCGCACCCAGGAGGCGCGCGAAGTGCTGGAGGAAGCCCTGGCTCTGCGCATGGCCGAGGACGACCCTGAGCTGATCGCCAGAAGCCAGGCGGCCCTACGACTTCTCGACAGTGAAGACAGCCGGCGTACGGGGGCCGCATAGGGTGTGATCCGTGGGGGTGTTCGGGGAGGCGCACGCGATCCGGTTACCCGTCTCGCCCGGCACGGAGCGGCCGATGCTGCGCCGCTGGCCGTTCGCCGCGACAGCCGGCGCGCTCCTGGTCTACAACTCGATGCTGCTGGCGGGCAGCGCCGGGTTCGGGGCGCTCGCCGTACCGGCCGCAGCCCTGCTTGCCGGGCCGGTGCTGTGGGCGTGGTACCGGCCGGTGGCCGCGTGGTGCGCCATGGTCGTGGCGCAGGTCGCGCTCACCGGGCTTGGAGTGGCGCTGGACAGCCCGTTCCCGTTCGTGCCCCAGCCGTGGTTGCTCAACCAGACCCTGGCTCAGCTCCCGGTGATGTACGTGCTGGCGCTGTCCTCACCCCGGCGCGTGACCACGATCACCTTTGGCGTGACGTTCGCGGCCGGGAGCGCCGTGACAGCTTCGCAGGGCATGGAGCCGGACCGGTTGGCGCGAGGCCTGCTGAGCTGGGTGCTGGCCCTCCTGGTCGCCACGGTGCTCGGTCACGCCAGGCGTATGCGGCTGCTGGACACCCTACGGGTCGCCGAGGAACTCGGCCGGTTGAAGGTCCTGGAGGAGCGTTCGCGCATCGCGCGGGAGTTGCACGACGTCGTGGCCCACCACATGTCGGTGATCGCCGTGCAGGCGGCCAGCGCCCCGTACCGGATCGAAGGGGGCGTGAGCGAGGCGGCCGCGAAGGAATTCGCGGCCATCAACGCGGCCGCCCGCGCGTCGCTGCGTGACATGCGGCACCTGCTCGGCGCGCTGCGCGGCTCCGACGAGGCGCCCACCACCGCGCCGCAACCGGGGCTGCGCGATCTCGATGCGCTCGTGGAGTCGGTACGGCGGGCGGGCGTGCCCGTGAAGCTGGTGATCGGCGATCCGCCCCCGGCGCCGTCGCCGGTGGTGTCCCTCACCGCGTACCGGATCGTCCAGGAGGCGCTGAGCAACGTCGTACGGCACGCCCCCGGCGCCGCGACGACCGTCACCATCGACGACGCCGGCGACGAGCTGACCGTGGAGGTCGAGAACGAGCGGCCCACCGGCACGACCACGCCCCCGGCCGGGTCGGGGCTCGGGCTGGTCGGCATGCGCGAGCGAGTGACGGCGCTGGGCGGGCGGCTCACGGCGTCCGCAGCGGAAGGAGGCGGCTTCACCGTACGCGCGAGCCTGCCGAAGGGAGACGGCGAATGATCACGGTGCTGGTCGCCGACGACCAGGCGATGATCAGGGCCGGGTTCGCGGCACTGCTCTCCGCGCAGCCCGACCTCCAAGTGGTCGGCGAGGCCGCGGACGGCCTGGAAGCGGTGGCGGCGGCCCGCGAGCTGCGGCCCGACGTCGTGCTCATGGATGTACGCATGCCGAACCTCGACGGTCTCGAGGCCACCCGGCGCATCACCGGGATCGGGCGTGGGACGAAGGTGCTGATCCTGACCACGTTCGACATCGACGACTACGTCTACGCCGCCCTGCGCGGCGGCGCCGGCGGTTTCCTGCTCAAGGACGCTCCCCCGGCCGACCTCATCACCGCCGTCCGCGTCGTCGCCGGCGGCGAGGCGCTGCTCGCGCCCTCGGTCACCCGCAGGCTCATCGAGGAGTTCACGGCCCGGCAGCCCATCGACGAACGGGAGGCGCTGCGGCTCAACGCGCTGACCGCGCGCGAGCTGGACGTGCTCAGGCTCGTGGCGGCCGGGCTGGCCAACGCCGAGATCGCCGAAGAGCTGACCATCGCGGAGGAGACCGTGAAGTCGCACGTGGGGCGGATCTTCACCAAGCTGCACCTGCGCGACCGGGCGCAGGCGGTGGTGCTCGCCTATGAGAGCGGGCTCGTCGTGCCCGGCTCTCACTCCGCAGGGGTACGGCGCAGCCCCCGACTGCGCTCCTGAGGGGGATCCGCCGCCGCCCGCACTCCGCCTACGGTCGCCGGCATGAAGAGATTGGGAGCCGCGGCCGCGCTGCTCAGAGCGGCGGCGACGGTGTCGCTCAGCGAGCCGGAGCTGCTCGGGCTGGCAGAGTTCGTACGGCCAGGGGCGGTCTGCTTCGACATCGGGGCCGCGTACGGGATGTACACCTATCCGCTGGCCAGGCTCGCCGGTCCGGCCGGGCGGGTGCACAGCTTCGAGCCGCTGCCGGTGCCGTACCGGATCCTGGAAACGGGACGGCGCGCGGCCGGCGCGCGGAACATACAGGTCACCAACGCGGCGATCGGCTCATCCACCGGCTGGCGGCGGCTGACGCTGCCCTACCGCTTCGGCCTGCCGATCCACGGCCGGGCGCACGTTCAGGAGGGGCTGAAGCACCCCGGACGGTTCACCGCCACCAGGACGCTGGAGGTGCCCATCTACACCGTCGATCGCGTGTGCGAGCTGCGCGAGATCTCCCGGGTGGACTTCATGAAGATGGACGTGGAGGGGTTCG
Source organism: Nonomuraea sp. NPDC049695 (assembly GCF_040674955.1). NCBI lineage: Bacteria > Bacillati > Actinomycetota > Actinomycetes > Streptosporangiales > Streptosporangiaceae > Nonomuraea > Nonomuraea sp. NPDC049695. The sequence continues at coordinate 44,808 of NZ_JBFANV010000036.1, read as the reverse complement.
AGCCGGAGGTGCTCAAGGGCGCCGAGTGGACGATCGCGCAGCACCGGCCCACCTTGCTGCTGGAGATCGAGGAGCGCCATCTCGGCAAGTACGGCCAGAGCGCCGCCGATGTGGCGAGCTCGCTGATCGAGCGCGGCTATCACATGCACGTCTGGCATCACGCACGCTGGAGCCGGACGGAGAAGGTGAGCACACGGCGGCACAACTACCTGTTCACGCGGTAGCCCCCGGTCGACCGCTCACCCCCTACAGCCCGTTCATCACCGCCGCCCGCCGAACTCCCAGTCGTGGACCTCGATGTCGGCGTACCGCTCCCGGGTCAGGACGGCGCGTGCCGCGTCCGGGTCCGTCGCCCGGAGCAGCACCGCCGTACCCAGCCAGGTGGCGCCGTCGTCGGACAGCAGCGGCCCGTACGCGATCAGCTCGTCCCGGTCGGGCGGCGGGACAAGGTCGGCAGCCTGCCCGGAGCCGAGGCCCAGCACCAGATACCGGTGGCCGCCTTCTCGGCCGCCGGGGAAATCCCACATGGTGCGCCCGAGCACGTTGCGCCATCGGCGCAGCATCACGTCCCGGTACACACCGGCCTGGTAGTTGGGCTCGTCGAAGACGAACGCACGCGCGGTGGCGACATCCGGCAGGTCCACGATGTGCACGCTGCCGGTGGCCGTGTCGCTAGTACCTATCAAGGGATCATGCGGCGGGGGCGGTCTTCTCCTCGTCGCGGGGGAAGAAGGGCAGCTCCAGGTAGACCCGGTCGGCGGCGGCGAGGATCCTCGCGGCGTCGTCCACGGGCGGGTGGATGTGCTGGTTGATCCGCTTCTTGACGTCCGCGCCGTCGGCGCCCGAGGCCATCACCCTGCGGTCCCAGCCCCGGGTGAAGACGGCACCGGCGCCGCCCAGGTCCAGACAGGTGACGTACGGACCGGGGGTGAAGTCGCGCAGCGGCAGGTCGAGCAGGTCGGCCGCCGCGTTGTACCCGGCGACCTTGCCGAGCGGGGTGGCGTGCTGGCATGCCTGCATGACCGTGTGCTCGGCGTCGAACGCCGCCGCGGCCGTGTCCCCGGCGACGAACACCTCGGGAAGGGCGCGCAGCCGCTGGTCCACCGGGACCCGGCCGAGGTGGTCGAGCTCGTCGGAGATCTGCCGGGTGAGCTCGCTGGCCCTGATCCCGACGGACCAGACCACCGCGTCCGCCTCGGCCCTGGTGCCGTCGGAGAGGACGGCGTATCCGTCGCCGACCTCCGTCACCGTGGTCCCGAGGCGGCGTTCGACGCCCAGTTCGTCCAGCGCCGCCTCGATCTCCGCACGCGGGCCGGGCCCGAGTGGCTCTGCGACCACCTCCGACCGGTCCACCAGCAGCACCCTGCCCCGGGCGGCCAGCGCGGTCGCGGCCTCCAGGCCGACGAACCCGGCGCCGACGACCACGGCGGAGAAATCCTCCCGGTCGCGCAGGTGCTCGGCGAGCCGCCGGGCCCCGTCCAGGGTGTCGATGTCGAAGAGCCGTTCAGCGCCGGGCAGGCCCTCAGGCTGAACGAGCTTGCTGCCCGCCGCCAGCACCAGGCGGTCGTAGCCGATCTCCTCGCCGTCGGCCACCACCACGCGGCGGCCGGTGTCGATCGTGCTCACCGAGGCCCGCAGGTGCTCGACGCCGATCGGCTCGAGGATCCTGCGTAGCTCCACCTTGGCCAGGTCCGGCTCCGGCTCGTACAGGCGCGGCCGCAGCACCAGGTGCTCGTTCGGCGCGATGAGCGTGATGCGCAGGTCCGCGTCCCCGCGTGCCAGCGCCGCTCCCGCCGCGCTCCACACGCCCGCGAAACCGCCTCCGATGATCACAACGTGTGCCACTGTCTCGTCCTTCTCTCACCCGGGGATGGTTCGGCAGGGAGACAAGATGGCGGGTTCAGATGTGACCGAGGTGGGCGAGCTTCTCCGGATTCACCAGTCTCCTGAACGCCGTGATCCGCCCGTCGGCGACCTCCACGGTGTCGAGCCAGACCAGCTCGCCGCCGCGGTAGGTCGCCAGGGCCGGATGACCGTTCACCTCGATGAGCTGGAACGCGTCGGGGCGCCTGATCTCGATCTGCCTGACCGCCAGCAGGGCGATCGTCTCGGCGCCCTGGACCGGCCTGCGCGCGGCGGTCACCTTTCCGCCGCCGTCGGCGACATAGACGGCCTCGGGGTGCAGCAGCCCGACGAGCGCGGCCATGTCCCCCGCGTCGGCGGCCGCCTTGAACGCCTTGAGCACGCGTTCGGTCTCGGCCCTGGACGCCCGGGGCCGCTCCTTGACCTCGGCGACCCGCGCCCGCGCGCGGGAGGCGAGCTTGCGGCCGGCAGCGGGCGTGCCGCCGAGCACCTCGGCGATCCGGCCGAACGGGAAGTCGAAGACGTCGTGCAGCACCAGCGCGACGCGTTCAGCAGGAGTGAGCCGCTCCATGACCACCAGCATCGCGATGGTCACCGACTCGTCCATGAGCACCTGAGCCGCGGCGTCGGGCCCGGTCAGCAGCGGTTCGGGCAGCCAGGGTCCGACATAGGACTCGCGGCGGACGCGCGCCGACTTCAGCACGTTGTAGGACGTCCGGGCGGCCAGGGTCACCAGCCAGGCCCGCAGATCCCGCACCGCGGACAGGTCGGCGGCGGCGGCGCGCAACCAGACCTCCTGCGTCACGTCCTCGGCCTCGGCCACGGTGCCGAGGATGCGGTAGGCCGCCCCGAAGACCGCCGGGCGATGCGACTCCCAGTTGGCCTCCGTCAACGCGCCGACCAGCTCCATCCTCGGCCTCCTGCCCCTCGGATCAGCGATCGACCTCCGATTCTAGGCAGACGATCTTCTGACTCCGAAGCGTCCTCCACCCCGTGGCGCCCCTCGACCGCAGGTTGATCGCGCGTCGGTCACCAGGCGACGGGGCCAAGGCGATCGATGAAGATCCCCGTCGGCCCGTCTGCGTCGATCATCGCGAGCTTGACGATCGGGTCGGTACCCTCGGTGACCGTCAGCTGGCCGGTGTGATGGTTCATGTCGGTGGCGGTGAACTTGCGGTTGGCGACTTCTCCAGGAGTGATCACGTTGAATTTGATCTGCGGGAGCGCCTGGGCGTACCGGACGGTGATCATGTTCAGCGCCGCCTTCGACGAGCTGTAGGCGAGCTCGTGCATTTTCGAGACGGGCTGGTCCGGGTCGGTCACGACCGCGAAGGAACCGCCGCCGCTGGACACCATCACCACCCGCGGATTGTCCGCCGCCTGCAGCAGGGGAAGGAAGGCGTGCGTGACCCTGACCGGTCCGTACACGTTGGTGTCGTAGACGGAGTGAAGTTCGCCGGCCGTCGCGTCCGCAGGCGGGACGGCCCTTCCCGGCGCACCGGCGTTGTTGATGAGAACGTCCAGCCGGTCGGTGTGCTTGCGGACGAGCCGTACGGCATCCGCCACCGACTCGTCCGAGGTCACGTCCAGCGGGACCATGACCACGTTCGCGCCACCGTCGGCCAGCTTGGCGGCAGCCGCCCGTCCTCGCTCTTCGTCACGCGAGCCGAGGAAGATCGTCCAGCCCTGCTCCCCGAGCCGCCGGGCCGTCTCAAAACCGAGCCCCTTGTTGCCTCCGGTGATCAGCACCGAGGTCTGTTCCGAGTTCGTCATGCTCTCTAAGACGAGACACCCCGCTGAGCTGTGACACGGTGTGAGGGCTCTCACACCCGGGAGCCTGTAGCGGGATGAGGGCGTACCCGAGAGGGCCGTACGGGCGCGGGCGTTCGGAGATGTCACTGGCGGGGGTTGCTGTCTCGTCCAGAGGGTGCAGGCAGTCCTCGGCCAAGGAGATTGATCATGCGGGTGTTCGTGGCAGGCGGGAGCGGGGCTCTGGGGCAGCGGCTGGTGTCGCAGCTCCTGGCGCGAGGCCATCAGGTGACGGCCACGACGACGAGCGCGGCCAAGGTGGGGTTGCTGGCGGGATTGGGCGCGGAGGGGGTGGTGATGGACGGGTTGGATGCGATGTCGGTCGGTGAGGCGGTGGCCACGGCTCGGCCGGACGCGATCGTGCATCAGATGACCGCGATTTCGCCGGCTCATGCGGGCAAGCCCGACATGAAGCACATCGACCGCTGGTTCGCCAGGACCAACCGGCTGCGCACGGAGGGGACGGACCATCTGCTGGCCGCCGCCGAGGCCGCTGGGGTCTCCCACGTCGTCGCGCAGAGCCATGCCTCATGGAACGGCATCCGGCAGGGCGGATGGGTGAAGACCGAGGAGGACCCGCTGGACCCGGAGGAGGGAACAGCGGCGCACGCAGGGGCGGCGGCGATCCGCCATGTCGAGGAGGTGGTCGTCGAGGCCGGCGGTGCGGCCTTGCGCTATGGCGCGCTGTACGGGCCTGGGGCCGTCGACGACCAGGTCGAGCTCATCCGCAAGCGGCAGTTCCCGCTGGTGGGAGGCGGTACCGGCTACTCCTCCTGGGTGCATCTGGACGACGCGGCGAGTGCTACGGTCCTGGCGGTGGAGCGGAAGGCCAGAGGGGTGTTCAACATCGTGGACGACGAACCGGCCCCAGCCGGCCAATGGCTGCCGTATCTGGCGGAGTGCGCGGGCGCGAAGCGGCCGAGGCGGGTGCCCACCTGGCTGGCCCGGCTGCTGGCCGGACAGGTGGCGGTGACGATGATGACCGAGGGCCGCGGCTTCTCCAACGCCAAGGCCAAGCGGGAGCTCGGCTGGCAGCTGCGCTACCCCTCGTGGCGGCAGGGTTTCAAGGAGGAGCTGGCATGAGCAGGGCTGAGCAGTTTCAGGAGCTGCGGTCGCTGCTGTTCTCGATCGCCTACCGGATCCTGGGCAGCGTGAGCGAGGCCGAGGACGCGGTCCAGGAGACCTGGCTGCGCTTCGAGGCCACCGCGACGGAGCCCAGGTCGGCCAAGGCGTTCCTGTCGGCCACGGTGACCCGGATCTCGATCGACGTGCTGCGCTCGGCCCGCGTCCGGCGGGAGGAGTACGTCGGGCCGTGGCTCCCCGAGCCGCTGCTCGCCGACCCTTACCAGGACCCGGAGCGGTCGGCGGAGCTGGCCGACTCGCTGTCGATGGCGGCCTTGGTGCTGCTGGAGCGGCTGTCCCCGCTCGAACGGGCGGTCTTCGTGCTGCGGGAGGTGTTCGACTTCGGCTTTCCCGAGGTCGCGTCGGCCGTGGGGCGCTCGGAGGCGGCGTGCCGCCAGCTGGTGGTACGGGCGCGGCGCCATATGGCCGCAGGCAGGCCCCGCTTCGAGGCGGACCGCAAAGAGCGGGAAGAACTGGCGTCGCGGTTCTTCGACGCCCTCCGCGAAGGCGACGTCGCCGGCCTGCAGACTCTGCTGGCTGCCGACGTATCGATGGTCAGCGACAGCGGCGGCAAGGCCCCGCGCCTGGCCAAGGCCGTCATCGGCGCCCAGAACGTGGCCCGGCTGCTCGCCTCCGTCTTCCCCCGGATGGCCCTGATCGGCGTGACGGGTGAGCCGCACGAGGTCAATGGCCAGCCGGGCGCGATCTTCCGCGACCGGGACGGCAAGGTGCTCCACACCCTGACGCTCGACGTACTCGACGGGCAGATCCAGACCGTCCGCGCGGTGATCAACCCCGACAAGCTGGGGCACATGGGCCCGGTGGCAGACGCCTGGGCAATCGACCGCGAGGTAAGACAGGCACGCCGAACCACGCACTAGCAGGGTCCGCGGGTGCGCCGCCGATGCCGCCGATCGCGACGTCGCCTACGTCGTGGCGGCCCGGACGCCGAGGACGACGAGCACCACCGCCGTCACCTTGCCCACCGCTCGCTTGAAGCGGGCCTTGTGCACGATGTGCGCGCCTTGGTGAATCAGGACCGTCCAGGTCAGCAGCCACACCGCCATCAGCAGGGCATGGGCGGTGGCCAGAGTGAGGATCTGCCCGCCGAAGGGACGGCCGGGCAGGATGAACTGCGGTACCAGGGTCAGATAGATGGAGGCCGCCTTCGGGTTGAGTACGTTCGCGAGCACCGCTTGGGCGTAGACGGAACCGGTCGGGTTCGGCTGGTCCGCCGGCGCGGGAGGAGGGATCAGGGTGGTGGAGCGCCAGGTCCACAGGCCCAGGCCGACGAGGTAGGCCGCGCCGATGAGCTTGACGGCGGTGAAGGCCTGGCTGGAGCGCATGACCAGCGCCGACAGGCCGGCGATGGCCAGGGCCGCGTGGGCGTACAGGCCGCTGACCGTACCGAGGATGACGGGGAGAGCCTGGCGGCGACCGCCGGCTGTGACGTGCTGGATCAGCAGGGTCAGACTGGCGCCCGGGGTGGCGATGATGGGCAGGACCGCCAGCAGGAACGCGGCGACCGCGTACGGGTGGATCATGCCTGGAGCACGACGCGGTAGTGGGTGGTCAGGCGGCGGTCGTCGTCCAGGATGTGGAAGGCGAGGCCGGGCGGTTGTTCGCGGTCGGCGGGCTGGTCGCCCTCCCACGGCAGGCGCAGGGTCCACGTGACGGCCGGTCCGACGATCAAGGGGCGGCCGGCGAAGGTGGACGCGGCCGCGGTGTGAGCGTGGCCGGTGAGTACGGCGACGACCTGCGGGTGAGCGTCGAGCAGCGCGGCCAGGTCGCCGGGCGACTCCAGCCGCCCGGAGTCGGGCAACGGGTGGTGGAGTTCGACGGGCGGCTGGTGGAAAGCGATCAGCGCGGGCGTGTCCGGGGCGAGCCCGTCCAGAGTGGCGCGCATCCAGTCGAGGGTTTCGGAGTCGAGGCGGCCCTCGTCGCGGCCGGGGATGGTGGCGTCGCACATCAGGATGGCGGTGCCGGCGATGTGGTGCACCTGGTTGACGGGGCCGGGGCCGGGTGGCTGCCGCAGCAGTGCCTTGCGGTACGCGGGGCGGACGTCGTGATTGCCAGGGCAGGTGAGCACGGGGAAGGGTGCGGCCAGGATCTGGGCGGCCTGCTCGTACTCGGCCTCCTCTCCGTGATCGGCGATGTCCCCGGTGACGAGCAGGGCGTCGACTGGGCGGGGCAGGGCCCGCAGGTAGTCCATGACCTGGGTGGCGCGCCGGGTCGCCTTGTCGGTGCCATCGAGGTGCAGGTCGCTGATCTGGGCCAGCAGCAACGTCATTGTGTGGTCCTCCACCAGGCTTCTAATGGTTAAATGAGATTTAGCGTTAGGGACCATAGGGCACGGAGAGGACGAGGTTCAAGTGGAGCGCTGGCCGGCCCTGGAACTGGCGAGCACGATTCGCCACGACGGCGACGGCGGCGTCGCCGACGATCTGGCGACGGCGCAGAGCATGGCCCGCTGGATCCACCAGCAGGCCGACCTGCTGGGCACCCACGTCGACGTCGCAGGGCTCTCGATGGACGAGAGGCTGAGGAGCGAGATCGTCGAGCTGCGCCGGGCCGTACGGGCGCTGTTCGCGCAAGCGGTCAGCCCGGCACCGCCGAGCCGGGCCGACGCCCACCGGCTGATGCCTGTGGAGCAGGCGCTGGCGCACCTCAATGCGGCGGCCGCCCGTGAAGCCATCGTTCCGCAACTTGCCTGGCCCGCGGGCGGGACACCCCGTACGGGATTGTTGTCGAACGAACGCGACGCAGGCATCCGACTGATCGCAGCCCTGGCGCGGGCCGCCATCGATTTCCTGAGCGGTCCGCAGCGTGAGCAGCTGCGGGCCTGCAACGCACCGCGCTGCGTACGCTATTTCGTCAAGAGCCACGGGCGGCAGGAATGGTGCAAACCGTCATGCGGCAACCGCGCCCGGGCTGCACGCCACTACCAGCGCCACAACGCCACGACTGCCCAGTGAACGATGACGGCTCCACGTCGAGAAGCCAGGAAGAAGAGATGAGCGACTTCGCTGAGTTCGGGAACGTACCCTCCACCACGCTCGCCGACATCCTCGGACGCGAGCAGGTCATGGACTACGGTGTTCGCCCGCTGTGGTCCGACATTCCGCGCGTGGCCGGGCCGGCGTTCACCGTCCGGTGCCCGGCCGGAGACAACCTCATGCTGCACGCCGCCATTCATCGTGCGGAACCTGGTTCGATCATCGTTGTCCAATCGGGCGACGTTGATTACGCGCTCGCCGGAGGAAACGTGTGCGCTGTCGCGCAACGTCGCGGAATCGCCGCCATCGTCACCGACGGAGTGATCCGTGACCTGGGTGAAGTGCGCCAGATGCGCTTTCCTGTCTTCGCCAGAGGGATCATTCCCATCCCCGGGACCAAGTCGGCCGTCGAGCCGCTCAACGTTCAGGTGCGGTGCGGCGGCGTGCAGGTGAATGCCGGCGACATCGTGGTGGCCGACGAGGAGGGCATCGTGGTCACGCCGAGGGCGCGTCGGGACGAGGTGCTCGCCGCCGCCAGGGCGAAGCTGGCCAAGGAGGCCGGCGAGTCCCTCGACGTTTGGGAGGAGGCACATCGCACTCGCATCAACAAGATCCTTGCCGACCAGGGCTTCGAAGAGTCGACCGACCCGGAACCAGGCGCTTGACGATGTGACCAGGAGGTATCGCTGTGGGCGCTCGTCTCAGCTCCGTGGATTGGTTACGTTCATGGAGTCGACGGGCGCTTGCCGGCGCCCCTCGGGCTCGCGGATGAGGTGACTGCCAGTGGAACATCGATCAGGCAGCGATGTGCCCAACCTAGATGAGCTCGCGGAGCTGCGGGCTCGGGCTGATGCCGGCGATCGGCGCGCGGCAGGGCGGTTGGGGGAACTGCTGGTCAAGCAGGGCGATCTGGAAGACGCCGTGCGGGTATGGGGCCAGGCCTATGGCGACGACTCGCCCACGACCAGGCGGTTGGCTCAGCTGCTGGCCGAGCGTGGCGATCTGGAAGGCGCGGTGCGGGTGTGGAGGTTCTCGGACCAGGTGTGGCAGAACCCGGCCGGTCTCCAGACGGAGTTCCTGGACACCCTCGATGGCTGCGAACGGTTGGAACGGCAGGACGACCCTGAGGACTGGGCCTTCATGGAGGCGGAGCAGTTGGCCGGGCTGCTGGCCGAGCGAGGCGATGAGGCTGCGATCGCGGAGCTGCAGGCTCGGGCCGATGCCGGCGACCCGGCTGCGGCGAAGCGGCCGGCCGGCTGAGCCGCTGAACCACCAGCACGTTCCCGCCGGTCAGGCGGTGGCGGGGAGTCGGAATGCATGGGCGTTGCGAGCACACCAGTCGGCGAAGGTCTTCGGTCTGCGCCCGAGCAGTCGGTGCACGGTGTCCGTACGGAACCCGACGGTGTCTGCACGCATGAGGGTGAATCCCTCGATGATGGCGTCAGCGAGCGCAGGAGGCGCTCCGTTGGGGAAGCGGGAGCGGACGGCCTCGGCTGGTGTGGCCACCGTACGCACCTCGATGTCCCGGCCGGCTGCGGCGGCGAGGATCCGGACCTGCTCGGCGATGGTGAGCGCCTCTTCTCCGGTGATGACGTACTCCTCTCCCTGATGGCCGTCCTCGGTGAGGGCGAGGGCGGCGACGGCGGCGATGTCCGCGGGGTCGATCGGCGCGTACCGGCCAGGCCCGACCGGGTCGAGGACGAAGCCTCCTTCGCGGATGGTGGGCAGCCAGTCGAAGGCATTGGTCATGAAGCCGCCGGGTCGTAGGAACGTGGCGGGAATGCCCGTGGCGCGGATGATTTCCTCCCGTTCGTGGTGCCAACGCCCCATGGCGGGCATCGGGTCGCCGAGGACGTTGAACGAGGACAGGTGCACGATGTGCTGCACGCCTACGGCCTTGGCGGCGGTCAGAGCGTGGGCCGTGTGGTCGAGCCCGATGCCCGGCGTGAGCAGGAACAGCTTGTCGACGCCGTCGAATGCGGGTGTGAGCGTTTCAGCCTTGTCCAGGTTGCCGAGCACGCGTTCCGCGCGTTCGGGCAGGTCGGCGGCGCGAGCCGGGTCACGGACCAAGATCCGGAATGCGGCGCCCATCGCGTCGAGTGTGTGGACGAGTTCGCGGCCGACGTTTCCGGTGGCACCGGTGATGAGTAGCATAGGAAGCCCCAGATCGTTTACGGGTTAACGACTTTCGAGGCGAAACGCTAACCGGTTAACGATCTACCTGTCAACAGCGGCCCATCGGCCGATCCCCCACAGCATCGGAGGCTGTCAGGTGCCCGAGTTCCTCGACCTGCACAGCAAGACGTCGAAGGCGTTGCGGGCCGCGGCCGAGGCCGCGATGCAGCGTCATGGCCTGCACCTCGGGCAGAACCACCTGCTCGCGGTGCTATGGGAACGCGATGGCAGCACACCGGGAGAGATTGCCGCCGCGGTGAACGTGACGACGCCTGCCGTGGTGAAGATGGCCGGGAGGATGGCCGAAGCCGGGCTGATCACCCGTCGCCGCGACGACCGGGACAACCGCCTGGTCCGGCTGTGGCTGACCGATGCGGGACGCGCGCTGCAGGAGCCGATCGAAACCGAACGACGCTTGATCGAGGACAAGGTCACCGAAAATCTCACCGAGACCGAGCGCCGGCACCTGATGACCGCTCTGGCGAAGATCTACCGGTCGGCGAGCGATCTGTTGAGCGCCCCGATCGAGCACGGTGATACAGCCACGAGCTAGCTAGCGAGGAGCCATAATCAGGCCGGGGCTCCACAAGCATGGTCCTCACGAGGAGCGCGCTTCGCGCGAGGCCGGGAATTTCGGTCAGCTCGCTCTGTCGTCAACGAGCGGCCGCGGTGGCGGCCACCAAGGGCGACGACGTTGACCTGTACCTCAGGGGGCGGGTTTAGGGTTTCGGTCATGTCTGATAACGCTGTCGTTCTGTTCTCCTATGGCACGCTGCGTCGGCGCGAGGTGCAGCTGTCGGTGTTCGGCCGCGAGGTCAGCGGCACTCCGGACCGGTTGCCCGGCTACCGGCTGTCCATGGTGGAGATCACCGATCCGCAGGTCATCGCGATCAGTGGCGCCAAGCATCATCCGATTTTGCAGGCCACGGGAAACGCCGCCGATGTCGTGGAGGGCACCGCGCTCCGGCTGAGTGTGGACGAACTCGCCGCTGCCGACGACTACGAGGTCGACGACTACCAGCGTGCTCTCGTACCGCTGGCGTCGGGTCTGCACGGCTGGGTGTACGCGGCTGGTCACGATGGGACGACGACATCTTCCGGACCGGACGAGGCTCGGCGGGTCGCGGGTCTGGTGGCGGCGCAGGAGAAGGCCATCGCCCTGTTCGCCGAGGTGGAGGCGCGCGGGCTGGTCGCCCCTGGAGTGGGGGAGCGGGAGGCGAGCGATCGCATCCGGGACCTGGCCAACGACATGTTCGGCACGACCAAGCACTGGCACAAGCGGATCATTCGCTCCGGGCCCAACACTCTGCTCCCGTACCGGGACAACCCACCCGACCGCATCATCGGCGAGGACGACGTCGCCTTCGCCGACTTCGGCCCGATCTTCGAGGAGTACGAAGCCGACTTCGGCCGCACGTACGTCTTCGGCGACGACCCGGACAAGCACCGCCTGCTGCACGACCTGCCGCGTGTCTTCGACGCCGGACGCGCTGCGTTCGCGGCCGATCCGGATATCACCGGCCGGCAACTGTACGCCGAGGTGGCACGGCTGGCGGGCGAAGCCGGCTGGGAGATCGGCATCTGGCACGCCGGGCATCTCGTGGGGGAGTTTCCGCACGAGGTGAACGACGGCGCGAAGGCGGAGTCCTACATCACCCTGGAGAACGACACCCCGCTGCGGCGCACCGACCGGGCGGGGCGGGCCTGTCACTGGATTCTGGAGCTGCACTTCGTGGACCGGGCTCGCGGCTTCGGCGGCTTCTACGAGCAACTGCTCGATCTGGCCTGACCACCGCCCGGCCGTCGCCGCATCGGTGGCCCGTTTCGGAACGCTGGCCCCCTCGTGGACGCAGGTCGGCGAGGACGGACTCGTTGACCTGTACCTCGAAGCGCGGGTTTAGGGTTCCGGTCATGCGAGTGGGGGAGTTGGCGCGGCGTACCGGTGTCACAGTGCGGGCGTTGCGCTACTACGAGGAGGTCGGCCTGGTCGTCCCGCGCCGCTGCGCCAACGGCTACCGCGACTACGACCCGATCGCGGTGCGGCTGGTGGAGCAGATCCGGTCGCTGATGGCGTTGGGCCTTCCGGTGGAGGAGACGCGGCCGTTCGTCGAGTGCCTGATCAGCGGCGCCGACGCTGGTGATCTGTGTCCGGCGTCGCTGGCCACGTACCAGCGGGCCATCGACCAGTTGGAGCAGCGCATCAGGCAGCTCGCCGACCAACGAGACGCGCTACGCGCCCAGCTCGACACGGCCGCACAGCTCATGATGCGGCCGCAGTCCGGTCGGCGGCGGGCCATCGCGGCAGTGGACCCGGCCAGGCTGCTCGGAGCCGAGCTGCCGGATCTGGAGCTCGTGGCCACCGATGGGAGCCGGGTCCACGTCCAGGCGCTCGGCCAGGGGCGCAGCGTGCTGTTCGGGTATCCGCTGACCGGACGGCCGGGCGTGGACCTGCCGCAGGGATGGGAGACGATACCGGGCGCGCGGGGCTGCACCGAGCAGGCGTGCGGGTTCCGCGACCATCACGCCGACCTGCTGAAGGCCGGGGCGGCGCGGATCTACGGGCTGTCGGCACAGTCGAGCGGGTATCAGCGGGAGGTGGTGCACCGGCTCCGGTTGCCGTACCCGCTGTTGGCCGACCCGCGCCTGACCCTGGCCGCCGCTCTCGGCCTGCCCACGTTCGATGCCGGCGAGATGACGCTGTATCGCCGGCTGACCCTCATCGTGGTCGACGGCCGGGTCGAGCACGTGTTCTTTCCCGTCGAAGAGCCGGCCGGCCACGCCGAACAGGTCATGCGATGGCTGGCGGAGCATCAGGTCTGACGAAGGGAAGGCAGTCCCCGTGGTGCGATCTCTCCTGGCGGCCGTGGCGGTCCGCGCTTGGCTGACCGTGGTCCCAGGGCCGGGTATGACAGTGCCGAGCAGCAGCGCACCGAGCGGCGACCGAACCGCGGGCGCGGTGTACCTGGTGCTGCACGGCTCCGGGCTGCGGCCGGCGATGGAGGGCAGATGAGCGCGAACCGGCGCCTGTACTCCTGCCTCTGCGCGGACACACCGGGCCGAGCGGCGCCGTCGCCCCTGCCGGTGGGCCAGGTCGTCGAGCTGGCGCGGTATCCGGTGAAGTCCATGGGGGGTGAGCGGCTGACCCATGCACGCTTCACCGCCGACGGCGTTTCCGGGGACCGAGGCTGGGCCGTCTACACCGACGACGGCGGGATCGGCAGCGGCAAGACCACCCGTCGCTTCCGCCGTATCGACGGTCTGCTCACCCTGCGCGCCCGCCTGGAGACTTCAGAAGACGGCGAAGTGCCGCTGGTGGTCCTCCCGGACGGGCGGGAGCATCGTACCGACGACCCGGCAGCCGCTCAGGTGCTCAGCACGCTTCTGGACCGGCCACTGCACCTGCGCCGGCAGTCCTCCGTGCCGCACCACGACGAGGCCCCTGTTCATCTCGTCACCACCGCCGCCGTGCGCAAGCTGGAACGGTTGCTCGGCGAACCCGTCGATGTCGCCCGCTTCCGCGCGAACATCGTGCTGGAGGCGGAAGGCGCCGACTTCATCGAGGACGACTGGCAGGGCCGCCATCTCACCATCGGCGACCAGGTAGAACTGTGTCTCGGGCCGGGAATGCCCCGCTGCGTCATGGTCGGCATACCTCAGCCCCACCACGGGCTGGGACCCGATGCGCAGCTCCTCAAGCTGCTCGGACACGCGCACCAGGTACGGTTCGGCCTGCAAGCCGGCGTCGTGCGCGGCGGCACCGTCCAGCGGGGAGACCTCGCCGTTCTCCGCTAGGAACTGTCTTCAAAGAGATCTTGGGTTCGGCAGCATGGCCTGGTGATTCGCCGTCATGAGCTGACCGACCAAGAGTGGGAGATCCTCAGGGAGTTACTCCCGGCCGGGCGGATGGGCCGTCCGCGAGAGGATGACCGGCGGGTGCTGAACGGCATCGCGCCAGCACGCGGCCGGGGCCCGAAAAGGGGGGCCGGACGGCTGCGGATCACGCCCTCGGACGATCCCGAGGTGGACTGACCAGCAAGATCCACCTGGCGTGCGACGGGCAGGGCCGGCCGCTGGTCTTTGTCGTCACGGGCGGCAACGTCAACGACTGCACCCGGCTGCCCGAGGTGCTGGCCGCCGTCCAGGTCCCTCGCATGGGGCCTGGACGGGCACGCACCCGCCCGGACCACGTGGTGGCCGGCAAGGGCTACAGCTCCCGCGCCATCCGCGCCTACTTGCGACGACGCGGTATCGGCCACACCATTCCGAGCGGGCAGACCAGATCGCCGGCCGCTTACGGCGCGGCAGCCGCGGCGGACGGCCGCCCGTCTTCGACCGCGACATCTACCGGAACCGCAACGTGGTGGAGCGTTGTTTCAACCTGCTCAAGCAGTTCCGCGGCCTGGCGACCCGCTACGACAAGACCGCAACGTCCTACACCGCCGCGGTCACCATCGCTTCTCTCCTGCTTTCGCCTTGCCGCTCTGTTCATTGCATCTCCGGCAGGGTTCGGTCGAAGGACTCATATGGGCAGGACGGTATATAGGTTGAGGTCGTGGATCTTCCTTCCTATTGGCTGCCCCGGCCGCCCTTCAGCCCGGACGACAAGACCCTGGCAGAATTCGCCTCGTTACTCGCCGATGCGGTTGCCCAAGGGCCTGACAAGCCCATTCCCTATACCTTGGCCGCACCGAAGTGGCAGTTCCTCTGCTACGTCGCCGAGCAAGCCGGATACGTTCTCCACGGCTCGAACAATCCCTCGATCGAGCGCTTCGATCCACGCCGGTCCTACGACAGCGACGCCTTCGGCAATCGCACAGCCGTCTATGCCGCGTCGGACGGCATCTGGCCGATGTTCTACGCGATACTCAACCGCGATCATCCGCTGTCGATGGTGAACTCATGTAGCGACTTGGCAGGCAAGACCTGCTACTACTTCTCCATCAGCCGGCCCGTACTCGACCTCGACCCATGGCACGAAGGAACGGTCTATCTCCTGTCCGCCGAGGGGTTCGAGCATCAACCTCCGATACGAGGAATCCGCCAGCGCCAGGTGGTCAAACTGACGTCGGCCCAGCCGGTGGCCAAGCTCCGGGTGCTTCCCGAGAAATTCCCATCCCTCAGTGACGTGCGTGGACACGACGACGCGGTGATTCAGGCCCGCTCCACTGCTGACCCCGACGGCTTTCCCTGGATTGATGACTGACCGTAGAGAAACCGGACTCGGAACCACCGAGAGTCGCCGGTAGACCTCCAACCACGTGATTGATCCACCAGCCGGCCATGGCCGGCGGAAAAGTGTCGGTTGCTCATGACAGTCTGGGCCGATGGCGTCAACGATCTCAGGTTTCGACGAACGCACGGTCCGGGTGAACGATCTTGACCTCCATGTGGCTTCAGGCGGCGAGGGACCGCCGTTGCTGCTGCTTCACGGCTTCCCACAGACTCATCTGGCCTGGCGGCATGTCGCTCCGGCGCTGGCGGACCGCTTCCGCGTCATATGCCCCGACCTGCCCGGTTACGGGGCCAGCGCCAAGCCGGTGGGTGGCCACGAGCAATATGGCAAGCGTGTGACTGCGGCGACCATGGTGGCGCTGATGCGACAGCTTGGCCACGAACGTTTCAGCCTGGTCGGCCATGACCGTGGAGCGCTGGTCGCCTTCCGCGCCGCGTTGGATCACCCGGACACCGTCGATCACCTCGGCGTGATCGACGTCATTCCCACCGTCGACATGTGGGAGTCGCTGGCGGGCGTGGGTGGCGTCTTCGGCTTCCACCTGTATTTCCTCGCGCAGCTCAACGACCTGCCCGAACGGATGATCGGCGCCGACCCTGACACGTTCTTCGGCTACTTCCTCGATGCCTGGGCCGAGGCCGGCACGTTCGACGCCGAGGTCCGTGAGGCATACCTGGCCGCGACGCGCGATCCGGAAACGATCCACGCCATTTGCCAGGACTACCGGGCCAGCGCCTTCGTCGATGCGGCCCACGACAGCGAGGATCGGCAGGCCGGCCGGCGCATCAAGGCTCCTACCCTGGCGATCTGGCAGGACCCCGGCGACATGGTGCTGCCGTTTGACCCCTCGGCGGTCTGGCAGGGCTGGGCGCCGGATGTCCGCACCCTGATGCTGCCGGGTGGGCACTTTCTGCCGGAGAGTCAACCCGATGCCGTCACCGAGGCGATCAGAGACCTGATCAGTTGATCCCTGGCACTCCAGTGACGCTTCGCGGTCATGACTGGGATCTACGCTGATAGTGACATCGGCGGGCCATTTCAGTCCCAGCACATGTCGATGCGCCGGGCGAAGTTGTCGTACCCGGCATGCTCGAAGGCCCGGGCCATCGGCTCGTTCCCCAGGTCGGTGTCCGCGGTGACGCGTTCGGCGCCCTGGGCGGCCAGCAGGCGGGTTCCTTCGCCGAGCAGGTCATGGACAAAGCCCTGGCCACGATGGCCCTCGGTGACCCCGAGATAGGCGATCACGAAGCCGTTCGGGCTCTGCGCCGGAACGACCATCCCCACCGGTTCGCCGTCCGGGCGGACGCCGACCCGCCACCATTCGCGCGGGCTGGGATAGCTCAGCAACTCCTCGTGGTACTGCACACGGGCGTAGTCCTGGATGGAGGAGCGGGCCACGTCGGCCTGGCTGTAGGCATCGAGCGTGCCTGGAAGGATGCCGGTCAGAAGGACGATGGCCTCCTCCTCGTCCCTGACCGGACGGAAGGAGAGTCGCCCTCTGGGTGCGGGCAACGGTGCGTCGGACGTCCAGCGATAGCGGAGCCTCTCGACAAACACCTTGCCGCCGGTACGCCGCACCACCTCGATCCGGTCCCTTGTCCGGCGGCCGGTCTTGGAGTCGTCTCTCCAGTCCACGGGGACGGGTTGGAGGACGTATTGGGGCGGACGGGCGCCCGCCGGGAAGAGCTCGCCCAGGGCGGTGCGCAGAAGATGCTCGCCGATATCGATCCGAAGCGGGTCGTCGCAGGTGTCGTCGATGTCGAGGGTTTCCAGGACTTCCGGCTTGGTGCCGCTGCGAGACCACCAGCCGACCCGTGCCACCGGTCGACCGTTACGCAGGGCCATCCACATCCAGTCGGCTCTGCAGTGCCCGTTCCGGAGATCTTCCGCGAGGCTGTCGTTGTAGGGACCCGGCAGTGCGTTGAAGAGGTTCATCTCCTCTGGCCCGGTGATGGGGCGGAAGATCAGCTCAGAAATCACGACGTAGGACTCCAAAAGTTTCATTGGCGAAACAAGCGCATTGGCGCGTGCTACTCCGGGTCTTCGACGCGGTCCGCGAGGCGTTCGTGGCGTTGCCTGGCAGCTTGTGCGGTGCCGAGCCCGAGCCCGAACGCGATCTCCTGCCAGGTCATGCCGCGGCCCCGCGCCATCTGAAGCAGGCCGACCTCCAGCGCGTCCAGCTCCCCGCGTACCAGCGGAAGGAGGCTCAACGCCGCGGTGATGTCGGCGTGATCGACCTCCGGCTCGCCGTCATCCAGCCGTGCGGCTCCGCTGAGCAGGAACGCCACGAGCCTGACGGCTTCGTGCGGGCCGATGGCGGACGCATGGGCCTGCCGGCCGCGCTGCTCATCGGTGGCCGCGTGCCGCTCGGCGATCCGGAACAGGGACGCGTGCACGCGTTGCGCGCGCGCCTGCTCCGGATGCGGAGGAGTGAAGGGATCGGGGTGATGATCGACATTCGCAGGCATGGGGCTCACGATGCCGCAGCACTCGATTCGATGTCAACTTCCCGTTTTAAACACATTGTTTAAAATGATCCCGGCGTCAGGTGTTCAGCGACCTTCGCACGACGGCGTCCACCAGCTCGTGGATCTCTTGCTCGGTGAAGATGTCGGGCAGGGTCAGCCGCTCCACGATGAGCCAGTTCAGCGCGAGGTAGAGGAGCACCACCGAGGTCGAGTCGCCGGGCAGACCTGAAGTGGCGTGGTAGCCGATGTTGGCGTCGATGTCCTCGCGGATGCGCTTGGTCAGCACGGCTCGCAGTTCAGGGCGCCGGGTGGACTCCAGCCGGAGCTCGAGCAGGGCAAGGTAGCCGGAGTTGAAGGCGGAGACCCGATCCACCAGTTCGTGCATGAGCTCGGCATAGCGGGTTTCGTCCTGCACGCCCTCCCGGTTGCGGGCGATCGTGGCCTCGTCGGGCAGCAACCGCTCATAGATGCGTCCGCCGACCTGGGTGAACAGGTCGTCGCGGTTGGCGAAGTAGTTGGAGGCCGTGCCCGTGGGCACGGCCGCCTCGGCATCGACGGCCCGGAAGGTCAGCCCCCGCGCCCCCTCTCTGGCCAGCACCTCGATGGCCGCGTCGATCAGCGCCTGCCGCCGCTCGGGATTCTTGCGCACTTGACACCACTCCATTTGTAGTACTACGTTCAAACCACTCCAACCAGAGTACTACATACGGAGTTGATCGATATGCGGAAGCTTGTCTACTACGTCGGCGTCTCACTCGACGGCTACATCGCAGGCCCCAACGCCGAGTTCGACTTCTACCCCGTGTCGGACCAGATGGCCGCCTGGATCAACGCCCGCTACCCCGAGACGCTCCCCACCCACGTCCGCAAGCTTGTCGGCCTCGAGGGCGTGCCCAACAAGGTCTTCGACACGCTGGTGATGGGCCGTGGCACGTACGAGCCTGCCCTGGACGTCCCCACCACCAGCCCGTACTCCCACCTGCGCCAGTACGTCGTCTCCAGCACGCTGACGATCGACGACCCGACGGTGCAGGTGGAGACGGGCGATCCGATCGAGCTCATCCGACGGCTGAAGGCCGAGGACACCGGCATGGACATCTACCTCTGCGGCGGCGGCAAGCTCGCCGCCTCCCTGCTCCCGGAGATCGACGAGATCATCCTCAAGAGCTACCCCGTGGTGGCGGGTACGGGCATCCCCATGTTCTCCGGACAGTTCCGCCCCACCCTGTTCACCCCCGCCCGGCGCGAGTCCTTCGACAACGGCGCCCAGGTCACCTGGCTCACCAGGGCTTAGAACCGCAAGGAGAAAGCATGCATATCAAGCTCCCCGCCTCGATCAACCAGGCCGGCACCGACCACCGGGCCCGATCGCCGCACCGGCACGAACACCCGGCGCGCGACCTCAAGCCCACGGGCCGGACCAACCTCTCCCGCCGCCCGACCGCCGCCCCTCGCCGCAGCGGGTATTGAGCGGGCCGGGCCCGTCATCAAACGCCTTGTGGGAGCCGCAGCCGGCCGAGATATGGGGGCCGCCGGTCTCCACGGCGCCGATGATCACGGATCTGGCCGGCTCGGTGGGTCATGCAGCAACCAGAAAGGCCGCTTCCACGATCCGGGAGCGGCCTTCATCCTGGGTAGTTCAGGGGACAGGACTCCTATATGCGCAGGGCACGCGGCTCGCCTGGCGGACGTCCCCCTGCGGCCAGCACATCGGCCAACAGCTCCGAAAGCCCCACAGGCCGCAGCGTCTCTGTGGTCTCGGCTGCGACAAGCTCAGCCAAGGACCACCATCGGTGGTCAACGACTCCCTGCTCCTCGCCCGGCTCCAGGTAGGCGCGGGTGATGGTCTGCGTGCCGCGCACCCGCGCCAAGAAGTACCGCTCGTGCATGTGCAGGGGTTCGCCACCCCACCGGACGTCCGCATCGAGAGTCCACAGGCACGGCCCCCACTCGACCTCCGTCAGTCCGGTCTCCTCCAGCAGCTCCCTACGAGCGGCCTGAAGGAAGTCTTCGTCCTCCTTCAATCCCCCGCCTGGGGGCACCCAGAAGAACTCCCGGACCGGAGACCCGGGAACGACGATGACGCCGTCGTACCTGTGCCGGATCATCAGAATCCGATCGTCCTGATCCAGCAGCACAGTCCGGGCACCTTGTCGGGTCCGCATCGCTTGCTCCTATCCGGCGTAGTCATCCTCGCTCCCGGGCAGGGCCGCGAGCGACAGCCGCAGGACGCGGCCGGCTCAACCGGCCACCAGCTCGGCCAGGCCCGCACGGGCGAAGGAGAGCACCCGGTCGACCAGGAGAAGCAGGTCTTCGGTGGCGGCCTCATGGGTCATGTACAGCTCGCGCAGGCCGCCCACCACCGTGTACGCGGTCAGCCGCGGGGCCAGCGCGTCGGGCGGCAGGCCGGCATCCTTGCCGATGGCGGCGGCGATCAGGCGTTCCAGCTCGTAGTAGCTCGCGCGGGCACGGCCTCGAAGATCCTCGTCCTCGGCTATCAGTATGGCGCGCCGAGTGCGCAGCGACCAGGTCTCCCCCGGCTCGCGGCCCTGGTCGGTATGTAGGGATGCGCCTGTTCCAGCCACTCGCTGATCAGCCTTGCTCCTGTGGTCTGGCCAATGACCGCGAGCATGGCGCCCCCTCCAGTCGTTGTACTGAGAGCAAGCACGGCGTCGGCTTTCGCACCGTGGAGAAAGGCGCTGGCCTCGGTCTGGCCGGCTCCGCGCAAGCCGCTGCGGCCTCGGCCATCCCGGCTGGATCCCTACAAGCTCTCAGTACCGGCTCCCAGGGCTCGTCCGGGTCGTCAAATGACACGACCTCGCTCCAGTCAGGCACGTTGTGGATGGGGCTGGCGTCATTGGAGATCATGATGTCGGCGGCTCGTCGATAGAACTCCGCCGGGCCGGCATCGCTGCCCCATACCCGCTTGCGGTGCATGAGATCGTAAAGCTCTTGGAAATCGTCCTTCAGCCGCATGCTTGTGACGATTTCCTTGCCCCGCACAACAGAGAAGGGGCCTCGGCTTTCCCAGAGGCTTTCGTTGCGCAGATAGCCGTTGGCCAGGAGGAACCAGGCGTCCACGAGCAGGGCCAAGGGAAACCCGGCCTCCAGGGAGACGAACGGGATGTCGGGATTGATGAGGTGGACTCTTCCGCGGAGGGTCGGGCCTTCAACCTCGTTGACGGACACGATGAAAATATCGGTCACGACAGGGCTCTTTCGTTCGCCGCCGGAGTGATCAACAACATCCTGGGGTGTTCTCGAACAGGCGAAGCGCATGCGCAGGGGCGCGTCGACCGTGACCAGCAGCACGGTGCCCAGCACCAGTACGAGTGGGACGAACATCCAGGGCGCCCGCCCCCGCGCGCCTTCACCCAACAGCGCGGACCAGGTGATGGCGGGCGCCAGCCAGTACAGCGCCAGCAGCAATGCCCAGTAGGACAGGCCGGGAGCGCTCACCTCGAAGAGCGTCAGAAGCGAGGCGAGTCCGATAGCGCCGGTGAAAAGCGGGGCGAGGCGTTTGCGAGCAAGGCGCATCGGGCGATCTTGTCCTATACCGGAGGCCAAGCACATCGGTCCCGGCCGACTTAAAGATCGAGAACGAGGGGCCGAGCGTCGACGCGCGACCATAGGAGAGGATCTGCCGCAGCCCCTGCCGCAGTTGTTCGATCGACCTCCTCCGTGCCCGCTCCGGCGAGGGGGCCGTCCTCATCCGCCCCGACGGGTACGTCGCCTGGGTGGCCCGGAGCGGTCGGACGGATCTGGACGCGCTCCGGGCGGCCCTCACGACCTGGCTCGGCCCGGGGCGGTGATCAGGTGGCCTTGCCGCGGGCGAGGTAGAGCTTCATGTCGGTGAAGTCGACAGTGATGTTGTAGGGCTTCCAGAAGCAGTGGGAGAACCAGCCCATCGTGTCGAACCCCGGCCCGAAGGGCCAGCCCACGTTGATCGCCGAGTTCGGGTTCGTGTAGCAGTAGACCTCCTTGGCGACGGCGTCGCCGAGGCGGATCTCCTTCGGGTAGCAGGGGTAGACGACGGCCGGGTGGCTGCTGCCGAAGGTGCCGATCTCGCGGTCGTAGTCGGCGCGGATCCCCAGCTCCTCGCCTGTCTTCCCGCGCAGGCCGGCGGCGATCTCGCTGGTCCCGCCGAAGTTCACGCCCACCACCCCGGTGCGGGAGCCGGCGCTGCCGGTGAAGCTGCCCACGCTGTGCAGGTACTGCTCGCGGGCCAGCCACAGCGGCAGGGCCTTGGCGCCCGCGCGCGCCTTCCTGGCCGCTTCGGCGGTCCTGCGGCGCAGGATCAGCGACCGGCCCGCGTAGTCGAAGGTAGTCAGCAGGTGGTAGAAGACCCACGTGCCGATCAGGCCGTCACTGTCGGTGCCGACGTCCTCGCCCGACTCCGTCGACGACCAGCCCACGGGGACGTTGCGCAGCTCGATGCCGCCCAGCTTGAGGGAGTCCAGCACGCCGTAGTACGCCCAGATGGTGCCGTTCTCGTATTCGACCTCCTGGCTGGCGACGGGGTTCAGCCCGGCCTCCTTGGCCACCGACGCCCGCAGGCTCAGATTCGGGGCGCCGGTGTAGAACATGAAGCGCTTGGCCGGCCCGCCGTTGACCGAGGCCTCCACCAGCGGGATCGGGTCCATCTGCTGGATCGGCAGCCGCGCGGAGTCGCCGTGGACCTGGTACGCCTCGCCGCTGACCGCCGCGAACCACTTGGCGTAGCTGTCCTCGCCGGCCGCCTTCCAGTGCGGCGCGGACTGGGTGAGCTTGTCCTGCCGGATGTAGCAGTCCCCCAGGTAGGAGTTGGTCTCCTTGTCGTCGGGGGCCAGCGCGAGGGCAAGCTTGAGATACTTCTCCGCGTCGGGGAACCGGTTGGACAGCAGCGCCACGTAGCCGCGCCGTCGGGCCGCGTGCAGGTTCTTGGGGTCCGCTTTCAGAATCTCCTCGTACGCGCGGGCGGCCTGCTCGAACTTGCCGGCCTTGAACAGCGCGTCCGCGTCACCGTCGGCGGCCAGCGCCGTGCCCGCCCCGCCCAGCAGCGGCGCCGTCGCGGCCGCGCCTGCCAGCACCGCGGCACCCCGCAACACCGAACGCCTGTCCCATCCTTCGTCGTCAGCCAACGCCTTCTCCCTTTCGTGATCACATCGCTGGAACGCCCTCCACTGTCGGCCAGCGGTGTCCTCACCTCGTACGCGCCGTGTCATGGTCGTGTCACGGCCGCAACCCGGCGGCCTGTCGCTACCGCGAGCAGGTGCGGGGGCCGACGCTCTGCCCGGCCCCGACGACGGTGACCTGGGCGGAGCGTCCCGGCGTCGCGGCGTCGACCGTACAGACGATCTGCTCGACGGCCAGTGCCGACAGCTCGCCGGCCGGAGTGGACACGGTCACCGACAGGCGGCCCACCCGTTGGGTACTGACCGAGAACGGGCCGGCATCGCGAGAGACGTCGGTGGTGAGGCCTTGCGCCTGTTCGCTCGGCGTGGGTCCCGCCGCCAGCAGCATGAGCGCGTTCGCCGGGGACGGTCCACCAGCGGCCCGCCGCGTCACCGTGCTGAGCCGGCCGTCCTTCACCAGATAGAGGGTGATCTTCCAGGTGGGTGCGACGAGTCCGCTCGGCGGCACGCCGGCGGAAACGGCGCCGCTGGGTTGCACACCGCAGCCGGCCACGCCGACCAGCGCGACGAGGCCTGCGACCAGCGCCGGCCGGGCGAGCCGGGCCCTCACTCGTGGCCTCCGTCCGCATCGCGCGGCAGGCGCAGTGTGAACCTGGCGCCGCCGTCCGGGACGTTGCTGACGGTGAGGTCGCCGCGGTGCAGGCGGGCGTTCTCCAGCGCGATCGCGAGGCCGAGGCCGCTGCCCTCGGACCTGGCCCTGGCCGCGCTGGCCTTGTAGAACCGGTCGAACACGCGCGGCAGCACCGCGTCGTCCAATCCCGTTCCGCGGTCGCGGACCTCGAGGGTGACCCCGTGCGGATCGGCGGAAAGCCGTACCGACACGGGAGGCTCGCCGTGTCGCAGCGCGTTGCCGACCAGGTTCGCGAGGATGACGTCCACGCGGCGCGGGTCCAGCCGGGCCGTCACCCCGGCGGGAAGCTCGACGTCGACCGAGTCCGACCAGCCGCGGGTGCGCAGGGTCGCGCGTACCAGCTCGGCCACGTCGACCTCGTTCAGCGCGAGGGCCGCGACGCCGGAGTCGAACCTGCTGATCTCGATGAGGTCGTTCACCAGCCCGGTGAGGTTGAGCGTCTCCTGGCTGACCAGCCTGGCGGCCCTGCCGGCGGGCTCGGGCAGCTGGGCCGCCTCCTCGTCGAGGACGTCGGCGACCGCGGCGAGCGCGGCCAGCGGGGTGCGCAGCTCGTGGGACACGTCGGCGACGAACCGGCGGGCGTCGGCCTCCATCTCGCGCAGCTGCTCGACGTGCCGTTCCAGCTCCGCGGCGGTGTTGTTGAACGTGCGTGCCACGTCGGCCAGCTCGTCGGAGCCGGTGACCGCGATCCTGGTCCGCAGCTCGCCCTCGCCCAGCAGGCGCGCCGCCCGGCCGAGCTCGCGCACCGGGCCCAGCACGCCACGGGTGGCCAGCAACGCGAGGACGACCGCGAACGCCAGGGCCGCCCCGCTGGTGAGCCAGGCGGATGCGGCGAGCCCGTCGATACTGCGCTGTTCGGGAAGCAGGCTGCGCGCGACGTAGACCTCGATGCCGGACACCCGCGTCGTCCGGTTCTGCCCGTCGATCAGCAACGGCGTGCCGATGATCAGGTAGGGCGCGCCCCGCCACACCATGCGTTGCCACCCGATCTCGCCGTCGGCCACCATCTGCCGCAGCTCCGGCGGAATCGCCGCGACAGTCGGGGTCGGCGCGACGGGCGGGGCCGGCGCGTTCTCGCCCGGCCTCCTGCCCCCCGGCGGGCGCCCCAGCGCGCCGGCCACCGAGTACTCCTCGTGGTAGACGGCGACCACGAGGCTGTACTGGTCGACCACGGCGCGGGCGATATCGCCGAGCTCATCCGGGCCCGGCGCCGCACTCCGCAACGGGAAGAGCGTCGTCTGCACGCGGCTTTTCAGCGCCTGCACCGCGCCATCCTGGGCCCGCTGCAGGATCTCGTTGCGGGCCTGAACGTACATCGCGCCGGACACCGCCGTCGCGGTGACCACACACAGCAGCGCGAACGCGAACAACAGCCGGGCACGCAGCCCCAGGCTCGGCCGAGGTGTCACCGGCGGCTCACACCGGCCCGAACCGGTACCCGAATCCACGCACCGTCTGCACGTAGACGGGCGCCGCCGAGTCGTCCTCGATCTTCGCGCGCAACCGCTGCACGCACGCGTCCACGAGACGCGAGTCGCCGAAGTACCCGTGTTCCCACACAGACTCCAGCAGCTGCTGGCGGCTGTGCACGCGGCCCGGCGTGCCGGAGAGCTCGAGCAGCAGGCGCAGCTCGGTCGGGGCGAGGCTGACCGGCTCGCCGCGGTGGGAAACCACCAGCCCGGCCCGATCGATGGTCAGGTCCCCGTGTCGTTCCAGCTCCGCCTGGTCCCGGCCGATCCGCCGGAGCACCGCGCGAATGCGTGCCTCGAGCACCCTGGGCTGCACCGGCTTGACCACGTAGTCGTCGGCGCCGGCCTCCAACCCGGCCACCACGTCCATGTCGTCACTGCGCGCGGTCAGCATGATGATCGGTACTTCCCCGGTGGCCCGGATGCGGCGGCAGACCTCGAACCCGTCCATGCCAGGCAACATCAGATCGAGCACGACGACGTCGGGAAGGTTCGCACGCAGCCGGTCCAGCCCCTCCTCGCCGGAGTCCACCGCGCTCACCCGGTGCCCATGCCGGGTCAGGGCCAGCTCAAGGCCCTCCCGCACTGCCGGGTCATCCTCGATCAACAACACTCGCGACCCGCCGCGTATCACAGCACGCTCCGTTACTCGCCTGTCGGCCAACCCCATCCACTGTCGGCCAGCCGTGTCCCCGCCTCGTTCGCGCCGTGTCATGGTTGTGTCACGGTCGCACCGACGGTGGCCGCTGTCGAGGAACCATGACATGCGGCGGACAACGCGCGCACATTCTGGTGCCAATCGTATTCGTCATGAACGAACCACGCACCATCCCACCTCGGCCCCGAGACCGGCTGTACGCCGCGATCACGCTGGTGCTCGCCGTTCTCCTCCTGCCCGCGGCGCTCGTCCGCCATCCCGGCCGCGCCCGCGAACTGGCCTGCCGCTGGGCGTTACAGATGCGATTCCCCGCCGAGGACCTCACCGGACTCACCGACGGCGCCAGAGCGGCGTTCACCGCGGCGCGCACCGAGGCGTTCTGGCGTCACGGCCAGCTCATCGGCCTCACCTCGGGATACCGGGATCCCGTCGTCCAACAACGGATGTTCGACGAGGAGGTGCGCCGCTCCGGCTCCCCGGCCTCGGCACGCATGCTGGTGCTACCGGCGGCGGAATCCAGCCACGTCAAGGGCATCGCGCTGGACGTACGCCCCCACGAAGGCGCGCGCTGGCTCGAGGAACACGGCGCCCGCTACGACCTCTACCGCCTCTACGACAACGAGTGGTGGCACTTCGAGTACCGCCCGGACAGCGGCGGCACGCCACCACGACGACGACCCCACCCCGGCGTGGGCTACGCGACGGAGAACGGGGACCAGATATAGCCAGGTCCGGGTCCACCCATGGGACCGGCGCGCCCGCTACCGCGGCACCCGCAAGAACCTGCACCGCGGTAGTCCACAACCGCCACCTCATCGCCCGCCAGCAGGACTGCCACCGCCTCGCGTCCTGACTGCCGGCGCATGAGGTTGCGTAGCCTCATCCAGCACAGCCGACCGGCTCGGCAGCGGCTGCGTTGGGCAGGAACAGCACCCCGAGCGCCAGGCCGATCAGCCCGGCGACGACCGGCGCGCCGGTCCACAGCTCGGGCACGGCGGGCAGGCCGCCGCCGGTGGCCGAGGCGACCCCGATGTACAGCGACCAGGTGGCGAAGGCGGACAGCCCGGCGAAGGCCCAGTAGGCGGCGCGCCGCTCACCCGACGGCCGCAGCCGGCGGATCAACAGGTCGCTCGCGACCCCGGCGGCCACGAACGACAGCAGGATCGGCAGGTTGCGGAACGCCGTCTGGGCACCCGGCATCAGCGTCATGACCGTGTACATGACGGTCACCGAACCGAACGGCAACAGCCAGCGGCGCACCAGGAGCAGCACCGGACCGAGCATGACGACGTTGGTGACGACCATCGCGACGGCCACCCGATCGGCGCCCACGGCGACAGGCCTCGGGCCGGCGCCCCCTGGCGCGGCGCCCGAGTCCTGCGCCATGGAGAACGCCTGGACGATGGCCTGGGGCCGGTACTGCAAGGCGCCGCCGTACGACAGGAACAGCGACACCAGCGTGGTGGCGAACGCGAGCCCGATCAGCGCAGGCAGCAGGCGGCCGAGCGACGGCCGGGCGCCGACATGGGGGGAGGTCCACGCCGAGCGCAGCGGAGTCGTGATGATGAGCATCATCGTCACGACGAGGCCGAGGTGTGACGGGCTGAAGAAGATGTTGATGGTCGTCTCGATGCCGAGGACGGTGTGCCACATCATGTCGGCGAAGCCGAAGGCGGCGAACGCGGGGATCGCCACCAGCCCGGCGAGGTAACCGGTGGGGACGGCCGCCGGCCCCAGCCGGCCGGTGCGCACGTTGCGCCACACCTGCCGGATGATCCAGCCGGAGACCACGACGAACCCGGAGTAGAACACCGCGTGCCAGGGAGTGAAGAAGGTCTCCAGCTCCGCAAGGTTGCTGTGCGCCCAGGCATCGATCATCAGTCCGACCCCGAACCAGATCCCGAGCAGCGCCGTCACCAGGTCCGTCCTGGGGGACACCCACCCGCGGGGCTGCCCCGTGTCCGCCATGAATCGCCGGGCAGCGTCAGATGCCACTTCGTCAGGTCCTTTCCGTCGATCGAATCGAGGTCTCTGCGGGGTTGCAGCGGACCCGGTCCGCTGAACGCCGCTGCTGCCTGCGCCTGCTGAGCGGGGCCGGTCACGCTGTTTCGGCGCTGAGGGTCTGCGCCACCGGCCGGCGGGCCGCCAGACGTGCGGGCAGGGCGGTGAGTGCCGCTGTCACCAGGAGGGTCGCGAGTACGGCGCCGAGCATCCAGGAGGAGGGGGGTTCCGCCGCATTCCTGGCGGCGAAGAGCGAGAGCAGGCCGTTGCCGAGAGGGACGCCGATGATGGCGCCGGGCAGGCTGGGCAGGAGCTGGGCGGTGGACAGTCCCGCGGTGATCTGTCCGGGGGTGGCGCCGAGCGTACGTGCGACGGCCATGTTCGCCCGGGCCTCCATGGCAGTGGTCCAGGTGAACGTGATGGTGTTCACGACGGCGAGTGCGATCAGCAGGATGGTGACGGCGAGCATCAGCCGGCGGTCGTGCTCGCCGCGCAGGTTGGGCAGGGCGGAGGAGCCGTCCAGGCCGTAGCCCCTCTCCGGCTGGGCGTAGAGGGTCAGCAGGGCGACGATCGCGATCACCGTGGTGGCGGTGGAGCACGCCTGCAGCACGGCGCGGCCCGGCCGGCGGGCGGTCAGCCGCAGCCCGAGCAGCAGCGGCGTGGGCAGCAGCGCGGACAGCGCGGTGAGCCAGGGCCGGTGACGGGGCCGGTGCGCGGTGGTGGTCAGCGCCGTGACGGTCGCCGTACGCATGGCCCGCAGCGTGGGACGCAGCGTGGACAGCACCGCCACCGCCACGGCGAGGACGGTCGCCGCGGCAACGGTGGCGCCGGACAGTCCGACCGCGTCGCCGATCCGGCTGGCCGTGGGGCTGGCGATGGCGGGCACGGTCAGGTGGGCGATCACCAGCCCCAGCGCGTCACCGGCCAGCGCCAACGCCAGGTACTCGGTGAGCAGGACGGCGGCGATCAGCCCCGGGGTGGCGCCGACGGCCTTGAGCAGCCCGGCCCGGCGCGTCTGCTCGACGGCGCGTCCCGCGGCCAGTGCCGCCACTCCGGTGATGGCCAGGAAGCTGAGCAGCCAGCTGCCGACGACCAGGATCGGCTGGGTGTCCCTGAGGATGACCATGTCCTGCTCGGCCGTGAACTGCCAGGTATGGAAGTTCGCCCTGAGGGTGGGGATGCGGTGGGCGTCCAGGAAGGCCTGCGCCGTGGCTGGGTCGCGCAGCTTGAGGTCCACGGCCATGGTCGCCGGGAGTTTTTGGGATGACGCCAGGGCCCGGGCATCTGATCGGGTCATCCAGGCCAGGCCGCTGTAGTCGCTGGGGCCGCCGCCCGGCCCGATCTGCTCCGCCCAGGGGTAGATGGAAGTGGCCGCGGTCACGGCGATCCCGACGACGGGGTACGATCGGCCGGCGATGGTGACGCGGTCGCCGACGTTGACGTTCAGCGCGGTGGCGAAGCCGCGTTCGAGGACCGTGCCGCCGGAGCGTACCCACTGGCCCGAGGTCAGCAGCGGCCGGTTGACCGCGCCGGGCGTCTCGCCGAAACCTTGCACCACCACCGGGGACGAGGTGGAATCGCGCGTGGTGAGGACGGCGTAGACGATGCGATAGGGGCCATGGTGGGCGATGACTTCGGGCTCTTTCGCCAGCGAGGCCAGGGCCGAGGTCACGGCGGGGTCCGTGCCGCCGGAGAGTGCCACCACGTCCGGCCCGGCGGTGGCCGCGCGGGTCTGCTCGTACAGCGCGTCGCTCACGCCGCGCAGGGACAGGCCCAGCGCCATCGTGGCGGTGGCCACGGTCACCGCGAGCAGGAGCATCGCGGCCTGCGCCGTGTGCCGGCGGACGTCAGCCAGGACGAGGCGGACGACGAGCACGATGGAGCCCATGACGTTCAGCCCTCCAGCCCGATCAGCCCGCCGAGCCCGCGCGTGGGGGAGCCGGCCAGCTGGGTGTCGTCGACGAACATCCCGTCGCGCATCGAGACCAGCCGGTCCGCGGTGGCCGCGACCCGCTCGTCGTGCGTGACGATCACCAGCGTCTGTCCCGCCGTACGCAGCTCTTGGAAGATCCGCAGCACCTCGAGGGTCGCCGTGGTGTCGAGGTTGCCGGTCGGCTCGTCGGCCAGGACGACCAGCGGTTCGTTGACCAGCGCGCGGGCGACGGCGACCCGCTGACGCTGCCCGCCCGACAGCTGTGACGGCAGGTGCCGGGCACGGTCGGCGAGGCCGACCCGTTCCAGCAGCAGGCTCGTGCGCCGTCTGGCCTGGCGGGGCGAGTGCCCGGCCAGCAGCGCGGGCAGCTCCACGTTCTCGGCCGCCGACAGCTCCTCCACCAGATGGAAGCCCTGGAAGATGAACCCCACCGATCGGCGCCGCATGCGCGCCAGAGCCCGCTCGCTCAGCGTGTCGACACGCCGCCCGGCCACCCACACCTCTCCATCGGTGGGCCGCTCCAGGCCGCCCAGCAGGTGCAGCAGGGTCGATTTCCCGCAGCCGCTGGGCCCCATGACGGCCAGCGTCTGCCCCTCAGGCACCTCCAGGTCGACCTCGTCCACCGCGCGGACCCGGCTCTGCCCCTGACCGTGCGTCTTCACCAGGCCGCAGGCCCGGACCGCGGCGCTTGACACGTTCATCCACCCTCAACTTCGTCATCGGCCTTCGACCAGGCCCGCTCACAGGCATCCAGCCAGCGCAGGTCCGCCTGCAACCGCAGCACGACCCCTTCCAGCAGCAGGCCGGCGCCCGACCCCGCCGGCTCGGCCAGCGCCGCCTGCTGCGCCTCACGCAAGCGGCGCAGCAGCTCACGGCGCTGCGCCGCCACCAGCTCCACCGGGTCGGCCAGCCGGGCCGCGGCGGCAGCGGCGAGCTTGAGATGGAACTCCGCCAGGTCCGGTTTCGGCCAGCCCACCTCGGCCAGCCAGGCGGTCACCCGTTCCTGCCCGGCCGGCGTCAGCGCGTAGACCTTGCGCTCCGGCCGCTCGGGCAGGCCGTCGGCCCGCTCACAGACGACGAGCCCCGCCCGCTCCAACCGGGCCAACGTCACATAGATCTGACCGCGGTTCATCGACTCGCCCAGTGGGCCGAGGCTGCGCCGCAGCCGAGCGTGCAAGTCGTACCCGTGCGACGGCTCCTTGGCGAGCATCGCCAGCACTGCGTCCTGCATTCCACCCCCTAACGGTTAGCCAATAGATAGCGGTTACCCATGAGAGGTGTCAAAACGCTCTTTTGGACCGCCCGTCATCAGCTCACGGCGCTGCCGCTCCACGCGGTCGACGGACGGTCCGCTCAGCACTCCCAGCACCAGCCCGGCGCCGCCTGACAGTGAAGGCCCGCCTGGTGTGCCGGGCACCCCGGCCACCTACCGCCCGGCGCCCGCGCGGAGGGCGCCCGCCGCCTCACCAGCAAGAACGCCCCTGCATGACGCGGCACCTGACGCCTGCTTACTGCCGCGGAAGCTTGGCTGTGGCGCCGGCGGCCAGCGCGGCACCGGCGAGAGTTACGGGCGGCCAGAAGTGAGAACGCGGCGGGATAGCCGATCTGGCCGGCGAGCAGAGCTCCGGCCGCTGGGGCGACAGCGGCGGCGAGGGCGGCCGGGGCGGTCGCGAGAGCGTTGAGCGTGGCGAAGTGGTGGATGCCCCAACGGTCACTGACGGCGGTGGCCTGAAGCAGGGTGTAGGTGCCGCGAACGGCGCCCGCGGTGGTGCTCGCGGCGATAAGCAGCGGTGCCGGCCCGGGGATCGCGGCGAGCGCGGCGATGCTGGCGGCCGCCGCGATGAGGACGGCCGTCGTGCGGGTACGGGCGCTCGTCTTACGGGTCAGGGCGCTCGTCTTACGGGTCAGGGTGGGATAACCGAGACGCCCGAGCAGTGGCCCGGCGCCGCACAGGCCCAGCGCGGCGGCGGCAGTGGTCGTGCTGATTCCGCGGCTGGCACCAGGTACGTGGCGGCCGCCGTCATCGGCCAACCGGTGTCGTGAACCGGCCGGGTCAATACGAGGGGGAACGCGTAGTACAGGGTCCCCGAACTGGTGAGCTCGGTGACGCACAGGGCCACGAGGGCGAACCGTAGGCGATGCTCACCGTGCCCGATGGAGGCGGGCCCGGGTGCCTGATCACTGCCCGCTTTCAGGCTCATCCGTTGTGGTCTGTGGTCAGGGCCCGCTGCATGAGCGTGGTGTCGATCCAGCGGCCGTGCTTGTACCCGACACTGTTCAGCCGGCCGGCATGGGCGAAGCCGAAACGCTTGTGCAGAGCGGTGGAGGCGGGGCTTCCGGTGTCCGCGATGACCGCGATCATCTGACGCATGCCTGCCCGCGCGCACCGGGTCAACAACGCGTCGAGCAGCGCGCCGCCCAGACCTCGGCCCCTCTGGTCCGGGGCGAGATAGATCGAGTCCTCCACGGTGTGCCGGTAGGCCGGCTTGGGACGCCATGGACCGGCGTAGGCGTACCCGGCCACGTCGCCGTCGAGCTCGGCGACCAGGAAGGGCAGGCCCTGGCCGGCCAGGTCGTCGAGCCGTCGCTGCCACTCGGCGACCGCCGGTGGGGTCTGTTCGAAGGTGATCGTCGTGTGCGAGACGTAGTACGCGAAGATCTCGGCCACGGCCTGCAGATCTGCGGGAACGGCAGGGCGAATGACGGCGTCGGGGACTGCCATGCGTGAGCCCATTTCTCTATAGCGAAAATTATTGCTATTATAGAGGAATGGTGGATCTGGCGGTATTGGGCCAACACATCCAGGCACTGCGGCACGACCGGGGCCTGACCCTTCAGCAACTGGCCGAAGCAGCCGACGTGAGCCTGAGCATGCTGTCCTCAGTGGAGCGCGGACAGAAGGCGCCCACGATCGTGGTCCTCGCCCGCATCGCCGACGGCCTCGGCGTGCCACTCGCCGAGGTCGTCGCCCAACCGGACAACGGGCGCGTCATCGTGCGCCGCGCCGCCGACCAGGACACCGTCGACGAGCCCGCAGGGTGGCGACGGACGATCCTCACACCGGTCGTGCCCGGCGTGAACTTCGAATGGATCCGCACCACCCTGCCGACCGACTGTGACGCGGGCCGATTCCCGGCCTACGCCCCGGGCTCCCACGAGTACATCGTCGTCGAATCCGGCACCCTGCGACTGACCATCGCCGACGAAACCGTCACCCTGAACGCCGGAGACTCGGCCTACTTCGCCGCTGACGTCACCCATGCCTACGCCAACGCGGGCTCCGGGCCGTGCACGTACTACGTGGCAGCGCTGATCATGCGTCCCCGCACAGCCCAACCACGCACCACCTCTTTTTGATCTTGGCGGTCAATGGATTCCCTGTTTCGGCTGGTACCGAACCCTGATACGCTCTCAGCCGTGATCCAGAAGTTCATCCGTCTTCGCAACAGCTGAAGCGGTCTGCCCGCCGGTCGTCCAGCGACCGGCGCCAGTTGAGGCGATCCCGCAGCCAGGTGCCGTAGACACAAGCAGCGCACCACACGGGTTCCGCCCGCAGCCGACCGCCGGCTTCATTTCCACGGCGTTGTCCTGCCGCGTTCTCACCCGGCAGCCGCACGCCGTCTCCGGCAACGCAGGCATGTTCGCCATGCCTTCCATCGAAACGGACTGTTCTTCATGAGATCCAACTCCAACCGCTCGTCGTCGCCTACGTTCGTGCTGGTCCACGGCTCCGGCACCAGTTCTTTCATGTGGGCTCCCGTCCAACGCGAGCTGGCGTTGCTCGGTCACCGCAGCTTCGCCGTCGATCTGCCGGGCCATGGCCTCGACGCGCAGTACCCGGTCGCCTACCAGGCCCCCCAGGACCTCGACACGTGGGCAGTCGAGCCGTCCACGCTGGCCGGGGTCACCCTGCAGCACAACGTCGACACCGTCGTCGACGTGGTCGAACGCGTTGCGGAGCACGGGCCCGTGGTGCTGGTGGCGGCCAGTCTCGGCGGCTTGACCATCAGCGGTGTGGGCAACGCCGTCCCCGAACTGGTGGATCGGCTCGTCTACATCTCCGCCTGGTCGTGCGTGCAGCGCGCCAACCCGATCGAGTACATGCAGGAGCCCGAGTTCGCCGACAACCTGTTGGGCCCGCTGTACGCGTTCAACGTCGGCGACCCCGCTCAGCTCGGTGTCGGCCGGGCCAACTACCGCACTGCGGACGTGGAACTGCTCAACGCGCTGAAGGCCGCGACCCTGGCGGACGTCACCGACGAACAGTTCCGGGCCTTCCTCAACATCCTGCAGCCGGACGAATCGATCGCGGTGATGACGGCCGACGCCCGCGTCTACGCCGACACCTGGGGCACGATCGCCCGCACCTACATCCGCCTCACCGGCGACCGAACCCTCCCGGTCGCCATGCAGGACAGGCTGATCGCCGAAGCGGACGCCCTGACGCCCGGCAACCCGTACGACGTGCACACCCTGGACACGTCACACGTGGGGTTCCTGTTCAGGGCCGATGAGGTGGCCGCCATTCTGGACAAGGCGGCGATCTAGCAACGGCCGGGGACGGCACCTTCCTGGGCCGCTCCCAATCACCGCCTCCGCGTCCGCCGGAGGCATTGGGCAGCTCGGCGAAGTCCCCGAGCTGCCCATCACCGCCAGTTGAGCCGAAGGTGCATGGTTCATCCCGGCTCATCCGTCGGGCATAGGGTGGGCGGCATGGCGCTGGGACTTGTTCAGGTGAATTTCAAAGCTCGGGACGACTCGGCGCTTGGCCGGTTCTGGGCGGACGCGCTCGGCTGGGAGGTCTCCAGCGAGGGACCCGGCGTGACCAACCTCCAACCCGAGGGCTTCGCCTGGCCGGACCCCGCCGCCTTCTACGTCGATCTCGTCACCGTCCCGGACCCCGAAACGGTGAAGTACCGCGTGCACCTCGACCTCGCCACCACCTCTGCCGCCCATCAGGCGGAGCTGGTCGCGCGCCTGCAGGCGCGCGGTGCGACGCCCGCCGATGTGGGCCAGGGCGACGTCCCATGGGTCGTCCTTGCCGACCCGGAGGGCAACGTGTTCTGTGTCCTGGAGCCCCGGGAGATCTACCAGGACACCGGGCCGATCGCCGCGGTGGTGGTCGACTGTACGGATCCGCGGGCCATGGCCCGGTTCTGGGGCGAGGCCACGGACTGGACCCTGCACGAGGTGACCGACGATCATGCGCGGCTGCGCTCCGCCAAGGGTGTCGGGCCGTACCTGGAGTTCCTCCGCACGCCCGTGAAGGGCGTGTGGAACCGCGTCCATCTCGACCTGCTGCCGTACCCCGGTGACGATCAAGCGGCGGAGGTGGCCCGGCTGCAGGCGCTCGGCGCGACGCCCGCCGATGTGGGCCAGGGCGACGTTCCGTGGGTCGTCCTCGCCGACCCGGAGGGCAACGAGTTCTGCGTCCTCGGCCCGGCCTGACGCGGAGCCTTCCGCCAAGGCCAGGGTGCCGAGCTCATGTCGACGAGCGCTGAGCGGACGCGGGTGGTGCTGCGGCTCGGCACCTGGGGGTGGTGAGGGACGCCGCACGGATCTCCACTATTGCATAGGAAGCTTTCCTATTTAATACTGCGATCAATGCTGCTTATCGCGGTGCGCGCCGCTCCATCAGGTTCCTGCTGCGCGTGACGCCCTACCTCATCGGCTCGGCGCCTTACTACCGGAGGTCCCCGTGACTCGTCGTCTCCCTGCCCTCCTCACCGCCCTGCTCGCCTGTCTCGGCGCGCTGTCCATCTCCGCCGCACCAGCGCAGGCGGCAGTCGTGGAGGTGACCTACGGTCCGACCTCACTCGGCGATTACTGCTCCGCCAAGGTCAACGCCTCCTCCACCATCGGCTTCTACAACGGCGGCCTGAGCTGCTACCGCTGGAGCACCGGCGGCTCCGGCATGACCTACACCGGCAGCGGAAGCGCCTCCGCCGCGTGCGCGTACTTCAACCCCACCTACACCTACCTTGGTTATGCCCAGGGTGCCAGTCAGGCGCTGACCTGTAGGTACTCGGTCTGAGCTCCTTCAGGCGCCGCCCTTCCCGGAGGCGGCGCCTGACGGGGCCCGTCACTGAGTCCGCCCGCCTCGCGCCGCGCGCCTGCAAGCGCCGACGCTCGGAAGCCGGCAGCCGAAGCCGGCAGCCGAAGCCGGCGCGAGGCCCCCGCCCATCACCATCGACGCCCTGCGCGCCATGGTCGCCGCCTGCGACCTGGCCACCCCGCTCGGGCGGCGCGACCGGCTGCCGCTCGTGCTCGGCCTGGCGCTGATGGGCCGCCGCAGCGAGTTGGTGGAGATGTGTGAGCAGTCCGCCGAGCAGAAAATCTCTGGCGGGCCGCGAACGATGCCGAGGGCCGGCAGCCGCTGCTGGGGTTGCCACCGCTGATCAGGTGCTCAGCGTGGCCACGCTGGGACAGACCGCGCCCCCCAGGCTCTCAGCTGGTGGCACCCCAGGTGAGAGAGAGGCCGGTCGCGGCGCGTTCGGTGCGGATCTCCATCATGCTGCCGAGGATGGTGGCATGGTCGGACACCACGGGCGTGGCGTCGAGCGTGTAGGTGATCCGGCTGCTGACGAGCACCGGGCTGCCCTGCGGCTCGTGGAGGTGGCGGGCCGCGGCGGGGTCGAGCAGACCGGGCCGGACCACCTCGGACGCCCGCGCGACCGTCACTCCCGCGTCGGCGAGGGCCGTGTAGAGGGAGACGGCGGTGAAGTCGCGGTCGCGGATCTGGTCGGCCACCGGCCGGCGGACCCAGGACACCTGGTGTACGGCGGGACGTCCCGCGAACTCGCGGACCCGCTCCAGCCGCAGGGCGGTGTCGCCGGGACGCAGCCGCAACTCCGCGGCGATCCGGGCGGGAGCCCGGCGCACCGCCCGCCCGGCCACCACGGTGCGCACGTCGTGGCCCTGTTTGCGCAGGTCGTCGACCAGGCTGCGGAGCGAGTCGAGCTGGTACGCCAGGTGGGGCGGGGCGACGAACGTGCCCCTGCCGGGCTGCTGCACGATCAGCCTCTGGTCGCTGAGCTCCCGCAACGCCTGGCGCAGCGTCATGAGGGTCACCCCGTAGGAGGCGCTCAGCTCTCGTTGCGGCGGCAGGGCCGCACCGGGGGCGTAGTGCCCTGACCGGATCTTCGCGGCGAGGTCGGCGGCGATGGCGCGGTATCTCGCCTCGTGCCCGGCGTCGGAGGTCATCGTGGTCGGTCACACTCCTGGTCGAGGGCTTGCCGCAGGGTCGCGAGGAAGACCCGCAGGTCGTCCGGCCCAGCCCCGTCGAGCACCCGCCGCATGACCGCGGCGCCGACCACCACGCCGTCGGCGTGCCGGCGGGCTTCGCGTGCCTGGTCCGGGGTGGAAATGCCAAATCCTAGCAAGACCGGCCGGTCGGTGACGCGCCTGACCCGCTCGGTGAGCTCCGCCGCCGAAGCGGCGAGGGCGGCCCGCTCGCCGGTGGTGCCCATCACCGAGACCGCGTAGACGAATCCGCGGCTGCGACACGAGATCTCCGCCAGCCGCGGCTGCGGCGTCGCCGGCGACGCCAGCAGGGCCACCTCGATCCCGGCGGCGGCGGCCACGTCCGTCAGCTCGTCCGCCTCGTGCACCGGCAGGTCGGGCACGATCAGGCCGCCGACGCCGGCCAGGCGCAGCGCGGCGCAGAACGCCTCTGGGCCGTCGTGCAGCACCAGGTTGTAGTAGGTGCTGACGACCAGCGGCACGCCCACGTCCGGCATGCCGGACAGGTCGGCGAGGATCCGGCGGGTGGTCGTTCCCCGGGCCAGTGCCGTGCCGCTGGCCTGCTGGATGGTGACGCCGTCCAGTGTGGGGTCGGAGAAGGGCAGGCCGACCTCGATCGCGTCCGCCCCGGCGGCGGCGAACGCCCGCAGGTAGTCCGTCCAGCCGGGCGTGATCCCCCCGGTGACGTACGGCATGAGCAGGCCGCGGCCGGTGTCCCGGCGGGCACGCAGGTGGCGTTCGACCGCGCCCGCGGCCAGGGTGGGGTTCGTCACAGCAGCTCCTTCAGGGTTGAGACGTCCTTGTCGCCCCGGCCGGACAACGTCATCAGCACCGTCGATCCCGCGGGCAGATCGCCGCCGGCCGCCGCGCGGATCACCCAGGCGAGGGCGTGCGCCGATTCGAGCGCCGGGAGGATGCCTTCGGTACGCGCCAGCCGTACCGCCGCGTCGACCGCCTCGTCGTCGGTCACCGTGACGTAGCGGGCCCGGCCCAGGTCGCGGAGGTGGGCGTGCTCCGGGCCGACTCCCGGGTAGTCGAGCCCGGCGGCGAGGGAGTGCGCCTGGGTGATCTGCCCGTCGTCGTCCTGCAGGAACAGCGAGCGGCAGCCGTGCAGGACGCCGAGCCGGCCGCGGGCCGCCCCGGCGCCGCCCTCCGCCTCGACACCGACCAGGCGCGCCGGGGTGTCGGCGAATCCGGCGAACGTGCCGGCCGCGTTGGAGCCGCCGCCGACGCACGCGACCACGTAGTCCGGAACGCCGGTCCGCAGCTCGGCGGCGCACTGCCCGCGGGCCTCGTCGCCGATGACCCGCTGGAACTCCCTGACCATCCATGGGTACGGATCCGGCCCGACGACCGAGCCGATGCAGTAGTGGGAGTCGCCGGTCGCGCCCACCCAGTGCCGCATGGCCTCGCTGGTCGCGTCCTTGAGGGTACGGCTGCCCGTGGTCACCGGTACCACCTCGGCGCCCAGCATGCGCATCCGGAAGACGTTCAGCGCCTGCCGCTCGATGTCGCGCTCGCCCATGAACACCGTGGCCTCCAGCCCGAGCAGCGCGGCGGCGGTCGCGGTGGCCACCCCGTGCTGGCCCGCTCCCGTCTCGGCGATCAGCCTGCGCCGTCCCATCCGGGTGGCCAGCAGGGCCTGGCCCAGCACGTTGTTGATCTTGTGGGATCCGGTGTGGGTGAGATCCTCGCGCTTGAGGTACAGCTGCACGCCCAGCGCCTCCGACAGCCGCCCGGCCGGTGTGAGCGGGGTCGGCCGCCCGGCGTACACGGCGAGCAGCCGCGCCAGGGCGCCACGGAACCCCGGATCCGCCCAGGCCTCCCGGAACGCCTCGTCCACCTCGCGGCACGCCTCCACCAGGGATTCTGGCGCGTACCGTCCGCCGTACTCGCCGAATCGGCCCCGCGCTCGGGGCTCGCCCATCGTCCCGTCCGGCGGGACTGGCTCACGCCACGGCAGCACGTGTCGCATGCCATGCTCCAATCGTTCTATAACTATGTAATGAGTTCTAGAACAGTGAGTGTGGCACAAGCGGTATGGACGCGCCACCACCAGTGCTCGGCACGGCACCCAGGAGGGCCTTCGACCCCGAATCGCAGCACGAGCGTGCGGATCAGTTCCTCAGCGGGCCACGAGTGCCGAGATCCGGTGGAGCATCATGAGGGTTTCCTCGGGGGCGCTGCCGGGGCTGTTCCCTCGCCGGCGTCTACCGTTCCCTCGCAGAACACAGCGCCACCCCGACGCCGTCGAACAGGCCCGCGACGAGTACCCAGCCCTCCAACAGGGGTTCTGACCTCGCCGGCCCGCGGCTCAGCCCCCAGCGCCTAGCGCCCAGACCGGATCGTCCTTCCGCCTCAGCTTGTTCTTTATCCACCAGACCGTTGCGCTCGTCTGGACAACGAACAACGCCTTGGGGTGGTCGACCTGCTCAACTCCCCGTTGCGAGGTCATGTGGTTCGACTCGTTTGAGCGACGCGCTCACCCGCACGAGCCCACCCTCGCGACCGATTCGGCCCCGGGTGGTCCAGTCAACGCGTAGTCACCCGAAACAACACCCAGGCGGTACGATGCGAACACCGAACCGGGCAGTTGGCCGTACCAGCAGCACCAGCGGGCAGGACTTTTCCGTCAGGGGGCATGGTCGTACCGCGCCCACCAGCGGTTTTCCACGTACCTCACGTTGATGGAGAACCCGTCATGAGCTCTGCCGTCCCTCGCGCCTTCCACTGCGAGCACACCCGCGCCAAGAGCAGGGTGTACGCCCTCGTTGAGCGCTCCGGCCAGCCCGCGACCCTGCATGCCGTACTGACCTGCACCGATCCCGCCCTCGCTCAGCACGCCGCCTACCTTCTCTCCTCGGTACTGGAGCACGGCCTGGGCCCCGCCGCCGGCGCTGAGTCGGAGCGGATCGCAGCGGCTCTGCCCGACGCGCCCGCCGCCTCCTTCCGTCGTACGCTGGTCGATGTCGTGAACGGGACCTGGGCCGACGCCCCCGAGCTGGCCGCCACGTGGGAGTCCCTGAGGCGGGGTCGCGGCGACTCGGCCGGCCTCGGTGGCGACCTTGAGAGCCGCACACCGGGTGATGCCCGCCTCGACGCCTTCCCAGGGCCGGTCGTACGCACGATCAGCCTGCTGGAGGTGCACGTCCACGACCCGGCTCGCCTTCTCGCGGCGGCCACCGCGACGGGCTGGAGGCCGTTCGACGCCGAGGACCTCGACGAGGACGACAGACAGGACGTCGTCGGGGCCGTCATGCACTTCGTCAACGGTCCGGAGTTCCTGCCCGGCGCCGACCAGTTGATGGAATCCATGCAGGCGCGGCTGCTGCGCGTCGACAGGGGCGATGAGGTGAGCGACTGGAGCGCGGCTCCTGTGACGGCGAGGTTCGACACGGGAACGAGGTCCGATCCCGACGGCCGGACCGACTGATCGCTACCTCACAGGCACGTCGGCGCGGCCGAGCACGAGATCGCCTCGGCTGCGCCGGGATGTTCACACGCCCAACTTGTGCTTCATCGTCCGGATTGTTGGAGTGCTGCGAGGGTGCGGCCGCGTTTGACGGTCTTGCCGACGTCGTAGTGGGGCGCGGGCCGGCGGTTGGGGATGCCGGGTGGGCGCCCCGGGCCGGGTCTGGAGGGTTTGGGTGCGCTGGCCGGTTGGGCGAGGAGCGGGCGGAGGTTCCGAAACCCGCGCCGGACGCGGGCGGGTGTGAGCTGGCCGCGCGGGACGGGTCTCTCCCAGGGGTGGCGCAGGTCCTCGATCAGGTAGCGGCCGAGGCGTAGCTGAGTGTGGGCAATGACGAGCAGCCAGGTCCAGCGGTCGGCTGCCTGGGTGGCGCGAAGCTTGGGCCGGGTCCAGCCGAGGGTTTGCTTCCAGAAGCGATAGGTGTGTTCCAGGTCGAATCTGCGCAGGAACGCCTGCCAGCATCGATCCACGTCGGTGCTGGTGGCTCCGGTCTTGGAGGACCAGAGCCAGACTGGCGGAGCGTCACGGTTGCCGGGCAGGTGCTCGACCTTCAGGCGGATCAGGGTGCCCTCGATGAGCGGCAGCGCACCCTCGTGGTCGAGCCAGGCGGCGCGGTGGGTGAGCCGGGGGTGGATCCGGTCCCAGGCGCGGGTTTCGGCCTTGCCGTAGTGGGTGGTGTCGGTGAGCGTGCTCACCGCGGGCTCGGGCCAGGTGGCCTGGTCGGCCAGGGCGAACTCCCCGCCGTGCTTGGGCGGGCGTCCACCGCGGGGGTGGGCTCGCAGGAACTCCTCGCGTGAGGGTGCCGGGCGGCGCATCACCCGATCGGAGCGGATCCGGCCCAGCAGTTCGACGGGCAGGTCGCGCAGGACGTAGGCCAGGCGTGGGATGTCGTAGCCGGCATCGGTCACGATCAGCACGTCCGGGTCCCCGGTGCGCCATTGACCGGCGGTGATCAGTCGCTCAATGACGCCGCGGAGCTGGTTGGCGGTGACGGCGGTGGCGTCGTCGGCTGGCCCCAGCCGCACCACGTCCAGCGGGGACGTCCACGAGGTGCGGCCCATCTCCAAGCGCCGCGACGAAGGAGTAGGGCCAGCCCGGGATGAACTGCGAGGCGCTCTTGGCCCGGCCGTACACGTGACAGAACAGCCGCTCGGCCGAGCAAGGCGCGTCCGAGCGCAGCCACGGCGACACATCCACCGCCAGCACGATCCGCCCGTCCGGCCAGCGCGGCAACGGCAGCCCGGCCAGCACCTCACGGAGCTGTGCCACGTCAATCCGGCCGCGGTTGAGCGCGCCGTATAAGGCGCCATGCCCGCGCCGGTACTCCGGCGACAAGGTCAGATCTACCGGCGAGCGCACCGGTCCCGGCTCGCACAACAGCGCATCAGCCAGCTCGAACAACGCATCGGCTCGCGCTTTGAGGCAGGCGTGGACGTCGTTCCGGAACCGGGACAACTGCCTGGAGGACTCGACACAGACGGCATCGTTCAGCAGAATCACCCTCACGGCCTTGTAGTGATCAGTAGCGACTCGACACCGCACATGATCACTCAAGGCCGTCTCGCTGTCCGCGAAACGATCAAACCCCTGCTCAGCACAACAATCCGGAGGATAAAGAACAAGCTCAGAGGGTGTTGCTGAACTTTTGATCTTGAGGAATCTCTGGGCGAGATGGATCGTCAGGCCGAACCGGGCCTGGCGGTCCACATCTCGTCGGCGACAACCTATCCACTCACGAGGCGCCGGTGGTGCAAGGCTTGATCGATCCGCGTGAACGGGCTGGCTGGGCGGGCGTTGTCGGACCTGGACAGTAGAGTCCATGCGTCTTGTAGGCAGCGTGATTGGAGATGTGGATGGCTCGTCATACCCCGCCCCGGCCGGTTGCGGTAGAGGAGCTGTTTCCCGAGCTGAAGCCGCTCGGCAGGCGGGCGCTTCGGCTGCATCCGCGTACGGGAGTACCCGTCTACGAGGGCAGTTCCTTCGGGGGACCGTTACGGTGGCCGGCCGATGAGCCCTGGCCGTCGTGCGCCGAGGAGCATTACACCGAGGACTACTTAAAGAACAAGGACCTCGAAAAATATCGCCACGCGGCCGTGGTGCCCATGGTGCCGATCGTGCAGCTCTACGCATCAGACGCGCCCGGTGTGCCGTTCCCGCCGGGCAGCGACCTGTTCCAGGTGCTGTGGTGCCCGTTCTACCATGGACCGGGAGGCGAGGAGCGCTATCCCCTGGTCCGGGTGTTCTGGAGAAATGCGGCCGACGTCCGCCACGTACTCGCCACACCCCCCGAGTGCGCCGACGCTCCGGAGGGTCAGGTTCCCGTGCCTTGTGTGGTGCATCCGGAGCAGGTGACGGAGTACCCCCACGGATTCGAGCTGCCGAAGGACGTGGGCCGCGTGATCGATGGCCGGCTGGACAGGCTGGAGGAGACCACCGGGTGGAAGTACCACTACCACCTCAGTGTGGCTCCTGGGACCAAGGTCGGCGGCTACCCTTACAACCTGATCGCCGCGACAAGCGACCATTCCTGCGAGAGGTGCGGAGGACCCGTCGAGCATCTCCTGAGCGTGCACAGCGATGAGTACGACGGGGAGTCCGCGCGGACCTGGCTTCCGGTGGAGGACCGGCTCGACGACAACAGCGTCCCGTCCTGGTACTCCGAAGGGGGCGAAGCTGTGCAGAGGCCGCATGGCTTGGAGTTGGGATACGGAGGCGACCTGTACGTCTTCGAGTGCCGTTCCTGTCCGGACCGCCCGACGCAAACCAACTTCTACTTCAACTGAGCATCCGGGCGGTGGCCTTCATGACCAGGATGTCGGCGGTGGCGACATCGACCAGGCGCACCGGGACGTGCGCATACCCTCCGCTGAGGGGCAGGAGGCGGACCCACGGGGTTGGTGGCGGCGAGCGACGACAGCGCGTGCCAGGCAGCGGTCAGGAACCAGTCACCCAGGATCGCGTCTCGATCAGGTCGCCTTGTTCAGGCGCGATAGCGGCGTGCAGCGGTGTCAGCGCTGACATCCAGAACTGCGGCGATCTCATCCCAGGTGGCTCCAGCCGCCCGGTCGGCGGTGACGGCTGCGGCCAGGACGGCGCGGGCCTGGGCGAGCAGGGGTAGCGCATCCAGGCGTTTTCACGCCCGCCCTGGGGCACGTCATCCGCCCGCGGGGTCCTCGGCCTCCCAGCGCAGCAGGTCGCCCGGCTGGCACTCGAGCACCTCGCAGAGGGCGGCGAGCGTCGTGAAGCGCACCGCCTTGGCGCGGCCGTTCTTGAGTACCGCCAGGTTGGCGGGCGTGATCCCTATGCGGTCTGCGAGGTCGCCCACGGCCATCTTCCGCTTGGCGAGCATCACGTCGATGTCGACGACGATCGGCATCAGATCATCTCGTCCAACTCGGCCTGCATCTGCGCCGCTTCGGCGTCGCGCGCGACGGCCTGGGCGAGCAGCGCCCGCAGCACGAGCACGATGAGCGCGACCCCCAGGATGGCCACGCCAATCCCGCCCATGATGACGGTGACGCCCGGGTCGTCCCGCTGGCCCGGCGCGTTGAGGATCGTGACCGCGAACCACACGAGGGCAGCCGCCACGATCGCGCCGATCACACCGTCCACGTACCGGAAGGCGGCGTGGGAGAACACGGTTCCGCGTCGCACCATCGTCACCAGCCGCCATACGCAGACCAGGGTGACCTGGACCGACACCATGCCCAGGATCGTGATCAGGCGCAGCGGGGCCAGCGGGAGCGACCCGTCCTCCGGGTCGTTCCCGCTGACCAACGTCCACACCATCAATGCCTGTACGAACACGGTGCCGGCGAGCACCACCGCGAGCACGGCGCGCAGCGCATGCACTGTC
This sequence comes from Nonomuraea sp. NPDC049695, assembly GCF_040674955.1. Taxonomy (NCBI): domain Bacteria; kingdom Bacillati; phylum Actinomycetota; class Actinomycetes; order Streptosporangiales; family Streptosporangiaceae; genus Nonomuraea; species Nonomuraea sp. NPDC049695. The sequence goes on along the minus strand of NZ_JBFANV010000036.1, from coordinate 709 downwards.
AGCTTTCCCATGGTCCATCCTTCCATCGAGTTACGATGGGAATCTATCGAAATTCGATAGGCTAAGCAAAGGGCTGGAACGGAGGGGGGCTCGGCTGGCTACTTCCCGCCGTATGTCAGTGGCGGTGTCAGGACGGCGACAGCCCGGTATCAGAGCGGTCGGCGATCGTGGAGGCCATAGAGCGAACAACGCCGCACAAGGAGCACATCATGCAGAACTTCGACACCCTCGCCCCGATCGCCACCATCCTGGACATCCCCGCCGGGCGCGTTCAGTTCATCGCCGCCGACCGGGCCGACACCACCGTCGAGGTCCGGCCGGCCAACGCCGCAAAGAGCCGTGACGTGAAGGCGGCGGAGCAGACCACGGTCGACTACGCCGACGGCGTCCTGCGGATCGAGACTCTCGCGGAGAAGAACCAGTACTTCGGCCCGTCCGGATCCATCGAGGTGACGGTCCAGCTGCCCGCCGGCTCCCGCGTCGAGGCGAAGACGGCCAGCGCCGAGCTGCGGACCGTCGGCCGCCTCGGCGACGTCGTCTTCGACGGCGCGTACAGCCAGATCAAGCTGGAGGAGACCGCAAGCCTCCGCCTCACCGCGACCGACGGCGACGTCGAGGTCGGCCGGCTGGGCGGCCCCGCCGAGATCACCACCGCAAGCGGCGACATCCGGATCGCCGAGGCCACCGGCGGCAAGGTCGTGCTCAGCAC
>NZ_JBFANV010000035.1:0-105960 GCF_040674955.1 Nonomuraea sp. NPDC049695 | reverse complement strand
ATCGGCGAGCGGATGTTCCTGGCGGAGAAGACGGTCAAGAACTACGTGTCCAACCTGCTGGCCAAGCTCAACATGCAGCGCCGCACCCAGGCGGCGGCCCTGGCGGCACGGTTGCGGGACGGCCGCCGCGAGTGACGCCCAGGCCGGCACCGTGGCGGCGGCGTGCCTACGGCCCCGAGGGGGCGGTCAGGAGATCGTCCTTGTCGAAGGTCACCACGGACCTCACGTCCACGACGCCCTCGACCGCCCGGATCCGCTCCGCCAAGGCGATGGCCTGCGATCTCCACTCCACCGCGCCACTGACCGTCACCACACCCTGGTCGATCTCGACGGCGAACGCCTCCGGATCCGGAAGCACCTGCCTGACCTCCGCCTCCAACTCACCCACCGGACGGGTGAAGACCCGCAGCACATCACGCTGGTGCAGCGTACCGACGATCCGCCCGGTGACCGCGTCGACCACCGGCAACTGCTTGATGCGCCTGACGTGCATCAACCGAGCCGCCTCCCGCACCAACGTGTCCGGCGTGACCGTGACCGCCGGCGAACTCATCAGCTCAGCCGCCGTCACACCCGCCGCCTTCTGATGCTCCTGCCGCTCCCTGCCCGACTCGTACATCGACACACAGTGCCGAACCGTATCGGTCTCCTTGAGCAGAAGATCATCCTCAGACACCACACCCACCGGCCGCCGATCCCCGTCGATCACCGTGACCGCACCCACCGCGAACTGCCCCATCGCCTCCACGATCTCCACGAACGAGGCATCCATCAGCACGGCGATGGCCACATGGCCCATGACATCTTTGACTTCGACCGACATGATCTGCCCTCCTCGGTCAGCTCTGCATCCCGCAGGGCAGGGCCCAGCCGCCGAACCGGTCGGCCAGGTCCCGCTGCATCCGGAAGATCTCGGCACGCTCGGCATCGCGCGCCCTGACGGCGAACGCGGCGACCTCGTGATGCCGGGCCCGCCCGGACGTCAGCAACTGCTGGGACATCACCACCCCCATCATCTGATGGTCGGTCATGTCACACAGAAACGCCTCGTCCAGCGCGTCGCCCGACAGCCTGGACAGATCCCGGATCATCGGGGGGTAGCCGGTCCCCGTGCCCGAACGCCCCGGATACCACGTGTCCAGCCAGGCCCTCATCGTGCCGAGCTCGGCGCTCTGCGTCGTCGCGATGGAAGCCCCGAGCGCACGCATCTTGGGCCGGTCCGAGCGCTGCAGCTGCCGGGCCGCCGCCACTGCTTCGTGATGGTTGGCCACCATACGGGCCAGGTAGTCGGCCTCATCGTTCACGTTCGCGTCGCGCATGGGCCGGTAAGGCGCCGCCATGCCCCGCTCGACCGGCGCGGCGCCCTGCTGCCCGGACGTGATCTGTGTGACCTGCTGCACCACGTCGGTGGCCGCGACGGTGGCGCCGGTCACCGCCACGGTCGCCAGCGCCGAGCCGGCCGCGACCTTCGCCACTGTCGACCGTTTCATGGCCGGCCCCCAACGCTCTTTCCCCGGATTGCACTTTCCACTGCCTTCAAGACTGAAGGGGGCCGCGGGGCGGGGACAGGGCCGCAGGACCCTCATGACCAGGACCAACGTCCTCAGCCGATAGGGCCGAACCGCCTGCCGCTCAGGTCGGATCGGCCCCGCGGCGCTCGCGCCCCAGGAACATCGAGCCGCAGATCCGCTTCAGCAGCCCCGTCCGCGACCGACTTTCCTCCGTGAACGCTCACCCGACCGGTTGATGATCCCTTAAAGTCCCGTTATGTCGAGAACGACCCACGGCTTCCGGATCCTGGGCGGCGTGAAGGTCATGATCGAGACAACGGAGATCCTGCTGCCGCCCCAGCAGCGGACGGTGCTGGCCGTGCTGCTGCTGAACGCCGGCGTCCCGGTGTCGGCCGACTATCTGGCGGACGTCTTGTGGGGCGAGGCCGTACCCGATACGTACCGCTCCAGGATCCGCATGCTGATCGCCAAGCTCCGGGCCGCGTGCGGCAGCGCGCTGATCACCACCAGCGATCGCGGCTACGTCCTCCACGTGGCACCTGGCGAGCTCGACTCCGACGTGTTCGCCGACCTCGTCGGCCAGGCGCGGCGCGCCACCGCGGAGGACGCCCTGCCCCTCTATGAGAGGGCACTCGCCCTGTGGGGCGGTCCACCACTGCCGGAGATCGACCACCCGTTCGCCCAGGCCGCGGTCGCGCGGCTCCGGGAGCTGCACGCCACCGCGGTCGAGGAGCGGGCGGAGCTGATGCTGGCCCAGGGGCGACCGGCCGAGGTCGTCACAGAACTGCGTGCCGTCGTCGTCGCGCACCCCTCCAGAGAGCTTCCGCACGCTCAGCTCATGCGGGCCCTGGCCACGACCGGCAGGACGGCCGAGGCCCTGGACGTCTACCACAGGCTCCGCGACCACCTGCGCGAGGAGCTCGGCACGGAGCCGGCTCCCTCGCTCCGCGAGCTGCACGGCCGGCTGCTGCGCGCTAAGTCGTCGGCGGCGCCGGCGCGGCCCCGCCAGCTGCCGTTCGCTCCCGGCCGGCTGCTCGACCGGCAGGCCGAGCTCGACCGGCTCACCCTGATCAGCGAGGGGTCGGCCAGAACGGTCGCCATCGTCGGTCCCGCGGGCATCGGCAAGACGAGCCTGGCGCTGCACTGGGCGCACGAACACGCGGACCTGTTCCCCGACGGGCAGCTCTTCCTCGACCTGCATGGCTTCGACCAGGGCCCGGCCACCGCCGATCCGCTCGCGCGGCTGCTCATCGCCCTCGGTCACCTGGCTCAGGACGTGCCGGTGGACCCGCAGGCGCAGCTCTCGCTCTACCGATCCTCGCTGGCCGGGCGCCGGATGCTCATCGTGCTGGACAATGCGGCCGGCTCCGCGCAGGTGCGGCCCCTGCTGCCTGGCGAGCCGAGCTGTCTGACACTCGTCACGAGCCGCGATCGGCTCACCGGCCTGGTGGCGCTGGAGGGGGCGCAGCGCGTCGCGCTGGACGGCCTGCCTCCTGAGTCCTCCCTGGAGCTCCTGGCGAGCACCGCAGGCCGCGGCAGGATCGACGCCGAACCGGACGCCGCCGCCGAGCTGGTCCGCCTGTGCGGGCAACTGCCGCTCGCGCTCCGGGTCGCCGGCGCCCGGCTGGCCGATCATCCGCACCTGACGATCGCCGGCTACGTGAAGCAGCTGACGGAGCACGGACGGCTGACGGGGCTGCACATCGAGGGGGACGAGGGCGCGGCCGTGCGCCAGGCGCTGTCCCTGTCGTACCAGGCGCTCGCCCCGGCGGCCCGCAGGATGTTCCGCCTGATGAACCTGGTCCCCGGTGACGGCATCACCACCCGCGCGGCGGCGGCCCTCGCCGACGTGGGCGTCGCCGAGGCGGAAGCCCTGCTGAACGCCCTCACCCGGGTCCACCTGGCCACCGAGACGGGCGCGGGCCGCTACACCTGCCACGACCTGGTGGCGGAGTTCGCCCGCGAGTCGGGCACCGCCGAGGACGACCGCGCCGCCGTCCTCCGTCTGCTGGAGTTCTACCTGCACAGCGTCGCCGCGGTGGCGGACGTGGCCTACTCCCGCCCGGTCGACCTGCTCGACGATCCGCCCGCCGTGTACTTCGACTCCCCCAAGGACGCGGACGCCTGGCTCACGAGCGAGTGGGTGAACGTCACCGCGGCCATCGAGCACGCCGCCGAGCTGCGGATGGACGGGATCGTCTGGCGGCTCGCGCATGCCATGCGTGCCGTGCTCTACCGCAAGCGCTGGCTGCCCGTCTGGCTGCGCCTGACCCGGCTCGGGCTCGCGAGCGCGCAGCGGGACCGCGACGTGCTCGGCGAGGCCGCCATGCGCCTGTCACTCGGCCTGGCGCACGTCTGCACCGGCGACTACCGGCTCTCGGCCGAGGAACTGGGCCGCGCGACAGCCTCTTGCCGCAAGGCCGGATGGCGAAGCGGCGAAGCGGACGCCCTCCGCGCCGAAGGCACGGCGCTCGCCTTGGTCGGCTCGTCCAGGCAGGCCGTCACCAAGACGCGCCACGCGTTGCGGATCTACGAGTCGATCGGCGACAGGGGGCGCCAGGCCTCCAGCGTCAACAACCTCGGCGTGATGCTGCGCCAGCTGGGGAAGCTGGCGGACGCGGAGGAGTCCCTGGAACGGGCGATCGTCATGGCCGAGGAGATCGGCCCCAAGGAGCTGCACGCCCTGACGCTGGTCGGACTCGGGATGGTCCGGCAGGAGCAGGGGCGGCTCGGCGAGGCCCTGCCCATTCTGCGGCGCGCGCTGAGGCTCGGCTCGTCGGCCGGGATGGTGTACGGGCAGGTGACGGCGCTGGACGGGATAGCCGCCGTGCACGCCGACGCCGAGCGGCACCTGCAGGCCCTGCTGGCCAGAAGGGAGATGCTCGCCCTGGCCAGGCAGATCGAGGACCACGGTCATGAGGTCCTCGCCCTCATCGGCGTGGCACGGGCGGAGCTCTGCCTCGGACAGCCGGCCGGTGACCGGCTATGGGCCGCCTGGCGCCAGGCCGAGGACCTCGGTCACCGCCAGGGCGGCGTCGAGGCCGCGCTCGCTCTGTCGGAGCTGGCCTCCCGCGAGGGCCGCTACGGGGAGGCCCGCGCCCACGCCGAGTCGGCGCTGAGCAGGGCGGCTCAGGGATGGGTCCTGAGCGCGGGCAGGGCGCGGATCGCGCTGGCCGTCGCCGATCTCGGCGAGCGCGAGTACGACCAGTGCGTCAGGCAGTGCGAGCGGGCGGTACGCACCTTCACCCGCACCGGTCAGCGGCTCGGCCTGGCCCGTGCGCTGGTCGTCCTGGGGCGGGCACGCGAGCGGACGGGCAACGCGCGCGGCGCCCGTTCCGCCCGGCGGCGGGCGCAGGCGGTGCTGGCCGAGCTCGGCGCGCCCGCGCAGCACGGCATACTCGCCGGACTGTGAGCGTCCCACAGCGACTGGCCGTGTCCGCATATCGGCCTTTCTGTGAGCATGCGCCCTTTATGCGGCTGTGCCGGAAGGTGGCCAACGGTCGCTGTTCGGGTTGATCACCAGCGGGAGCACGATTTGGCTGAGGTGACCTTCGGTATCTTGGGGCCGGTATGCGTCCGCGTGGGCGGAACGCACTCCATCGAGCTGAGCGGCAAGCAGAGCGTGGTCCTGGCCAGTCTGCTGCTCAACGTCAACACCACGGTGTCCAAGGACCGCCTGATCGCCGCGCTGTGGGACAAACCTCCCCATTCGGCGGTCTCCAACCTGCACACGTACGTCGGTCAGCTGCGGAAGTCGTTGCCCACCGGGACCCGCCTCCTCACCAAGGGCTCCGGCTACCTGCTGCAGGCCGGTACGGAGGAGGTCGATCTGCTCACGTTCGACCAGGAGGTACGGCTGGCCCGGCTGGAGGCCGGAAGGGGCGAGACCGAGTCCGCGGTCGAGCGGTTCAAGCGCGCGCTGGCGCTGTGGCGCGGGCGGCCCGCCGAGGGCACCCCGCTGAGGGACGACCTGCTCGCCGGCCTCGCCGAGGTGGAGGAGTGGCGCACGCAGGCGCGCCTCGACTACGCGGAGCTGCAACTCCGCCTGGGTCACTCACCAGAGGTCACCGGTGATCTCCGCCGCCTGCTGACCGAACAGCCGCTGCGGGAGAGAACGTGGTATCTCCTCATGCTGGCGTACGCACGCGCCGGACAGCGGGACAAGGCGCTGGACGCCTACCGGCAGGCCCGCGACGTGCTCGTGGAGGAGCTGGGCGTCGAACCCGGAGAGGACCTCAAACGCCTGCAGGCCATGATCCTCGGCGGCAACCTGCCGTCCGTCACGTCCGGGCCGCAGGGCGGGGGCATCTGCCAGTTGCCGCCGGACATCGCCGACTTCGTCGGCAGGAAAGCGGAGCTGTCGTCCGCGATCGAGGCGCTCTGCCCGAGCCGGCAGCAGGCGACGGCTTCCGAGGGCGCCGTGCGGACGACCCTGACGTTGCCCCTGTGCGTGATCTCCGGCCAGGCGGGAGTGGGCAAGACCGCCCTGGCCGTCCACGTCGCCCACCGCCTCCGGCGGGACTTCCCCGACGGGCAGCTGTACATCAACCTGCGCGGCGAGGACAACCGTCCCACAGACCCGGAAGAGGCGCTGGGCCGGCTCCTGCGCATGCTCGGGATCGACGGCGCCACCCTCCCGGCGGGGGTGGAGGAGCGGGCGGAGCTGTACCGCGGCAAGCTGGCCAACCGGCGCTACCTGGTGGTGCTCGACGACGCGGCGGACGAAGGGCAGCTCACCCCGCTGCTGCCGGGCACGCCGGGGTGCGCGGTCCTGATCACCAGCAGGCGCCGCCTGACCGCCCTGCCCGCCGCGCGGATGCTCGATCTGCCGGTGATGCCGCCCGGTGAGGCGTCCGAACTCCTGCGGCGCCTCATCGGCCCCGAGCGGGCGGCCGGAGCGCCGGGCGAGGCCGGCACGCTCGTACAGTTGTGCGGTGGCCTGCCGCTGGCGGTACGGATCGCCGGCGCCAAGCTCGCCGCCCGGCCGCATTGGAAGCTGGACCAGCTGGTCACCAGGCTGAGCGACGCCCGCGGCCGCCTACGCCGGCTCACCCACGGCTCGCTGTCGGTCCGGGACGGCCTCGCCGTGGGCCTCCAGGACCTGAACCCGCCGGCACGGAGGCTGTTCCGCCTGCTCGGCCTGCTGGAGGCCCCGGACTTCGCCGCCTGGACCGCCGCCGCCCTGCTCGACATGGCGCACACCGAGGCCGAGGACCTGGTCGAGCAGCTGGTGGACGTCCGCCTCCTCGACGTCGCCGGCCGCGACCGGACGGGGCAGGCGCGCTTCCGCTTCCACGACCTGACGCGCGCGTACGCGCGAGAACGCGCCGAGGCCGACGAGCCCGACGACGAACGTCTCGCCGCGGTGCGACGCGTCTTGAGCGCCTGGCTCGCCCTCACCCACCAGGCGCACCTGCGGTGGTGCGGCGGAGACCACCCCGTGCCGCGGGTCCGCAGCGTCCTCTGGTCGCCCGGCCCGGAGACGGCCGAACGCCTCGTACGGGACCCGCTCGCCTGGGTGGACGCCGAACGAGCGGGCATCGTGGCGGCGGTCAGCCAGAGCGCGGCGCTGGGATCGTACGAGCTGTGCTGGGAGCTCGCCTCCGCCGCCACGCACCTGTTCGAGACCCGCGGCCGCTACGACGAATGGCGCACCACGCACGAGATCGCCCTGCACAGCGCGCATGCGTCCGGCGACAGCCTCGGGCAGGCGATGATGCTCAACGGGCTCGCCCGCCTACGGCTCGCCCGCGGCGACGTGTCCCGCCGCGGCGACCACGCGCCGGCACGCTACGAGCCGGCGGCCGGCGGCCTGGCACCGGCCACCGGTCTGGGTACGGAGATCACCGTCAGGTGAGGCATCGGCCGGACGAGGCGCCCGTCAGCCGCCGCCCGCAGCCGCGGGTCAGCCGCCGCCCGCGGCCGACCGCCTGGTGTTCAGCTGGTCGAACCCGACCGCGACGAGGATGAGCACGCCGATGGCGATCTGGAGGTAGAAGGCGTTGATCGCCAGGAGGTTGCCGCCGTTGTTGAGCACGCCCATGATCAGTGCTCCGGTGGCGGCGCCGATCGCGCTGCCTTTCGCGCCGAAGAGGCTGGCGCCGCCGATGACGCAGGCGGCGATCGCGCTGAGCTCGAAGCCGGTGCCGGCGGTGGGGATGCCCGCTCCCAGGCGGGAGGCGAGCAGCACCCCGCCGAGGCCGGCGAGCAGGCCCGAGATCAGGTAGACCGAGATCGTCACCATGCGGACGGGGACGCCGGCGAGGCGGGCCGACTCCGGGTTGGAGCCGACGGCGTAGACGTAGCGGCCGAAGACCGTCCGGGTGAGCACGAACCACACCACGGCGGTGACCACGGCGGCGATGATGAGCAGGTTGGGGATGCCCAGGACCGTGCCGTTGGCGATGGTCTGGAACGCGTCCGGCACACCCTGGATGGTCTGCGCGTCGGTGCTGAGCAGGACCATTCCGCGGGCGATGCCGAGCATGCCCAGGGTCGCGATGAACGGCGGCAGCAGGGCCCGGGTCACCAGCAGGCCGTTGACGATCCCGAGCCCGGCGCCGATCCCCACTCCGAGCAGGATCGACGGCACGATCGGCACGCCGGCGACCAGGAACTGCGCGGTGGAGGCGCCTGACAGGCCGAGGACCGACCCGACCGACAGGTCGATCCCGGCCGTCAGGATGACCAGGAGCTGGCCGACCGCGATGATCGCGAAGATGGCGACCTGGCGGGCGAGGTTGGCCAGGTTGTTGCCGGTGAGGAATTCGTCGCTGGCGAGCGTGAGGGCGCCGATCGCCACGAGCAGCACGACCAGGCCGCCGCTCTCCCGTCCGGCGATGTCCCCGAGCGTGATGACCCGTCGCCTCGCGCCGGCTGCCTGCGCCACCGCGTCGTCCGCCGCGTCGTCCGCCGCGCCGCCGGGCGGCCTGCTGGTGATCGTCGTGGTCTCGATCGGCTCACGCCAGATCAGCTTAGGCATCTCGGCCCGTCCCTCCCTGGTCCTCGGCGGCCGGCCGGTCTCCGCCTCCGCTGCCGCTCGCCAGGCGCAGCACGTCCTCCTCGGTGGCGGACCCGGACAGCTCGCCCGCGACCGCCCCGTCACGCAGCACCAGGATGCGGTCGGCGAGTCCCAGCAGCTCGGGGAGGTACGACGAGACCACGATGATCCCCAGCCCGCTCGCCGCCAGGTCACCGATGACGGTGTAGAGCTCGCCCTTGGCCCCGACGTCGATGCCTTTCGTGGGCTCGTCGAACATCAGCACCTTCGGCTTGGTGAGCAGCCATCGGGCGAGCAGCACCTTCTGCTGGTTGCCGCCGGACAGCGTCGAGACCGGCTGGTCGTACGAACCGGCGCGCAGCCGCAGGCTGTCGAGCAGCCGGTCGGCCTCCTCGGCCTGTTCGCGGCCGGGCAGGAGACCACGGCGGGAGCCGCTGCGCAGGCTCGCGATGGTGACGTTCTCCCGGATCGACAGCTCCGGCAGCAGTCCCAGCACCTTGCGGTCCTCGGTGAGGAGCCCCACCCCGGCGTTCATCATCGCGCGCGGTCCTGACGGTTTCACCGGCCTGCCCGCGACCTCCAGCCGCCCGGCCACGATGGGAGCGGCGCCGAAGACGGACAGCAGCAGCCCGCTCCGTCCCGCCCCCAGCAGTCCCCCGATGCCGAGGATCTCCCCGGCCCCGACGTGCAGGTCGATGCTCGGCGAGCCGTCGAACCGGCGCAGCCCCCGGACCCGCAGCGCGGGCGTTCCCGCGTGCCGGTGGGTCTCCGGATACAGGGCGCTGATCTCCCGTCCGACCATGGCGGTGATCAGCCGGTCCTCGTCGTAGTCGCTGATCGGCCCGGCCTCGGACAGGCCCCCGTCCCGCAGGACGGTCACCCAGTCGCCGATCTCGAACATCTCCTCAAGCCGGTGGGTCACGTAGAGCATCGCCATGCCACGCTCGCGCAGCCGCAGGATGTGCTGGAGCAGCCGCTCCGACTCCGCCTCGGTGAGCGCCGTGGTGGGCTCGTCGAAGACGATCACTTTGAGGGACTCCGCGGTCAGCACCTTGGCGATCTCCACGAGCTGGCGCGTGGCCGCCGGGAGCCGTTCGACGATCGCCTGCGGGCTGAGCTCCGTCAGGCCGACCTCGTCGAGGGCCTTCCTGGCCTGGGACTGCAGCCGGCTCCTGGCGATGATCCCGGTGCGGGACGGAAGGCGGCCCATGAACAGGTTCTCCGCGACCGACAGGTGGGGCAGCAGGCTGAGCTCCTGGTAGACGGCCTGGACGCCGGCCGTACGCAGTGATGCCGGGGTCGGCGCGGTGACCGGCCGGCCGTCGATCTCGTAGCTGCCGCTGTCGCGGCGCAGCGCGCCCGTCAGCACCCGGATCAGGGTCGACTTGCCGGCGCCGTTCTCCCCGGCGAGGCAGTGCACCTGGCCGGGCAGCAGGCGGAGCGAGATGTCGCTGAGCGCCTGGACGGAGCCGAACGCCTTGGAGACGCCGTGCAGCTCGACGACCGGACGCGCCATCATCCCGCCTTCATCGTCGGCGGGTTGAGCAGCTGCTTCACATCGGGCGCCGTCATGTTCTCGGTGTCGGCCACAACCGCCCCTGGATCGATGTCACGCGGCGGGATGCGCTCGACCGTGGCCATCCCGGCCGCCAGCACGCCCTGGTAGCCGAAGAAGTAGGGGTTCTGCACCACGAGCGCGTCGATGGTGCCGGCGGCCAGCGCGGCGTTCTCCTGCGGGTCGGAGTCGAACGCCACGACGGGTACGGTCGCGGTGGCGTGGTTGTCCTGGATCGCTCGGGCCGCGCCGACACCCGAGGTGTTGTTGTCGGCGAACACCCCGGCCAGGCTCGGGTCGGCGGTCAGCGCGTCGTTGACCTGCGACGCCGCGGTGTTGATGTCGTTGTTGTTGTAGCGCTGCAGCGCCGGCTTGACCTGCGGGCAGTTGTTCGCGATGCCCTGCTTGAAGCCGGCGTCCCGATCGACGAGCGACTGGATGCCGGCCACGGACGACTCGATCATGACGCTGCCGCTCGTCTTGTTCTGCGCCTTGAGCAGCTCGCACATGCGCTTGCCCGCCTGCGTCCCGGCCTTGACGTTGTCGGTGCCGATGAACCCCTCCGAGGCGGTGGTCACGCGGCTGTCCACGGTGATGACCTTGAGACCCGCCTTGCGCGCCCGGTCGATCGCCGAGTTCAGGGCGCTGGAGGAGTTGGGCGCGATGACCAGCCCGTCGACGCCTCGGGAGATGGAGTTCTCCACCAGCTGCACCTGCTGGTCGATGTTGGTCTCGGACGTCGGGCCGAAGGTGCTCACGTTGAGACCGAAGTCCCCGCCCGCCTGCTTCGCACCGGCGATCATCGTCTGCCAGAACGAGGAGTCGCTCGCCTTGATGATCACGTCGATCTTCTTGCCGCTCGCCGCCCCTGCCGAGCCGCCACCCTCCGGCCGTCCGGCCGAGCTCGTCGCCCGGCCGCCCACCACGCCGAGCACGAGCGCCACCAGCGCGATGGCCGCGACCAGCGAGAGCGAGAAGACGATACGGGAACGGGCCATGACTCTTCATTCAGCAAGGACTCGAAACGGTTGGTCCCTTCAGCAAAGCCCCGGAAGTCACCGGTTGGAACTAATAACGGGAAAAGAACTCATTACCCGGGCCCGGGTGGCGGCTACAGCAGGATGCGCCGGTGCCTCACGCCCTGGTGCGGAACCTGGACCCTGGCGAGCTCCCGCAGCGCTCGCGACGCGCCGCTCTGCCTGGCCAGGGCGAGGGCCTGACGGGCTGTCTCGGCCCACCGCTCCCTTTCATGGGCGTCGGCGTACGCGTGGGCCATGCGGGCCATGGCGTAGGCGATGGCGTAAGTCGGCTGCGCCTTCGGCGGCTCGTGTTCCAGGATCTCGATCGCGCCGCCCGCCTGACCGAGGTCGATGAGGCATCCGGCGCAGAGCGCGTGGTGCGCTTCGGCGGAGCTGTCGAACCGGTAGGGCGTGTCGTCGCCCGGCTCCTCCAGCGACTGCGCCGACTCCTCCAGGCGGCGATGGCACATGTCCACGTCTCCGGCGAGGGCGTGACCCTGCGCTTCGTGATGCCGCGACAGGGCGTCCACCCGCGGCGGGAGTTCGGCGCGTTCGCGGGCGGCGACGGCGAGGTCGACGAGCCGGCCGGGAGCACCGGCGGTGTCGGACAGACCGCCCCGCTGGGCCAGCGTGTACGCCTCCAGCGACGCGTCCGCCGCCTCACGGGCGTCGCGGATGGCCTCGTCCGACCACGCCAGCGCCCCCTCCGGGTCGCCGGCCTCGTGGCGCATGCGGCTGATCAGCTCCGCGTTCTCCGCGGCGAGCCCCAGGAGTGCCCGCCTGACGGACGGACCGGCGTCGCGGTGGAACTCCTCGATCCCGGCGAAGACCGGCTGCAGCACGTTGACCAGGTCGGCGGGCCGCAGATCGGTACGGCTGTAGGCGTCGAGGACGGTCCTGAAGTAACGCACCGTTCCCTCGTCGGCCCGCTGGGGCGCCTCGATCGCCCGGCCGGTGCGCTCCTCCTCCTCGGCCGGGAACATGCCCGACCGCAGCGGAATGCCCGTGAGGTAGTGCCACAGCGTGGTGCCGGCCGCGTCCCCGACGAACAGGTCCGCCTCCCCCAGGCCGAACGCCCGGCAGAGCAGCTCCGCGTGCGACTCGTCCGGCCGCCGCTCTCCGCTCTCCCAGAGGCGGATCATCGAGCTCAGCGCCTCCGGCGTGGGCAGCTGATCACGCGACGTCTCGTCCGCCACGTCGGCCAGGCGCCTTCCCAGCTCCCGGCGGCTCCACAGGCGCGCGCGGCGCAGGACCCGCAGTCGGGCGGCCCAGATCGGAACATCGATGTCAACCATTGGCGCTCCCCTCACGTCCACGTGGTTTATCCCTATTGTCCGCTTTGTGGGGCCGTCTCGTCAGCCCCGCATCGGTAAATCAGCCGAACACGGGGGCCGGCCGCGTTGTCCGGCGTCCGCTGGGAGTTCACGGCCGGTTCATCGCCCGCGCCTATCCTTCTCAGTGACGCCGAGACAATGGGGACATCCCAATGGATCATGTGACGTTCATGGTCGTCGTGGTGATCATCACGGCACTGGCCTTCGACTTCACCAACGGCTTCCACGACACGGCCAACGCGATGGCCACCTCCATCGCGACCGGCGCGCTGCGGCCCAAGGTGGCGGTGGCGATCTCGGGCGTGCTGAACGTGATGGGCGCGTTCCTGTCGGTCGAGGTGGCCAAGACGATCTCAGGCGGGATCGTGGACGACCGCCTGGTGACGCCGCCCATGGTGTTCGCCGGGCTGATCGGCGCGATCCTGTGGAATCTGCTGACCTGGCTGCTGGGCTTGCCGTCCAGTTCCTCGCACGCCCTGTTCGGAGGGCTGGTCGGCGCGGTCTGGGTGGGCGCGGGCGTCGAGGGCGTGCACTTCGGCACGGTGCTGCAGAAGGTGCTCATCCCAGCGGTGGCCTCGCCGCTGATCGCCGGGTTCGTCGCGATGACCGCCACCTATCTGGCGTACACGATCACCGCCAGGACCCGGCACGAATCGGTGACCACCACGTTCCGGTTCGGGCAGATCGTCTCGGCGTCGCTGGTGTCGCTGGCGCACGGCACGAACGACGCGCAGAAGACCATGGGCGTCATCACGCTCACGCTGATCTCGACCGGCGCGCTGGCCTCGGGGGCCGGCCCGCCGTTCTGGGTGATCGCGGCGGCCGGGCTGGCCATCGGGGCGGGCACGTACCTGGGCGGGTGGCGGATCATTCGCACCATGGGTAAGGGCATCACCGAGATCGAGTCGCCACAGGGCTTCGCTGCGGAGGCGAGCGCGACCACCGTCATCCTGGCCTCCTCCCACCTGGGCTTCGCGCTGTCGACCACGCAGGTGGTCTCCGGCGCGATCCTCGGCACCGGGCTGGGACGGCGGCTGGCCAAGGTGCGCTGGAGCGTGGCGGGCCGGATGGCGCTGGCCTGGCTGCTGACCCTCCCGGCCGCCGGCGCGGTCGGCGCGGTCGTCGCCGCCGTGGCGACCACCGGCACCGCGGGGATCACCGTCACCGCGCTGGTGGCGATCGCCGCCGCAGCCGGACTGTACGCGGCCGGCCGCCGCCAGCCCGTCCACGCCGGCAACGTCAACGACGTCCCCGCCACAGTCTGAGGAGAACGCCGGTGGACATCAAATGGAGCGCCCTCGGCCAGGTCCTCGTCGTCAGCCTGGCCGTCAGCGTGGTCCTCGTACTGGTCTTCTCGCTCGGCGCGCTGGCCCTGGCGGCCCGCAAGTCAGCGCAGGAGAAGGGCGCCGGCGGTGGCACGGGCAGCCTGGCCGCGGCCGTCGCGTGCTTCACGGCCTGCGCGGCGGTGGTGCTGTACGGCATCTACCTGATCGTCCCGCAGTTCCACTGACGATCTGGCGGGTACGGGGTGCCGAAGCGCGAGAGAGGCGAGGCGGTTGACGTGAATCAGGTCTCACTGCTGGACTCGACCCCGGGCCTGCTGGTGGACGACAGCGACGACGACGATCCCGTGCTGCTGCGCCCCGACGGCACCCCGGTCGACACCTGGCGCGAGCACTACCCGTACCGGGAACGCCTGGGGCGGGAGCAGTACCAGAAGTACAAGCGGCTGCTGCAGATCGAGCTGCTCAAGCTGCAGTACTGGGTCAAGGCGAACGGCGAGCGGCTGGTCATCCTCTTCGAGGGCCGCGACGCGGCGGGCAAGGGCGGCACGATCAAGCGTTTCATGGAGCACCTCAACCCCCGCGGCGCCTCCGTGGTCGCGCTGGAGAAGCCGTCAGAGCGCGAACGTACCCAGTGGTACCTGCAGCGCTACATCGCCCATCTCCCCGCGGCCGGGGAGATCGTCCTGTTCGACCGCTCCTGGTACAACCGGGCCGGGGTGGAGCGGGTGATGGGCTTCTGCACCGAGGCCGAATGGCGGGAGTTCATGCTGCAGGCGCCGCAGTTCGAAAGGGCGCTGGTGCGCGACGGCATCCACCTGGTCAAGCTCTGGTTCTCGGTGACCCGCTCCGAACAGCGCACCCGCTTCATCATCCGCCAGGTCGACCCCGTACGGCAGTGGAAGCTGTCCCCGATGGACCTGGCCTCGCTCGACCGATGGGACGACTACACCGCCGCCAAGGAGGACATGTTCCTCAACACCGACATGCCTGAGGCGCCCTGGACCGTCATCAAGAGCAACGACAAGAAGCGCGGACGGCTCGAGGCGATGCGCCACGTGCTCAGCCTCTTCGAGTACGACAACAAGGACCACGAGGTGGTCGGCACGCCCGACCCGCTCATCGTCAGATCGGCCTCGGACATCTACGACGAGGACCACACCGCGCTGCCCGACTGACAGTGACCACAGCGCGAAAAGGCCCTTCGATCGCTGATCATCAGGAAACCCTGAAAACAGCGTGCCGCCGGCCCCGGATCGCCGGCGTTTCCCGCCCTGCCTAGGGGCAGGAATCACCCGGGCTGTCGTAGGCCCGGCGGGCTGCGGTGATCGCAGGGGCGGCGAGGCGGGCCCAGGCCGTGAGCGCTTCCAGGGGCTCGCGTATGTCTTCGATCAATGGTGTGGTGGCGTACTCGACCCGTGGCGGAGAATCCGGGTACACGGTGCGGGTGACGAGTCCGTTGCGCTCGAGATCTCGCAGGCTCACGGTCAGCATCCGGCGGCTGACACCCGTGATCGCGCGTTCCAACTGGGTGAAGCGGCGGGGGCCTTTCCCCAGTTCGACCAGCACTTGAGCGCTCCATTTGCCGCCGATCAGGGCCAGGACCTCAGGCAGTGGGCAATCGTCGAGGTCGGGTCCCGTCGTGTCCGCCATGAGCTGGTCTGTAACCGCGGTGTTCCGTTGTGACAAGAAAGTGCCTTCTTTCGAGCTTTCTAGTCATGCGCCACTATTGCTGCCGTTACCAATCGTAACGGTCCTGCGTACAGGCGCAGGGTCGTCGTGAAGAGAAGGAAACGACACGTGCCCATCGCGCGCAGCAACGGTTTCACCATGTCCTTCGAGGTCTCCGGTGACGGTCCCGCGGTAGTGCTTCATCCGGGCATGTTCCAGGACGGGGCGCACTGGGCTCACAGCGGATACACCTCCGCGCTGACGGCCGCCTACACGGTGATCGCCGTCGACCCGCTCGGGCTGGGTGCCAGCGATGCCCCGCATCACGTCGCGGCCTATTCGCTCGAGCGGCGTGTGGACTCTGTGACGGCGGTGCTGGACGAGGTAGGGGTCGATCGGGCCGCGTTCTGGGGATACTCGCTCGGCGCCATGACGGGTTACGCGGTCGCCGCCCACGCTCCCGACCGCCTGACCTGTCTGGTCGCCGGCGGTTTCGATCCCATCGACGGCTTCCGCTCCGCGGTCGGGCCCACGCTGCGCCAACTCGGCCTGCCCGCCGACACCGACGCCTACCACCTGATGAAGCAGGGCGCCGCCGCCGACCCCTATCAGGCCGCCCTGATCGAGGCGGGCGACCCTGCCGCCTTCCGCGCCAACTACGAGGCGTTCTCGCGCGAGCCAGGACTGCAGCGGGAACTCGCCGATTCGGGCGTGCCGATGCTGCTGTACGCGGGCACGACCGACCCTTGGCACGAGCCGATGCGGGCCTTCGCCGAACGGTCCGGTGCCGACTTCTTCTCCATCCCCGACGCAGACCACAAGGGCTGCTGGGACCGATCGGCCGAAGTGCTGCCCAGAGTGGTGTCATTCCTGGCCGCCGAGGGACGGCCGAGGTCGTCCTCAAGCTGAGGGGACGTTCAACCCCGGATGCGGGCCCCAGAGGAACAGCGTGACATGCGGGCGTCAGTGGTGGTAGGCGTGGACCACGGCGTGCCCCTTCCCCCGTCCGATGATCCACTTGTTGATCGGGGTCGTGACGAGGAACGCCACCAGCAGCGAGAGCGCCAGCGCGCCCCAGAACAGCACGGTCCCGAGACCGGCGTCCATGGCACCGGGGATGATCACCATGACGCCGTTGTCGACGATCTCCATGACGAGGATCGACAGCGTGTCGGCGGCCAGCGCCAACCGCAGCGCCGTACGCCAGTCCACGCCGGCGCGGAAGAGGCCGCGGAGCGTGAGCGCGTAGCCGAAGAAGAACGCCAGGACGATGGCCAGGATGATGCTGGGCCCGTTGCCCCAGCCGAGCGCCGTGGCGATCACCATGCCGAGCACCTCGCCGATGGCGCAACCCGTCAGGCAGTGCAACGTCGCGGACGCCGCCACTCCCCAGGTCGCCTTCATCGCATGCGCTTCATGCCCATGATCACCATGGTCGTCACCGGTACCAGGATCGTGTGGGTCGTGTCCAGCATGGTGCATCGATTCCGACATCGTTACCTTCTCGCTCCATCAGTCGCTCTCGCCCGCAGACCCTATACCCCTATGGCGTATAGGGCAATGGGGTATGGTGCCCTCAGTAACTCGTACATCCATGTACGAAATAATCGGAGGGTTGCATGACTGGCCATATCCCGGTCCACCTGCAGGTGAACGGGCAGGCGCACGAGCTGTCTCTCGATCCCCGCGTCAGCCTGCTCGACTGCCTGCGCGAGCACCTGCAGCTGACCGGCACGAAGAAGGGCTGCGACCAGGGCGCCTGCGGCGCCTGCACGGTTCTCGCCGACGGTGAGCGGATCAACTCCTGTCTGGCGCCCGCCGTCCAGTGCGACGGCATGGAGATCGTCACCATCGAGGCCATGGCGGGCCACGGGCTGGGCGCCAAGGTGCAGGAGGCGTTCCAGGCACACGACGGTTTCCAGTGCGGCTACTGCACGTCCGGACAGATCTGCTCGATCGTCGCCATGCTGGCCGAACACCGCGACGGCCGGCCGAGCGCCGAGACCGGGGACCTGACCGCGCCGGCGGTGCTCACCGATGCCGAGATCAGGGAGCGGATGGCGGGCAACCTGTGCCGGTGCGGCGCCTACAACGGCATCGTGGCCGCCGTCAGAGAGGTGGCCGGGGCATGAGGGAGTTCGCCTACGTCCGCGCGGCGGATGTGTCCGCAGCGGTCCGGCTGGCGGGACCCCAGGTGAGGTACCTGGCCGGCGCGACGAACCTGTTCGACCTCATGCGGGAGGAGGTGGAGACGCCGGAGCTGGTCGTGGACATCTCGCGTCTGCCGCTGTCCGCCGTCGAGGACCTGCCGGACGGCGGGCTCCGCCTGGGGGCGCTGGCCCGCAACTCGCAGGTCGCCGCCGACGACCGGATCCGCCGGCGCTACCCCGTACTCGCGCGGGCGCTGCTGAAGGGGGCCTCGCCGCAGCTGCGCAACCGGGCGACGGTTGGCGGGAACCTGCTGCAGCGGACGCGCTGCCGCTACTTCTACGATCTCGGCGCCGCCTGCAACAAGCGGGTCCCCGGCGCGGGGTGTGCTGCGCTCGACGGGTTCAACCGCGCGCATGCCGTCCTCGGGGCAAGCCAGAGTTGCGTCGCCGTGCATCCGTCCGACATGTGCGTGGCACTGGCAGCGCTCGACGCGACCGTCAACCTCACCGGCCAGGACGGCGAACGGAGCGTGCCGATCACCGACTTCCACCGCCTGCCCGGCGAGACACCGCACAAGGAGACGGTGCTGCGCGAAGGCGAACTCGTCACGAGCGTGGACCTGCCGCCGGAGCAGCCGGGCCCCGGCGACTACGTCAAGGTCAGGGACCGGGCCAGCTACGCGTTCGCGCTGGTGAGCGTCGCCGCGTCGCTGAGGGTCGAGAGCGGCCGGATCGCCGGCGCACGTATCGCGCTCGGCGGGGTGGCGCCCAAGCCGTGGCGCGCGTACGCGGCCGAGGAGCTCCTGGTCGGAGCGGTGACGGGCGAGGCGGCGGCGGGCGGGGCGGTGTTCGGACGGGCCGCCGAGGAGGCGGTCGCCGGAGCGGCCCCGCTGGAGCACAACGCGTTCAAGGTCGAACTGGCCAGGCGGCTGGTCCGGCGTACCCTCATCGAACTGGCAGGTCGCTCATGAACGTCGCCGCACGCGGTTTCAGCCTCGCCACGCGAGCCATGGGCAAGGTGGCCAGGCTCCTGCCCGACGGCCGCCACGACCCCCTGTCCACCCGGACCGGCGAGATCGGCCGTGACGTCGACCGGCTCGACGGTCCGGCGAAGGTGTCGGGCGGCATCCGCTACACCGCCGACCACGCCCTCGCACGGCTCGCCTACGCCGTCCCCGTCCCCAGCGCGATCGCCAGGGGCCGCATCATCGCCGTCGACTCCTCCCGGGCGCTCGCGGCACCCGGGGTGGTGCTGGTGATGACGCATGAGAACGCGCCGCCGATGAGGTCCACCGGCGCGTACGCCACACTCAAAGGCCCGGTCGCCGCTGCCGCCATGAGCCTGCCGATCATGAACACGGACCGGGTCTTCTGGCACGGCCAGCCGGTCGCCGTCGTCGTGGCCGACACGCAGGAGCAGGCGGAGCACGCGGCCAGGCTCGTCAAGGTCGAGTACGCCCACGAGCCCGCACGGCTGTCGATGACGGACGAGGGGGCCTACACGCCGGCCCACTCCGTACTGGAGGAGTCGAAGACCGTGGTCGGCGACGTGCGCGCGGGGCTGGCCGAGGTGGCCGTCACCGTGCGAGGCGTCTACACCACCCCGCTCGAGTACCACAACGCGCTGGAACCCCACGCCACCGTGGCCGCCTGGGACGGCGACGATCTCACCGTCCACGACACCGCGCAGTACCCCTACGGGGTCAAGGAGATGCTGGCCAAGAAGTTCGGCCTGCCACTGCGCCGGGTCCACGTGCTGGCGCCGTACATAGGCGGCGGCTTCGGCGGCAAGACTCCCGCCTGGCCGCACGTGGCGCTTACCGTGGCCGCCGCCAGACTGGCGGGCCGCCCGGTCAAGCTCGTGCTGTCACGTACGAACACGTTCCACATGACCGGCGGCCGGGCGCCCACCCGCAGCAGCATCGCGCTGGGGGCGGACGAGCGAGGGCACCTGACCGCCATCGTGCACGACGCCCTGGCCACCTGCACGACGGACGAGTTCGCCGAGGCCGCGATCGCCTCCTCCCGGCACCTGTACGCGTGCCCCAACATCGCCGCGCACCAGCAGGTCGTACGGGTGGACCGCATCCAGAACGCCTTCTTCCGCGGTCCGGGCGTGACCCCGGGGTCGTTCGCACTGGAGTCGGCCATGGACGAGCTCGCCTGGGGGCTCGGCCTCGACCCGCTCGAACTCCGCCTCCGCAACGAACCCGATCGCGACCCGATTTCCGGCCGCCGCTTCACCAGCCGTCACCTGCGCGAGGCGTACGCGCTCGGCGCGGAGGCGTTCCGCTGGGGCGAGCGCGCCCCCACGCCGGGCGCCACCCGCGACGGGCACTGGCTCGTCGGACAGGGCATGGCCGCCGCCATCAACCCCGACGCCGTACTCATCGCCGCGGTCAGGCTCCGGCTCTCCGCCGACGGCACGGTCACCATCCACAGCAGCACGAACGAGCTCGGCGCCGGCACCTCGACCGCCCAGACCCAGGCCGCGGGCCAGCGACTCGGCCTCCCCATGCACAGGATCCGCTTCCTGCAGGGCGACTCCGACGTCGCCAAGACCCGCATCCCCGGCGCCTCCGCCGCCACGACCACCCTTGCCTCGGCCATCTGGTCGGCCCGCGACGAGCTGGTCCGCGAACTGCTCAAGCTCGCCGAGGACACACCACTGGCCGGGCGAAGAGCCGAGGAGGTGGAGACGCGTGACGAGGGGCTCTTCACCCGGGACGGCCGCGGGGAGACGTACCGGCGGATTCTGGAGCGGGCCGGACGCGACCATGTGGAGGTGACGGGCAAGTCGGCGCTGCCGTACCAGACGATCAAGCGAGCCACCAGCACCTACGGCGCGCACTTCGCGGAGGTGCGGGTCGACGAGGACACCGGCGAGGTACGGGTCTCACGCTGGGTCGGCGCGTTCGACGGCGGTCGCATCGTCTCGCCGAAACAGGCCGTGAGCCAGATGCGCGGCGGCATCATCCAGGGCATCGGCATGGCGCTGATGGAAGAGACGCTGTTCGACGAGCGCTCGGGCCGGATCGTCAACGCCAGCCTGGCCGAGTATCACATCCCCACGCACGCCGACGTGCCGGACATCGAGGTCCGTTTCGTGGACCGGCCCGACCCGCAGACGCCGCTCGGCGCCAAGGGCATCGGCGAGCTCGGCATCGTGGGCGTGGCGGCGGCCATCGCCAACGCGATCTACCACGCCACCGGCAAGAGGGTGCGCGACCTGCCCATCACCCCGGACAAACTGCTCCAGATCTAACCCCCTCCTCGCATGTCGGAACCCTACGCCGGTATGGTTCCATTAACTCGTACATCAATGTTCAAGTTATGGAGGATGCATGAAGGACAAAGGCTGGGCCGTACTGGTCCTGCTCTGCCTGGCGCAGTTCATGTTGATCATCGACATCACCGTGGTCCAGGTCGCGCTGCCCACGATCGGCACCGACCTGGCGCTCACCCGCGAGGCGCTCACCTGGGTCGTGACCGCCTACACGCTCTGTTTCGGCGGGCTCATGGTGCTGGGCGGCAGGCTGGCCGACGCGGTCGGCGCACGGCGGACGATGCTGGCGGGGCTGGCCCTGTTCACCCTCTCATCGCTGCTGTGCGGGCTGGCCACGACCGGATCGCTGCTGGTGGCGGGCAGGGCACTGCAAGGCGTCGGCGCCGCGCTGCTCTCCCCCTCAGCGCTCGCCCTCATCACCACCACGTTCGAAGGCGAGCGTCGCAATCGCGCGCTGGGCGTGTGGGCGGCCATCGGCGGCACGGGGGCGGCACTCGGCGTGCTGCTGGGCGGCGTCCTCACCGCGGGCCCCGGCTGGATGTGGGTGTTCTTCGTGAACGTCCCCGTCGGCGTGATCCTGCTCGTGGCCATTCCGTCGCTCGTCACCGCCGGCAGCCCCCACGGGAAGCGGCAGCGGCTGGACGTGCCGGGCGCGCTCTCCATCACCCTGGCCACCGCCCTGCTCATCTACGGCCTGGTCACCGCGGGAGACGCCGGCTGGAGCGCCTGGGCCACGCTCGTCCCCCTGCTCGGGGCCGCGGTGATCTACGGAGGTTTCGTGCTGATCGAACGCACCGCCCGCAATCCCTTGATGAGCGCGGAGACCCTCGCCCGCCGCCCGGTGATCTCCGGCACCTTCGTCATGCTGCTGGCCACCGGTCTCATGCTGGGACTGTTCTTCCTCAGCTCGCTCTACCTCCAGCACGTCCTCGGCTTCAGCGCCCTGCGGACCGGGCTGACGTTCCTGCCGGTCGCCATCGCCATCACCCTCGGCGCCCACCTCGGCGGCCACTTGATCGGAAAGATCGGCGGCAGGCCGATCGCGGTCGCGGCCTTCGTGCTGACCGCCGTGGGGGCCGCGCTCATGACGCGCATCTCACCGGATACGAGCGCCTACACCACCTTGCTGCCCGGCTTCGTCATCGCGGCGTTCGGCATCGGCCCGGCGTTCGTCACCGCCACCACGACGACCATGGCCAACGTCCCGCACGGCGAGACCGGGGTCGCCTCCGGCGTGATCAACACCTTCCACGAACTGGGCGGCTCCATAGGGGTGGCCGTCGTCTCCACGGTGGCGGCCACCGGCCTGGCCCCCGATGTGGCAGCCGGTGCGGGAGGAATCGGCGGGTTCACCTCGGGGTTGACGCTCTGCGCGGTGGCGGCGGGCGTCGCGGCCGTCATCTCGCTCGTCCTGGTGCCGAAGGGCAGACCGGCGGCCGCCTTCGTGGGCCACGGCCACTGAGCCGTCATCCACCCGCATGGGCCAGGTCCGCCCGGGCGCCGGTCGCGCCCGGGCGGTCATGGCATCAGAGCCGGTCGAGGAGCTTCTGCAACTGCTCCACCTCGGTCCGCTGGGTGGACTCGATCGCCTTGGCCAGCTCCTTGGCCTGCGGGTTCGAGCCGTTGGCCTGCTCGGTCCCGGCCATCTCGATCGCGCCGTTGTGGTGGGCGATCATCTGCTCGGCGAACAGCTTGTCGAACGCCTTGCCCTTGGCGGCATCGAGCTTCTTCATGTCCTCCTCTGACATCAGGCCCGGCATGCCGTGCCCCATGCCCGCCTCAGCGGGCTTGCCCCACTCGGCCAGCCAGCCTTTCATGGTCTGGATCTCCGGGTCCTGAGCCGCCTTGATCTTCGCCGCGAGCTTCTTGATCTCCGGGTCGCTCGCGCGCGTCGGCGCCAGCTCGGCCATCTCGACCGCCTGCTCGTGGTGCGGGATCATCATCTGCGCGAACATGACGTCCGCGTCGTTGAAGGCAGCCGACGGCTGCGTGCTCGCCGTGGTGGCGGTAGGCGCGCTCGCGCTGCTCATCCCCTCATGCCCGGCCATGGAGTCGCCGTTGCCGCCGCAGGCGGTCAACAGGGCGAGCATGCCGGCGGCAACGGTGAAGGACATGGTGCGGTTGATACGCATGGTTGATCGTTCTCTCGATGTGTGGGAACTGTCGGCCTGCTCGCGGACCGTCGTCCGCGTGATCATCGGCCTATATCCGCAGCATCGAGAGACCGGCCAGCCTCAGAGACGTGGGCTTCGGCGGCGGCCTGGCCACCTGCCGCACGGGCGGGGCGCCTCCGACGCCGTCGTACGTCGGCCGCCCCGCTCTGGCCCAGGCCGCCGTCAGCAGCAGGACCAGGAACGACGTCAGTATCGCCAGGCATACGCTGGTCGGGTCGAGCCCCGGCATCTCATGCTCGGGAACGAACGCCCGAAGGCCCGCCGGAACGACAAGAGGGGGTTCCTGGGCGACGCTCATCCCGTGCGCATCGGACGAGGGGCCGCTGTGCCGGCCGTGGACGTGGCCCAGGGTGTGCATGCCGTACACGCCCATGGCGAGGACCACGAGCAGGAACCCGCGCGCGACTCGCAACGCGAGGCGTCGCCGCGCAACTCCCACCGGCCCTCCCTCAGCAATCAGCACGTCGCTACAGCAGTGTACTAACTAGCCTCGTAGCCTCCCGCCGAGGCCCGGCCGGAGTTCTGTGATTGCGGGGATCCCTCCACGCAAAGGCATAGTAGACAGCGCGGTGCCGCAGGAGCCTGCTCAGCCCGCCCCCTCGCACAGCTGGGTGTGCAGGGTTCCGTAAGCCCAGGCTTCCCACTCGACCGGCGACCAGCCGCGGTCGCGGACGAAGACGAGGTACAGGTCGGGGCTGAGCAGGCAGTACAGCAGGTCGGCCGCCATCGCGGCGGACAGCCCGGGGCGGGCGCCGGGCTTGGCGACCAGGGCCTGAGCGGCGGCCGACTGCACCGTGAACCGCGGATCCTCACCGGTCGGCCACATCGTGGCGATCTCGGGATCGTTGGCGGCGGCGGTCTCGAGGAGTTTCGCGATGGAGGCGACCCGGTCGAGGATCAGCCGAGTGCCGTGCACGTGCTGCCGCAGCTGGTCCGCAGCGGTCGCCGCCGCACGGGCCTCGCGGAACCAGGGACGGTCCATGGTGGCGATCGGCTCGTCGTCACCGGCGATGGTGGTGTCGACCAGCTCCTTCAGCAGCGCGCGCTTGTTGCGGAAGACGAAATAGATCGTCTGCACGGCGACGCCGGCCCGGTCTGCGACGTCCTGGAGGTTCGTGGCCCCATATCCGTGCTCGAGGAACAGCTCCCGCGCCGCCGCGACGATCTTCGCGCGGGTCTGTCGAGATCGTTCGGTCCGCTTGTCCAGCCGCTTGACAGTGCTCACGGCTCAAGTCTATATCTAGAGTCGTTATCTAGAGATGAGCTCTAAATAGTTCTGGAGGACAAGATGAAGCTGGCTCAGATGGCATGGCGGCTCAGCAGCCTGGGGAGGCGCTCCGAACGCAGCCGCGAGCTCGCCGTCAAGCGAACGCTGCAGGCGTACTACCTGTCCGGCAAGCCGCCGTGGGACAGCGGCATCCCGGCCCCCGAGCTGGTCGACGCGGTGGAGGGGGCGCACGCGTTGCCTCCCGGGCGCGCGCTCGACCTCGGCTGCGGCACCGGGACCAACGCCGTCTACCTCGCGGGCAACGGCTGGGACGTCGTCGGCGTCGACCTCGTCGGCCGCGCCGTCCGGCAGGCCAAGGAGAAGGCCGACGCCGCGGGCGTACGGCCCCTGCTGCTGCGCGGCGACGTCACCCGGCTGGACGAACTCGCCGTCGGCGACGGCTTCAGCCTCTTCTTCGACCTGAGCTGCTACTGCGGCGTCCCCACGCACCGCCGCGACGCCTACGCCGCCGGCGTCACCGCCCGGGCCGCTCCCGGCGCCCGGCTGCTGATGTTCGGGTACGGCCCGGAAGCGTTCGACGACGGCTTCACCGGCGTCACCGCCGACGAACTCCGCAGCCGCTTCACCGGCTGGGAACTCGCCGACGTCACCCCTGGCACCAATCGCGTACCCACGTACTGGTTCACGCTGCATCGACGGTGACCCACCATGGCGAATGGCTCCGAGCCGATCGGCTCGGAGCCATTCGCATGGAACAGCCGGCAGAAGTCCGCTTGACAGCTGTTCGGCGCCCGCCGGCTGTTCGCGGCCGGATGGCTGATCCTGCTGGCCGGCTCCCTGGTCGCGGGCATCGCCCTGTACGGCGCCGCCGCACCGGCGGGCGGCACCGCGGGCACTCTTAGCCCCGGCTCCTGGACTTCCGGAGAGCCGGGGCACACGGCTGAACGCCCTGGCGTCACCGCGCCGTGCGGATCACGCTTCGGCTGGGGAGAGCAGCGAGAGCATGGTCTTGATCAGCACCGGCTCGACCTCCTCGGGCGCCAGCCGCCCCGACTCGCGCTCCTGCGCGGCACTGTGGATGATCGAGAAGAACGTCGTCACCAGCCAGGCCAGCGGCAGGTCGGTGCGGAAGTCGCCGTCGCGCTGCCCGCGCGCGATGAGCCGCTCCACCCGCCGCAACGGCCGGTCATGGTGCTCCCGAATCCGCTCCGTGGCCAGGACCCGGTCGGCGGCCAGGAACAGGCGGCGGTGCCGGTCGAGCACCTCCCAGGACGACCGCAGCAGTCCCGCCATGGCCTCCGGCGCGGGTGCCGTGTCGATCGACTCGTCCGCCAGCACCGCGTCCGCCACGTCGACCGCGTGATCGAGCACCGCGTCCACCAGCGCCTCCCGCGACGGGAAGTGACCGTACAGCGTCACCCTCCCCACCCCCGCGGCCTTGGCGATGTCGGCCACGCTCGCCGCGGCGTCAGCGCTGAGCAGCCGGGTCGCCGCGTCGAGGATCGCGGCGATGTTGCGCTCGGCGTCCGCACGCCGAGCGGGTACGGGCTGTCGTGCCGCTGTCCTCACCATGCGATCCACCCTACGACGGCGGCCCCTGTGCCACGGGAACCCCCTAAGGGACGCGGCCGGGTCAGTCCTCGCCCACCACGCTCAGGTCGTCGCCCAGCGCGGCGGCGATCTCCGCGGCGCGCGAGTGATCGTCCAGTCGTCGCGTCACATAGGCACAGCCGTGGTGGTGCTTCAGTGACCACCAGGCTGCCGAACCGCCGATCCCGCCCTTGGCGATCTTGCCGCGGTCCCGGACGAAGCCCAGCGTCCAAGTGATCCTGGTGCCGAAGACCTCGTCGAAATCCGTGACCTGGGAGGCGAGGAGTTCGGCGTGCAGCTCCGGTCCGAGCAGGGCGCGCACCGGGCTGTCCGCTCCGGTCAGCTGGGAGAAGAACCGCGCCATGGCGGTCGCCGTCGTGTGCAGGTTGACCGCGCCGAACACCGCCTGCCGCCAGGCCCTGGAGTTCGCACGCTCGACGTCCAAGGTCCCGTCGGGAATCTGCAGCCACGGCGCGGCATGCAGCCGGCGCGGCCATTCCGGGTCGGCGTACTCCAGATCGGCGACGCGCTCGAGCGCGTCGTCCGGCACCCCGAACCAGGCGTCGAGCCCCAGCGCGGGCCGCACCACCCCGTTGAACGACTCCCCCAGTGTGGTGCCGGCGCCCGCGCGCAGGATCCCGTCCACCAGGTGCCCGTAGGTCAGCGCGTGCTCCCCGAGCGACGTTCCTGGAGCGTACTCCGGCGCCGCCTGCGCCAGGCTTTCGCGCAGCCCGGCATCGTCGAGCAGGTCCAGGCCCGCGGCTTCGCCAGGGAAGCGCGGCTGCCCTGCCCGGTGGGTGAGCACCTGGCGCAGCGTGGTGTGCTCCTTGCCCCTGATCCCGTACGCGGGCCAGTATCGGGCTATCGGCTCGTCCAGCGTCAGTGCGCCGTCGCGCACCGCCACCAGGGCGGCGAGCGTCACGAAGGCCTTCGACAGCGAGTACGGCTGGACGAGAGTGTCGGTGCGCCAGGTGCGGTGCCGCGCGGCGTCGGCCCATCCCCCGTTCAGCCGGACGACCTCCCGGCCGTCCCGCCAGACCGACACTCCGGCCCCGGTCTCCCGTCCGTCGTGCACCAGCCTCTGGAACGCTTCGAGCACCTTGTCGTACCCGTCCGCGACGAACCCTTCGACCGGCGCCGCAGCGGATTCTTCCCTCACTTCGCATACCCCCTATATGTATGATCCCATCTGGAATATACCTAGGGTGGGTATACAGGACAATCCTCCGGAAGCCGGGCGTACCGGCTTCCGGAGGATGGTCCGCGTCCGTCAGGAGTTCAGGACATCGCATCCGGCGGCCGCGATCGCGTCCTTGACTCGGCCGTCGTCGACGGGGCCGTCGGTCAGGATGCTGACCTTCGACTCCTCGAGGTTCAGGTCCACGCCGACGACGCCGGGCACCAGGATGAGCTCGGACCGGATGCTCGCCAGGCAGTGCTCACAGCTCTCCGTGGACAGCCCGCTGACGTGGTAGGTGACCAGGCTGTAGGCGACAGTGATCATCCATGCTCCCAGTGTTGAAACGGTTGGAAACGGCGCGCCTGGTGAAGATCCTGCCCGCAGCGGGAGTCCCGTGACAGGCTTCGGGGCCTTCCGAGTCACGCCATGGCGAGAAACAGACAGGCCGGCTTGGAGAAGCGCATGGCGCTATGTCATGGTTTCCGCGTTTGTTCGGCAACGACAGGGACCGCCACATGACCGACGCCTCGCCCACCGAGGAAGACCGTCTCGCCCAGGCCGTGTACGAACGCGTCCACACCAGAGGCGAGACCGTCGCCGACGCGTCCGCCGCTCTGGGCCTCACCGAAGCCCAGCAGAACACCGTGCAGGACCGCCTGATCCACCTCGGCCTGCTCAGCCCCGGATCCCAGCTCAGCGTCGAGGCGTCCGCGGCCCTGACACTGAGCCTGCAACGCAGCCATCGGGCCCTGGACAAGCTGGTCGAACAGCACGTCCTGACCGCCTCGCTGGCCAGGAACTACCTTGGACTCGGCCGGCAGGCCGACGACGGCACCTCGGTGCAGTTCTATCCGCGGCAGGAGCGCGCCACCCGCCTCAACCAGCGGCTCAACGAGCTGGCGGAGATGGCGCAGCACGAGATCGCGGAGCTGCACCCGGCTGCGAACTGGACCCCGCAGAGGCTGGACGGCGGCGTCGAGCGCAACAAGGTCTCGCTGAGCAGAGGCATCCGCATCCGCAGCATCCACGCGCAGATCTCGCTGTCCGATCCGCTCATGCGCGATCATCTGCGCGCACGGGCGTCGGAGGGCATCGAGATCCGGGTCGCGCCCATCGTCCCGACACGCATGCTCGTGTACGACCGGCGCATCGCGATCATCCAGGCCGATCCCGAGGACGTCGAAGCCGGCGCCGTGCTGATCCGCGGCGGCAACGTGGTCAGATCTCTGGCCGCGATCTACGACTACCTCTGGCTGACGGCCTCGGAGCCGCAGGACGTACCGCGCTCGGTGCACGGCATGGCGTTGAGCGAGCAGCAGCACGCGGTCCTGCGCCTGCTGGCGACCGGCGCCAAGGACGACGCGATCGCCCGCAAGCTGGGCGTGTCGAATCGCACCGTGACCCGGGTCGTCGCCGAGTTGACGGCGATCCTGGGGGCGGACAGCCGATTCCAGGCCGGCGTACGCGCCGCCAAGCTCGGCTGGCTGGACTGAACCAGGGGCGTCGCGCGGGGTCAGTCGCCGTGCAGGCCGTCCGGGTCGCAGTAGTCGACCTCGTTCGTCGGCCTGAAGCTGGCGACGATGAGCTCCCGCTTGAACGGGCCGCCCTTCGGCACGTCCTCGGCCGACACCTCCAGCGCGAACTGCTGCATCGCCCGCAGCGCGCGGCCGGCGACGACGACCGGACGGCGCACCAGGTAGATCGCGGAGAAGGGGCAGCAGTAGTAGCTGCCGAGCGGCTTCCCCTGGGCGTCGGTGGCAAAGGTGATCGCGCCGTTGTGCCGGGCGGCGTCGATCTCGGCCTGGATGCGCAAGGTGAGGGCGGGGGCCGGGTCGAAGTCCCACATCTCCTTGATCGCCTGGTGCGCCCGCGGGTCGGCCTGCCAGTAGCTCCGCTTCTGCGGATCGGTCAGGCACCACGGGTCGAAGTTGCGGGCGTCGGCGATCCTCAGGTTGGCGGGCGGGACGGCCTGCCGTACATCCGGTCCCTTGTAGCCGGCGATCAGACCGGGCATCGCGATGAGCTGGCCGAGGTGGTAGTAGATCTCCAGAGCTCGCTGCAGGCGCTGCTCGATGGCCTCGTGCATGCGCGGTGCCGGGTCGGCGTCGAGCAGACCTTCGGCGTAGTCGGCGGTCGTCGCCGCCTCGGCGGCGAGCTGGCGTAGCCGTTCCAATGCGGGGCGGTGCCTGTCAGCGTCGGCGACGGTCTGTTCGAAGACACCGAGCGCGACCTCGGCGTGCTGACGGATCGCGCGTGCGGCGGCGAGCATGCCCTTCAGGTGCGGCAGCGGACACGGGCTGGCCTCGGCCCATTCGGGCAGGTCAGCGGGGAGCAGCAGCTCGTTCTCCACCAGGTAACGGGAGTTCCCCGCGGCCTGGCGGGCCCGTGACACCCAGTTCTCCACCTGGGCGAAGCAGGCGTCGACCTGCAGAGCGGTGACCTGCGGCACGTAGCCGACGGTGCTCGGGTCGGCGGCGTAGTCCGCGTCGAGCAGGTGCTCCCCGATGGCCTGCAGAACGAACGCGTTCCACGTGCACAGCAGCTGCCCGGCGGCGGCCTGCGGGCCGTGCCACAGGTTCACCCCCTCGGCGGCTAACCGAGCGCGCAGCGCCTCGGCCCGCTCCAGCTCGGTGTAGACGAGCCCGCCCGCCCGGCGATAGGCCTCGAGCTCGTCGGCTCGGACCTCTCCCTTGAACGCCGCCGTCATCCGCGTCATGAACGACATGCATGCCTCCCCGTTGTTCCCCTTTCGTCGTAGCGTACGGGCGGGCATGATCCCCCAGGCGGAACATTTGGATCACGACTTGTGAACGCCGCCGTGGCCGCGTTCACGTACTCGGTTCACGTGACCGGGCCAGCCGTACGGCAAGCAGCGCGAGCGGCAGCAGCGCGACCAGCAGGTAGGCGAGCGCGGCCAGCCGCTGATCGCTGAGCGGGTCCGGCGCGCCGGGCGGGGCCGCCAGCAGGAACCAGTCGGGCGCGACCGGCGGCCCGAACAGCAGTAAGGCGCCCACGGCCAGCTGCACCACCCCGACGGCGGCCAGCAGCCCGGCGCGGACGGTCCAGGAGATCCGGGGCGGCAGCGGGTCCACGCCCGCCAGCATCCAGAACACCACTGACCCGGCGCCGAAGAACCCCAGCTCGGTGGCCAGGTGCGCGGCGTGCTCCGGCAGGGCCCACGCCAGCCAGCCGGTGCGGTACAGGAGCGGGAAGGCCAGCATGTAGGCGATCGGCAGGCAGGCGAGGACGGTCAGCCGGCCGGGGCGGCGCGTCCCGATGCGGAGATCTGCGCCGGCCTGGGCGGCCAGGGTGAGCGGGGCGCCGAGGCAGAGCAGCAGCGGGGCGAGGACCGCGAGGACGGTCTGCTGCAGGGCGTGGACCGACAGCATCATCCGCGCGTACCCGTCGACGCCGCCGAGCAGCACCAGCCCCATCAGCGCCAGGCCGGTGTACCAGGCGAGCGTGCGGCCGAGCGGCCAGGAGGCGACCCGCCGCACGCCGGCCAGGTAGCCGATCGCGGGCAGCGCCAGCAGCAGAACGACCATCGGATCCAGGCGGATCTCGGTGAGCAACGCGGTGGGCGTGAAGGGGGCCAGGTCGTACTCGAGCACGCGGAAGAGGTGCCCGCCGTCGATCTGCGGGGTCGGCGGCGGAGTCCGGGACAGGCCGACGGCCAGCGCCATGGCCGCCACCATCACGATCATCTCGCCCGCGGCCAGCCGGATGAAGACCTGGCGCACGCTCCGGTCGGCGACGTACGCGACCGTACGGCGACGATGGATCCAGCCGAACACGGCGAGGATCGCCAGCGCGGTGGTCTTGGCCAGCAGGAACCCGCCATAGGCGCTCTCCCACAGGTCCGAGACCGCGTTCAGCCGGACCCATGCGGCGGCCAGGCCGGAGACGGCCACGCCCGCGAAACACCACAGGGCGATCGTGCTGAACCGGGACAGCACGCCGGGTAGATCGCCGGAGTGACGCAAATGCAGAAGCACCGCGCCCAGGCCGCCGACCCAGAGCGACACCGCGAGCAGGTGCGTCATCAGGGCCGACACCGCGATGTCGTGGCCGGCGGCGGAGGCCGCGTGGCCGACGTAGGTGGGCGGCAGGATCGCGAACGCCGTGATCGCCAGCGGGATCCACGCGGGCAGGCGCCGCAGCCGCGTGGCCGCGCCCGCCACGACGACCACGGCCGCCACCAGGAGCAGCACGCGGGCCTGCGGGATGGACAGGCTGAGACCCAGCAGCTCCGGGGAGGCGAGCAGGTCCGGGACGGGCAGCGCGGTGATCTCCGACAGGGTCAGCAGGTAGCTCAGCAGGCCGGTGGCCACCCAGCCGAGCGCCCACCGGCCGGCCGCGCGCAAGCAGGCCGCTTTCTGGGTCGAGGCGGGCGGGGCGAGAACGGCGGCGGCAAGGAGCGTTCCCACGGTGGCGACCGAGCACAGGTGGTAGCAGAAGCGGACCAGCGGCAGTCCCCATGCGGTGAGCGGCCCCGCGGTGGGCAGCCCGGCGATGGCCGGCTCCCCTGCGCCGTGGCCCAGGCCCAGAGCCAGCACCACGAGGCCCGCGGCGATCGCCGCGGCACCGGCGTAGATCCGCTGACGCCGCCCGCCGAGGCGGGACGGCGTCCAGGCGCGTTCACGCGTCGGACCGACCCTTGAGTCCGCTGTCAGGCTCCAGCGCATATATGGGGATACGCGGCATCCGGCGGGTCGGTTCGCGCGGCTGGGTTCACCAGTCGCGGGCCTGGTCCGGCACGGGCGTCAGGTGCTCCCGTCGCGTTCGGGGTGAATGGCGTCGGTGTGCTCGGTGTGGGCGAGCGCCAGGTCGAGCAGCATCCGTACGTGCGGGTCCTCCAGGCGGTAGTAGGCCATCCGCCCGGAGCGGCGCGCGGCGACGATGCGGTGCGCGCGCAGCAGCCGCAGGGCGTGGGAGACGGCCGACTCGCTCTGGCCGGTGACCGCGGCCAGATCGCATACGCACAGCTCGCCGTCGAGCAGGGCGACCAGCAGCCGCAGCCGGTTCGGGTCCGACAGCAGGCCGAAGATGTCCGCGGTGTCGGTCAGGTCCTCGGCGGCCGGCATCCGTTCGCACACGGCGGCCACCCGGTCGGCATCCACCACTTTGACGGCGCAGCCGTCCACCGCCAAAACGCGCCCGTCTGAAGAACCATTCATATGGGCAAGATAGGGCGATGCCCGGATGCCGTGTCAAGAGCGCCCGACCTGGCGGCAGACATCGCGGAGGGCGGCCGCGAACCGATCGATGTCCTCCGCAGAGGTGAACAGGGCGGGCGTGACGCGGACGGCGCCGCCGCCGGCCATGCCCGTCCGGGCGACGGTGAAGATCCGGTGTTCGTTCATCAGGCGGTCGGCGATGGCGGTGTTGTCGGCCTCGGTGGTACGGCCGCGGAGCCGGAACGCGGTGATGGCGCCGTACATGCCGGGTTCGTCCGGGGTGAGGATCTCCAGATTCTCGACCTCGCGGAGCGGCTGAACCCAGCGGTCGCGCAGGAACCGCAGGCGGGCTTGTTTGACCGCGGCGCCGAGGCTGTCGTGGAAGTCCAGGGCGGCGTCCACGGTGAGGACGGGGGCGACGTTCATGGTGCCGGAGTGCACGCGGGAGCGGATGTCGGTGGCGGGGTAGGTCTCGTCGGCGTACAGGAGGTCGATGTCGGCCAGGCGGTCGGCGCGGATGTAGAGGAATCCGGCGCCCAGCGGCACGCCCATCCACTTGTGCAGGGAGAAGACGGCGAAGTCGGCGTCGAGGTCGGCGAGGGTGAAGTCGAGCTGTCCCCAGGAGTGGGCGGCGTCCACGATCACGTCGACTCCCCGCCCGCGGGCCATGGACACGATCTGGCCGACCGGCGTGACCAGCCCGGTGCGGTTGTTCATGTGGCTGAGCAGGAGCAGCCTGACCTTCGGGTGCTCGCGCAGCGCGCGCTCGTAGGTGTCCAGCACTGCCTGGCGCGTGGCCGGTTCGGGGATGACGACGCGCACGACCTCGACGCCGCGCCGGTCCCGTAGCCAGTTCATGGCGTACTGGCCGCTGTGGTAATCCAGGTCGGCGTACATGACGGCGTCGCCGGGGCGCAGGCGGCGGTAGCCGGAGACGAGGTTCTGCAGGGCTTCGGTGCCGCCCCGGGTGAGCGCGATCTCGTTCCGCGACACGCCGAGCAGCCCGGCGATGCGGTCGCGGATCTTGTCGGCGCCGGCCTTGTACGTGGTGCGCAGCAGGTGAGAGCTCTGCTCGTTGAGCAGGTCGACATTGCGGTGGTACGCCCGGCGGACGGGCTCGGACATGATGCCGTAGTAGCCGTTCTCCAGGTTGACGAAGTCGGGGCTCACCCGGAACTGACGGGCGACGCCGGCCCAGAAGCGCTCATCGCGGGCCACCTGCTCCGGGGTGGTGCCGCGCGGCGCGACGAGCACGTCCGCGGTCGCCGGGCCCGCGGCGATCGCGCCGAGCCCGGCGAAGACCCGGCGTCTCGACAGGGTCACGGAAAACACCACCTGTAAGTCAGCGGATACGCGAATGTCCAGTGTCACCTGAATCGCAGCACGGTACGGCCTTCATTTACTCGTGTACACGATGAATGGCGGCGGGAGCTTTACCGGAATCTTTGATTTCGCCGGGCGCGTCCGGTGGGCTCCCGGGCATCATCACCAGTGATGCTCTCGATGCGAACGACCCGTTCTCGCCGCCCGGCCGGTCGGCTGACGGCGCGTGCGGCGGTCATGCTCGTGCTGCTCGTCGGCGTGGTGTTCGCCCATGGCGGCGCGTGCGCGGCCATGGAGTTGTCGGAGCCGGCCATCCATGCCGTGGACCCTGCCGTGGACACCGCCGTCGACACCGCCATGGACCCTGCCGTCGACGCTGCCGTGGACGGCGCGCGGTGCCTGCATCGCGAGTTGCCGGCGCGTCACCGGCACGGCACCGAACCGGACTGTTCGGCGATCAGCCTGGACGACACGCCCCTCTCCGTGGCCACGCCGGCGACCCGGTCGGTCGCCACGGCGGACGGCGTCGCCGAGCTCCCGATCGCCCCGGCGCGTGCGGTCCGCCTTGCCGCGCCCTATCTGGAGAATCTCTGTGTGATGCGCATATAGGAGCTACGACATCCTTAAGTCGTCCTATATCCACTCAGATTCGCGGCCGTTTCGTCATGCCCGCGAATTGCGTCATTCATTTCCGGGAATTCACCCATGCCATCACAAGCTGCTTTCGCGCGCCCGCAAGAGGCGCCCGCCACCGGTTCTTCGTCGCTTTCGCTGACCGTCGGCAACACCCCGCTGGCGTTCATC
Organism: Nonomuraea sp. NPDC049695; assembly: GCF_040674955.1. Taxonomy (NCBI): domain Bacteria; kingdom Bacillati; phylum Actinomycetota; class Actinomycetes; order Streptosporangiales; family Streptosporangiaceae; genus Nonomuraea; species Nonomuraea sp. NPDC049695. Next base: position 71,675 of record NZ_JBFANV010000035.1, on the reverse strand, counting down.
TCGGAGCCCTTCGTACCGGGAGGAGGATTCTGGGCCAAACTGGAAGGCTTCAACCCGGGCGGCATCAAGGACCGTCCCGCCCTGCACATGGTGCGCCGGGCGCGGGCCCGGGGAGATCTCCGGCCGGGCGCGACGATCGTCGAGTCCACCAGCGGGACTCTGGGACTGGGCCTGGCCCTGGCCGGGATCGTCTTCGGCCATCCGGTCGTGCTGGTGGGCGACCCCGGGATGGAGCCGCTGATGTGCCGGCTGCTCGCCTCCTACGGCGTACGGCTGGAGATCGTCACCGAACCGCACCCGGTCGGCGGCTGGCAGCAGGCCCGCCGCGAGCGGGTCCAGCGCCTGCTCGCCGAGACTCCCGGCGCCTACTGCCCCGACCAGTACAACAACCCGGACAACGTGGACGCCTACGCCGGGCTGGCCCACGAACTGCTGGCCCGCCTTCCGCACATCGACACGCTGGTGTGCTCGGTCGGCACCGGCGGGCACAGCGCCGGCATCCACAACGTCCTGCGCCACCACTTCCCCGGTCTGAAGCTGATCGGGGTCGACACCATCGGCTCGACCATCTTCGGCCAGCCCGCCAGGGCCCGGCTGATGCGCGGACTCGGCTCCAGCATCCATCCCCGCAACGTGGCCTACGACGCCTTCAGCGAGGTGCACTGGGTCGGCCCGGCCGAAGCGGTCTGGGCCTGCCGCGCACTGGCCGCCCGGCACTACGTCTCGGGCGGCTGGAGCACCGGCGCGGTCACCCTGGTGGCCCGCTGGCTGGCGCGCACCACCCCCGGACAGACCATCGTCGCGATCTTCCCGGACGGGCCGTGGCGGTACTGGAACACCGTCTTCGACGACGACTACTGCCGCGCCCACGGGCTGCTCGGCACGGTACCGGCCGAGGAGCCGGATCTGCTGGACGTACCGACCGGGCGGGAGGTGCGCCGCTGGACGCGCTGCACCACCGTGACAGACCCACTGGCAGGCACGAGATGAGCGGCGTGCTGCGGGAGTTCCGCTCCTTCGACCGGCCGATCCAGCTTCTGCAGGTCAACCAGGCGGGCATCAACCTCGGCTTCTACATGCTCATGCCCTACCTCGCCCAGCACCTGTCGAGCGGCGCGGGCCTGGCGGCCTGGACGATCGGGCTGGTCCTCGGCCTGCGGAACCTGAGCCAGCAGGGCATGTTCCTGATCGGCGGCACCCTGGCCGACCGGCTCGGCTACAAACCGCTGATCATGCTCGGCTGTGCGCTGCGGACCGTCGGGTTCGCGCTGTTCGGGCTGACCACGTCGCTGCCGCTGCTGGTCGTGGCCGCCGTCGTGACGGGTTTCGCGGGTGCGCTGTTCAATCCGGCGGCCCGCGCTTACCTGGCGGTCGCGGCCGGGGAGCGCAAGGTCGCGGCCTTCGCCGTGTTCAACGTCTTCTACCAGGGCGGCATCCTGCTGGGCCCGCTGGTCGGCATCGTCCTGCTGAGGACCGGCTTCACCGCCGTGTGCCTCTCCGCCGCGGCGATCTTCGCGGTGCTGACCGTCCTGCAGGGCTGGTGCCTGCCGGCCCGGCGCGGCTCGGCGCGGAAGGAGCAGCCGGTGCTGCGCGACTGGCGGCTGGCGTTCAGGGACCGGGCGTTCGTCTCCTTCGCCGCGGCGATGATCGCTTCGTACGCGCTGTCGTACCAGATGTATCTGGCCCTGCCGCTCGAAGTGCAGCGCCTCGGCGGAGGTGAGAGCGGCGTGACGGCCCTCTACGCCCTCTCGGCGCTGCTCGGCATCGCCGGTCAGGTGCGCCTGACCGGCTGGTGCTCGGCCCGGTGGACCCGCGGGCAGGCGATCAGCCGCGGCCTGGCGCTCATGGGGATCGCCTTCCTGCCACCCGCCGCGGCCGCCCACCTGCCCCTCCCGCCGGGGTGGGCGTTGGCGCCCGTCGTGCTCTGCACCCTCCTGCTCACCCTCGGCACGCTGGTCGCCTTCCCGTTCGAGATGGCCACCATCGCCGACATGGCGGGAGACCGGCTGATCGGCACCTACTACGGGCTGTACAACCTGCTGTCCGGCGTCGGCATCCTGGCCGGGAACCTGCTGTCCGGCGCCCTGCTCGACTCGGCCCGCGCCACCGGCCTGGCCGGTCTGCCGTGGCTGCTGCTGGCCGTCACGGGAGCGGTCTCGGCGGCGGCCGTCAGGCGATTGGACCGGCGTCACCGGCTCTCCCCCACCGGCCGGGTGACTCTCGCCGGACTTGACTCTGGATAGTCAGCTTTTCGTCCGCTTTATGTGGCGTCTACTAGCGTGTGATCATCCGGCGGCGCCGGTAAGGGGACGAGACATCGGGGGAACGCAAGGGTGACGAGGCTGGCCCAGAGCGCGCTGGCGGCGCTGGCCATGGCCATGCTCGCCGTCCTGCTCCTCTCACACGGAGCGCCCTCGGCGGGTGAGCCGTACGCCTCCGCGGCGCCGGTGGCCGTGGGCGAGACGCGCCACTGCGAGCACTTTCCGCAGCTGGAGGAGCCGTTCAGCCACGTCTGGTCCCGTGACCGCCAGCAGACAGGCCGGGCCCTTGGAGCCAAGAGCTCATCGGGCGCCGTGACGACGCTGCCCGTGGTGCCGGCGATCACCGTCACCACGGAGGCCGAAGACCCGCCGTACGGACTGCGCCGCCAACGTAGCGGCGCGCTGCCCGCCGTGTTCCAGGTGTTCCGCTGCTGACAGGGTCAACCGAGCGAATCGGCCGGCCCGCTGAGGCCGACCCCGTCTGAGACGGGTCGCTTCATGCTGCCTTCGCCCGGTCCAGGACCGTACGAATGACGGCTTCGACGCGCCGACACCGGCGCACAGGAGACACCTGACATGCAGTCTTTGATCGATCATGCGCGTACCTTCCACGCCCTGGCCGCCGAGCGCGGGGTGGAGCTCGACCGGCTGGCCGCCGGTCAGTCGCCGCAGGCCCTCTTCATCACCTGCTCCGATTCCCGCGTGATCCCCTCGCTGTTCACCGGGGCCCGGCCGGGCGAGCTGTTCGAGCTGCGCACGGCCGGCAACATCATTCCTCGTCACCTTCCTGATCGCTCGTCCGGTGAGGCCGCCACCATCGAGTACGCGGTGGAGGTGCTCCGCGTCTCCGACATCGTGGTGTGCGGGCACTCGCATTGCGGTGCCGTGGGCGCGCTGGTACGGGGAGAGGACCTGGGCGCCGTTCCGGCCGTCCGCGAATGGCTGCGGAACGCCGACGCGCCGCCCGCGGCCGACCACGGGCCGGACGTCGCCCGAGCCGTGCAGGCCCACGTGCTCGCGCAACTGGAGCGGCTACGCGAGTATCCGGCCGTCGCCGCGCGCCTCGCGGAGGGACGGGTCTCGCTGCGGGGCTGGTTCTATGAGGTCCACACCGGCTCCGTGCTGGCCCATCGGCCGGGCACCGACGACTTCCTGCCGCTGTGAGCGCCATGAAACCCGTATGGCGCAAGGACTTCGCCGCCTCCCTCGTGGTCTTCCTCGTCGCGCTGCCGCTGTGTGTGGGCGTCGCCGTCGCCTCGGGGGTGCCCGCCGAGCTCGGACTGATCACCGGCATCGTCGGCGGTATCGTGACGGGCCTGCTGCCCGGCAGCAGTCTGCAGGTGAGCGGCCCGGCAGCCGGGCTGACCGTGCTCGTCTACGAGGCCGTGCAGGCGTACGGGCTCGCCACCCTCGGTGTGATCGTCCTGGTCGCGGGCGTGCTCCAGGTGACGCTGGGCGCGCTGCGGCTGGGACGGTGGTTCCGCGCGATCTCCGTGGCGGTGGTGGAGGGCATGCTGGCCGGCATCGGCCTGGTCATCATCGCCGGTCAGCTGTACGCGATGGCCGACCTGCCGGCGCCCGCCGGCGGACTCGGCAAGCTCGCGGGCCTGCCGGGGCTGATCGGGGACGCGACCGGCTCCGCACAGGCGCTGTCGGCGCTCGGCGTCGGGATCGGCACGATCGTGGTCATGGTGCTGTGGCAGCGCCTGCCCGCCAGAGCGCGGGTGGTGCCGGGCGCGCTGGCCGCGGTGCTGCTGGCCACCGCCGCGTCCGCCCTGCTGGGCCTGCCGGTCAACAAGATCGAGGTCACCGGCCTGTTCGGGGCGGTCCAGTTGCCTTCACTCGATGCGTTCGGGCAGCTGGCCGAGGTGGGCGTGCTCGGCACCGTGCTGGCGTTCGCGCTCATCGCCTCCGCTGAGAGCCTGTTCAGCGCGGCGGCGGTGGACCGCCTGCACGACGGGCCGCGTACCGACTATGACAGGGAGCTGATGGCCCAGGGCGTGGGCAACACCGTCTCGGGACTGCTCGGCGCGCTGCCGATGACCGCGGTCATCGTGCGCAGCTCGGCCAACGTGCAGGCGGGCGCCCGGACCAAGGCCTCGCGGGTGCTGCACGGCGTGTGGCTGCTGCTGTTCTCGGCGTTGCTGCCGTTCGCGCTGGCCGCCATCCCGGTCGCCGCGCTCGCCGGAGTGCTCGTCCACGCGGGCTGGAAGCTCCTTCCCGCCAAGCACCTCGCCGTACTGTGGCGAGAGCACCGCGGGGAGGCGGTGATCCTGGTCGTCACGGCGGTGGCGATCGTGGCGGTCAACATGTTCGAGGGCGTGCTCATCGGCCTGGCCTTGTCGATCGTCAAGTCCGCGTGGGAGACCTCGCACACGCAGATCAAGGTCGCCGACGGCGGCGGCGGGCCGATCCGGGTGGCGGTCAGCGGCAACGCGACCTTCCTGCGCCTGCCGAAGATGCTGGAGGCACTGGAGGCGCTGCCCAAGGATCGGCCCATCGAGCTCGACCTCGCCGGGCTGCGCCACCTCGATCACGCCTGCCGTACCGCACTCACCACCTGGGCGGAGCGGCACAACGAGCAGGGCATCGAACCGGTGCGGATCCTCACGCCCGCGTGACACCCGGCTGTCGCCGCCGCACGCTCGTGTGCGGCGGCGACAGCTCACGACTGAGGCGTGTCAGTGGCCGCGTGGCAGTCCCCGATCTCCGTCTCGTCGGGCCGGATGCCGTGGTGGGTGGGGCCGTGGGGGTCGGCGCAGTGCTGCAGGATGTCGTTCACGATGTGGCCGTCGGGCGCGGCGTGGTCGACCTGCAAGGTGGTGTGGGTGATGCCGTACCCCTCGTGCAGCAGCTCCTCGACGGCCAGGCGCGCGGCGTGGCAGTCGGCGCCGGGCGCGACCAGCACGTGTGCCGACAGAGCGGCGTATCCGGAGGTGACCTCCCAGATGTGCAGGTCGTGCACCTCGACCACGGTGTCCAGGGCGGCGATCCGGCCACCGACCTCGGCGGGGTTCACCCCCGCCGGGGCGGCCTCCATGAACACCCGGCCGGCGTCGCGGACCAGCGCCCAGCCGGCTTTGAGCATCAGCGCCGCGACGACGAGCGCGGCGACGGCGTCGGCGCGGGTCCAGCCGGTCAGCCAGACCACCAGGCCGGCCAGCGTGGTGGCGATGAAGGCGTACAGGTCGTTGAGTATGTGCTGGAAGGCGCCCTCGACGTTGAGGCTTGAGCGGTTGGCCTTGGACAGCAGCCAGGTGGCGGCCACGTTGACGGCGATGCCGGCCAGCCCGGTGACCACCACGTACAGGCCCTCGACCTCGGGTGGCTCGATCAGGCGGCGGATGCCCTCATAGCTGAAGTAGACCGCGAGCAGCAGCAGGGTGATGCCGTTGGCCTGGGCGGAGATGATCTCCGCGCGCTTGAGCCCGTAGGTGAAGCCACCGCGCGGCGGGCGGGCCGCGATGCGCATCGCGACCAGCGCCAGCACGATCGCTATCGCGTCGGTGAGCATATGGCCGGCATCGGAGATCAGCGCCAGCGACCCCGCGATCAGGCCGACCACTACCTCGATGGCCATGAAACCGACGATCAGGGCGAGCGCGCCGCTGAGGTAGCGCCGGTCCGCCTGCGCGCTGACGCCGTGCCCGTGTCCGTGACCATGCCCATGGTCGTCACCGCGCGTGTGGCTCTGGTCGTGCCCGTGTTGATCAGACATGCACTGAGCTCCTTCAACGGCTGGAGGTACGCAAGCAGTGCCCCCTTGCGGGCCTTCGCTCCCTCATCACGATATCTGTGTGAGTGTTCATATGTGCATATGATCGCGATCGAGGCGCGCTTGGTCAAGGCCCTTGCCGGCAACCGTGCGACGTGCCGGCTCCTGCCTCTTCAGGCGGCCCGCAGCAGCGCGGCCAGATCCTCGGGGATGGGCATGGGCTGGGTCAGGCCGACGGTGGCGCGCCCGGTGTTGCCCTCGGGGTAGCGGCCCAGGGCGGAGCCCGGTGCGGCCACAATGATCCGGACGACCTGGCCGATCGCCTCGCGCCGGTCGCGCTGGGCGACGGCCAGGGCGAACATGGCGATGTGGTTGCGGGTGTGCGGCCAGGGCCAGGGCTGGGAGATGATGTGGGCCCGCTCCAGATGTCGCCAGCGGGCATCGGCGTCGACGGTGGCACGGGCGGCGCGCATCTCGCCGCGGTAGGCGGCCCGTACGCGGGCGGGCATCGGGCGGCCGATCATCGGGAGTCCTCCTGATCGGGAGAGCAGCATCCGTCCGCGCAACCGTCACGCTCGGCGGATGGGGAGACCGATGCGGCGGGGACGGCGCAGCAGGCATCGCCGCGCCAGGCTTCGCGACCTTCCTTGACTGCGACGGCGGCGATGACCAGCGCGGCGATCGGGTCGGCCCAGGACCAGCCGAACAGGCTGTTGAGCGCCAGCCCGACCAGCAGCACCGCCGACAGGTACGTGCACAGCAACGTCTGCTTGGAGTCGGCGACAGCCGAGGCCGAGCCGAGCTCACGGCCTGCGCGGCGCTGGGCGGACGACAGGAACGGCATGACCACCAGCGAGAGCGCGGCCAGGACCAGACCGGGGGTGGAGTGCTCGGCCTCCCCCGCTCCGAGCAGGGCGCGTACGGCGTCGAAGGTGACGTACGCGGCCAGCGCGAAGAAGGACAGGGCGATGACGCGCAGCGCGGCCTTCTCGCGGCGTTCGTGGTCGGTGGTGGAGAACTGCCAGGCCACCGCGGCGGCGGAGGCGACCTCGACGATCGAGTCGAGGCCGAAGCCGATCAGCGCCGAGGAGGAGGCGAGGGTGCCGGCGGTGAGGGCGACGACGGCTTCGATCACGTTGTAGGTGATGGTCGCGGCGACCAGCAGGCGGATGCGGCGCTGCAGCGCGGTGCGGCGGGCCGGTGCCGGGCCCAGGTTCAGCGCGGTCATGACACCGCCTCTCCCACGAGCCCTGTCCGGCCGGAGCCGGGGCAGAGAGTGACCGCGTGGCCGGTGGCGGCCAGCAACTGCTCGGCGGAGGCGAGCAGGTCCATCAGCTCCGGGCGGGTCAAGGAGTAGAACGACTGACGCCCTTGGGCCCGGTAGTCGACCAGGTGGCAGTCGCGCAGGCAGGCCAGATGCTTGGACACGGTGGACTGGGCCAGCCCGAGCTCGGCGGTCAGGTCCACCACCCGCGCCTCTCCCCTGGCCAGGCGCTGCACGATGCGCAGCCGGGTCTCGTCGGCCAGAGAGTGGAACAGTGCCGCCGCCGGAGAGAACCCGGCGGCGATGTCGGCGCTCACACAACGGCCACCGTTGCTATCAATCGTCATGTGGCGATGATAGCCCGATCCTGGCATGTCATCACAGTAGCTGGGCGCGATTCGGGCCTTCCCGAGGTTGATATGTCGTTCTACGTTCTCGTACGCCGCCCATTCGGGGAGAATGCACCAATTCGCGCAAGCCAGAGGAGCCTGTATGCGCATCACTTCGCGCCAAGGTGTGTTCCGCGTCCTTACCGTGGCCGCGGCACTCGCCTTACCCCTCACGCTCGTCCCCGCCGCGGCATACGCGGACCCGGCACCGAACCCGGCCCAGAAGAAGCTGATCGACTCCATCACCGCGCCTGCCGTCAAGAAGCACCTGCAGGCCCTGCAGTCGATCGCCGACGCCAACGACGGCATCCGGGCAGCGGGCACCAGCGGGCACGCGGCCTCCCGCGACTATGTCGTCGGCAAGCTGAAGAAAGCGGGCTACACGGTCACCGTGCAGCCGTTCAAGTTCGCCTATTTCGAGGAACTGTCCACCGCGTCCATGGAGCGGGTCTCGCCCAACCCGCGGACCTTCACCCCGACCCCGCCGGACGGCTCATCCGTCGGAGAGTTCGCCACCATGAGCTACTCCGGCTCGGGCAATGTCACCGCGACCCTGCAGAACGTCGACCTCACCCTGCCACCGGGCCCGACACCGAGCAGCTCGAGCTCCGGCTGCGAGGCCTCGGACTTCGCCGGCTTCACCCCGGGCAACATCGCCCTGCTGCAGCGCGGCACCTGCAACTTCGTCGTCAAGGCACAGAACGCCCAGGCCGCGGGAGCCGTCGCCGCGATCATCTTCAACGAAGGCCAGCCCGGCCGGACCGAAACCCTGCGCGGCAACCTCGGCGAGCCCGTCTCGATCCCCGTCGTGGGCGCCAGCTTCGCCGTCGGCGAGGAACTGGCCGCGGCCACGACCGTCGTCCATCTCAAGACCGACACCGTCAGCGAGTTCCGTACCACCTACAACGTGATCGCCGACTCCAAGTGGGGCGACCCGAACAAGGTCGTCATGGCCGGCGCCCATCTCGACTCCGTGACCGCGGGACCGGGCATCAACGACAACGGCTCGGGCAGCGCCGCCACGCTCGCGGTGGCCGAGGCACTCGGCAAGATCCCCACCAAGAACAGGCTCCGCTTCGCCTGGTGGAGCGCCGAGGAACTGGGCCTGCTCGGCTCGGACTTCTACGTGGCGTCCCTGCCGGCCGCCGAAGCCGCGAAGATCAAGCTGTACCTCAACTACGACATGGTCGCCTCGCCCAACTACGCCTTCAAGATCTACGACGGTGACGACTCCGACGCCACCGGCGCTCCCGCCGGTCCGCCAGGATCCGACGAGATCGAGAAGCTCTTCGAGAAGTACTTCGACGCCCTGCGCCAGGGCCACAACGGCACCGACTTCGACGGCCGCTCCGACTACGGGCCGTTCATCGCCGTCGGCATCCCCGCGGGCGGGCTGTTCACCGGAGCCGAAGGCGTCAAGACCGCCGAAGAGGCCGCGCTGTTCGGCGGCACCGCCGGCCAGCCCTACGACTCCTGCTACCACCAGGCCTGCGACACCATCGCCAACATCAACGACAAGGCACTCGCGCTGAACACCGGCGCCATCGCCACGGCCGCCGTGGTCTACGCCTTCAGCTCCGACCTGCCCGGACCCGACACGCGCGCAGCGGCCGCCACCCGGCGCGCCGCCGCCGGCACCGGAGCCGACATCCACGGCCGAGCCAAGAACTGAACGATCGGGAGATGTGCCCGGTGTGCGCCCCGCTTCGGCGGGCGCACACCGGCCGCCCCCTTTACAAAGTAGATTCGCAGCGGGGGCACGCCCTCCCTGCTATTACGATCGTTATATGGCAAGTTCACGGGACCGGATCGTCATGGGGGCGGCCGATCTGATCCGGCGGCGGGGGCTGGCCGGCAGCACCGTCCGCGACCTGGCCGCGCACTCCGGGGCTCCGCTGGGCTCGACCTACCACTACTTCCCCCGCGGCAAGCAGCAACTGGCCGCCGAGGCCGTACAGCATGCCGGTGACCTCGTGTCCACGGCACTGGCGCGCGAGCTGGCGGCGGGTCCTGTGGCCGGGTTGCGGGCATTCCTGGCCTTGTGGCGGCAGACGGTGCTCGACAGCGGCTTCCGCGCGGGCTGCCCGGTGCTGGCCGTGGCGGTCGAGGAGCCGCCCGCCGAGGGCGAGGCCGAGGCGATCGCCGCCGCTGCCGCCGTCTTCGCCGCCTGGGAGAGGCTGCTGGCCGAGGCGCTGCGCGAACACGGTGTCGCGGACGCCGGCCCGTTGGCCACCCTGATCGTCGCCTCGGTGGAGGGCACGGTGGCCATGTGCCGGGCCAAGCGCGACATCCAGCCGCTGGACGACGTCGCGGCCCAGCTAGAGCAGCTTCTTACGGATCGCCTCGGCTCGCTCGGCTGAGAAGACGCCGCTGTCGAGCAGGTCCAGGATCGACAGCACGCCGCCCCTTGAGCCCCAGCTGCCCTCCTCGATCACCCGGAAGTTCACCCACCACCCCGGCGGCGCCTGTTCCAGTCCGCACGCCTCGGCCATCGCCGCCAGAACCCGCGTGATCACCTCCGCGCGGACGTCCGGGGTCCAGTCGGCCTCCATGACGGCCACGTCGACGTGCATGGCGTCGGCTCCCGAGTCGCTGAGCAGGACGCCGCCGATGGCCATCATGTCCGGCGGGGGCTCGACGAAGTGCACCTGGAAGCCCACCCGGGCGGCCTCGACGAACCGGCCGATCTCGGGCACCAGGACAGCGTCCGTGAGCGTGCGGGCCAGCCTGCGGCGTTGCTCGCCGGTGAGCCGTCCGGCGGGTGCGGTAACGGTGATGACAGTCATCGATCTGCTCCTTCTATGACGCTCGTCATAGCCGTACTATAACGAGCGTCATAGAGGGCTCTACGCCGACGTCAGGGGCTGGAGCAGCCGATCCCGGTGGGCGCGGTGGCACCGTTCCCGGTGGCGACGTATCCGAACGTCGTGGTGCCGCCGGCCGCGAGCGCGCCGTTGTAAGAGGCGTTGTGAACGCTGACCGCACCACTGGCGCCGGTGGCGACGCCGCCCCACAGGTTGGTGACGGCCTGCCCTGAGGCCAGGGTCATGCCCACGGTCCACCCGTTCAGCGACGCCGACTGGTCGTTGCGTACGGTCACCTCCGCCTGGAAGCCGCCGCTCCAGGTGTTGACCGTCCGGTAGGTCGCGCTACAGGCGCCGCCCTGCCCCGGAGGCGTCGGCGTCGGCGTGGGGGTGGGCGTGGGGGTCGTCCCCTCCAGGCTGCCGGGAACCGAGCGGAGCGCGTTGTACCAGACGTTCGCCATCTTGCTGTAGCCGCCGGCGTTGGGGTGGACGCCGTCCGCCAGGTCCGCGGTGGTCAGGGCGCTGTACATGTCGACCAGGTGGACGTGGCGGCCGGCCGCGGCCCTGGTCTGGACGATGCCGGGGATCGCCGCGTTGTAGCTCCTGACGGTCGGGTCCGCGCCGTTGAGAGGGATGATCGTGGCCACGAACACCTCGGCGTCAGGTGCGGTGCCGGTGATGTGGTCGATGAGCGTGCCCAGCCGGGAGGACGCGCCGTTGGGGTTCTGGTACATGTCGTTGGTGCCGATGTGCAGCAGGATCGTGCGCGGCTGGTAGGTGCGCAGCCAGCTCACGATGTTGGCGTCGATCTGGTCGATGCGCCACCCCGAGTGGCCTTCGTGGTCGTGGTCACCCAGGTTCGACGGACCGTTGAACAGGGATCCGACGAAGTCGACCCGGTAGCCGGCGCTCACCAGCTTCTGCCACAGGTCGATGCGGTAACCACCCGGTACGGTGAGCCCGTCGGTGATCGAGTCGCCGAGCGGCATCACCCGCACGCCGCCGTTCGACTCCGCGCCGGCCTGACCCGTGGCGTACACCGTGGCCGCCAGCAGCGCCAGCACGGCGGCCAGGCCGCTCATCAGGCGCGTCATCCTCACCATGGATGTCTCCGTTTCCTTCTCCGCTCTTGCCTGGTCATGAAGGTGGCCATCCTCGAGGGAGGCGGAAATGTCACGCCCGCGGCCCATTGAGGAGGGCTCGAAAGGCTGGTCAGGGGCTGGTGCAGGTGGCGGCCGGGGTGGCCGCGGCGCCGCCTGCGGTGAAGCCGAACGTGGCGGTGGAGCCCGCCGGGATGGAGCCGTTGTACGAGGCGTTGCGCACGGTCACGCTGGAGCCGGACGTGGTCGCCACGCCGTTCCACAGACTGCTGATGCTCTGCCCGCCCGGCCAGGTCCACCGCACGGTCCAGCCGTTGACCGGGGAGCTGCCCGCGCGCACGGTCACCGTCGACTGGAATCCGCCCTGCCAGCTGCTGGTCGTTTCGATCGTCGCCGAGCACGCGCCCGCGTCGGGAGGTGGCGTCGGAGTCGGCGTGGGGGTCGGAGTCGGAGTCGGGGTCGGGGTCGGGGTGGGGTTCGGGCCGGCGCCGTTGAGTGCGGCCAGGACGGCGTCGTAGGCCGGCTTCTTGTTGTAGTTGCCGTCGAACAGCAGTGGAGTGCTGGCGCTGCGCCAGGAGTACTTGTCCGTGACACCCCAGACGGTGATGCCGGTGCAGCGCGAGACCGCCAGGCAAGCCTGGGCGACGCGGCGGTAGGCATCGGCCTGGGCGGATCCGGAGCCGGCGATGTCGAGCTCGGTGATCTGGACGTCCACGCCGAGGGCGGCGAACTGAGCGATGTTCTGCTGGTAATTGCCCGGCACCTGCCCGAAGTGCGACTGCAGGCCGACACAGTCGATCGGCACGCCCCGCGCCTTGAAGTCGCGGATCATGTTGTAGACGCCGCGGGTCTTGGTGGCGTTGGCGTCGTCGATGTTGTAGTCGTTGTAGCACAGCCGGGCGTTCGGGTCGGCCGCGCGCGCCGTGCGGAAGGCCTCCTCGATGAATCCGTTGCCGAGCTTCTGCTGGAAGACCGAGCTGCGCAACGTGCCGACCGCGCCGCCGTCGGCGAAGGCCTCGTTGACCACGTCCCAGGCGTACACCTTGCCCTTGTAGTGGTTCATCAGGGTGGTGATGTGGTTGTTCATCGCCGTACGGACATCGCTCGCCGACGCCAGGTTCTGCACCCAGCCCGCCAGCTGGGAGTGCCACACCAGGGTGTGTCCCCGGATCTTCATGCCTCTGCCCATGGCATGGTTGACGATCTGATCGGCCGCGCCGAAGGTGAACGAGCCGCGGGACGGTTCGGTGGCGTCCCACTTCATCTCGTTCTCGGGCGTGACCGAGTTGAACTCCCTGTCCAGGGTCGTCGCGTACGCCGACTCGCCGAGCCTGCCGGCCGCCACGGCGGCACCGAAGTAGCGGCCGCTCTGGGCGGCCGCGGCGCCAAGGGTGCCGGCGGCGTCGGCGGGAGCCGACATCACCAGCGCCGCCACGACCCCGAGGGCGCCGGCCGCCAACGCCTTGCGCGAACGGTGTAGTGGTCGCCGAGTTCGACCTGCGGATATGACTGTTTCGCCCACGTCCGGGCCTCCCCTGCTGAACCGATGACGGGTATGCGGGGGCGCCGCCGCGTCGAACGTGGTCCGCCGCCGGACCGCATCACAGACGGCGGCACCTGCCGCCCACCACCACCCCGGTAGAAGGAGGCCAGTCGGAAACCCAGTGTGGAAATCGCCACGACAACTGTCAAGATATTCGCCGGCGGTTCTGTCGATCAGCCCCTGGCTGCACGCCGAATTTCCCTGATCAAGAGCCGTTCTCCGCCCCGCAACTTTCGGGAAAGTTGCGTCTCTCCGACCTCCTCGGCTAAATGCTGAAAGTTTCAGCACGGCGCATTGCGCAGCATCAGATTGCTCTTCCGTAGGAGCAGCTCAGGCGCGTTTCCTCAGCGAGAAAGGGCCGAGCGGGGAGGCCGGAGCCTTGACCGGGATTCGCCGTTTCGTATTTGCTCCGCCGTACCACCACCCCTACGCAGAAAGAGGCCGGTCCGCGAATCAGGCGTTAGCGCTAACAGCGGGCTCGGCCGCCCCTCCCGAAGCAGAAAGGACAGCCGTGAAACAGAGGCTGAAAGCCGTTGTCGCGGCCGCTGCCATACCGTTGCTCGCCGCGAGCGTCCTGCTGGGAATCCGGCCCGCCGACGCCGCGTCGCTGACCCAGGTGACCAACTTCGGCACCAATCCCACGAACCTGAACATGTACATCTACGTCCCGGACAAGGTCGCGGCGCAGCCGGCGATGCTGGTCCTGGTCCACTACTGCGGCGGTTCGGCGAGTGGAATCTTCAACTGGAACGGCCACGACTACGTCACCGCGGCCGACCGGTACGGGTACATCATCGTGCTGCCCGAAGCCACCCGGGACGGCCACTGCTTCGACGTGTCCACGGCGGGCGCGCTCAAGCGCAACGGCGGCAGCGACTCGACCGGCATCATGTCGATGGTGGCCTACGCCCGGCAGCGCTACAACGTCGACCCCGCGCGGATCGTGGTCAGCGGCTTCTCCTCCGGCGCGATGATGACCAATGTGCTCGCTGCCGAATACCCGGACGTGTTCGCGGCCGGCGCGGCGTTCTCCGGCGTACCCGCCGGGTGTTTCGCCACCACGAACGGCTCCCTGTGGAACAGCCAGTGCTCCGGCGGGAACCTCATCAAGACCGCGCAGCAGTGGGGCGACCAGGCCCGTTCGATGTATCCGGGATACACGGGCCGCTACCCACGGATGCAGTTGTGGCACGGCACCACGGACACCACCCTCGCCTACCCGAACTTCGGGGAAGAGATCAAACAGTGGACCAACCTGCACGGGTTGAGCCAGACCCCGGCGTTCACCGACCACCCGCAGTCGTCCTGGACCCGGACCAGGTACGGCGACACCGGGACCCGGGCGACCGTCGAGGGAATCAGCGTCAGCGGCGTCGGCCATGACCTGCCGATGAGCGGCATGCTGGCCTACGCCGTCTCCTTCCTCGGCCTCGACGGGAGCACCCCGCCGCCGACCGACCCGCCGCCCGGCGGTGGAACCGGCGCCTGCCGCGTCAGTGACACGATCAGCGCCTGGAACACCGGGCTGACCGAGAACATCACGATCACCAACACCGGTTCCACCGCCATCAGCGCATGGTCCCTGGTCTTCACCCTCCCCAGCGGACAGACGATCACCTCCGGGTGGAGCGCCACGTACACGCCTACCAGTGGCCAGGTCACCGCGAAGAACGTCAGCTACAACGGATCGCTGGCACCGGGCGGCTCCACCACCATCGGGTTCCAGGCCAACCACACCGGCAACACCGCCGCGCCCGCTGCGTTCACCTTGAACGGAGCCGCTTGCACCGTCGCCTGACGAGTTGGTCCAGCCGGTAGGACGGCACCCGCTGCGGCGGATGCCGTCCGCTTGGCCGGGCCTACGAGACCTTCAGCGGGAAGGTGCCGGGACCGACGTTGTCGAGCGTGGTGGTGTTCGCCGCGAGGAACTCGTCCAGGTACGGCGAGCGGTCACCCTGAGTCGGCACGTCGAACCTGGGGTTCAGCACGTTCAGGCTCAGCCGCGCGCCGGAAACCTTGATCGTGTTGCCCGAGGGCACGTCCAGCCAGCCCCAGCCGTCGGTTTCGATGATGGTCCCGAGCTGCACCCCCAGCCGGTGCCCCCGCTGGAAGGTCCAGTCGGTCGACTTCAGGTCGAACGAGATCGGCCCGCCCTTCTCCAGCAGGGCGACGTTCTCGTCGAACATCGTCGCCGTGCCGTCCGGAGCGACGTCCCACAGGCGGACCATCACGTTCCCGCTCGTACTCGCGTTCAGCCTGACCGTCGGCGTGGCGGTGAGCCGGAGGGGCCGGGTCGCGGGCGTGGACCAGGTCCAGAAGCTGTTGGCGGCGGCGTCGCCCCGCTTGGCCACGTTCTTCTCGGCGTCGGACAGCGGCTTCATCGGCGGCGCGTGCTCCATGTCCCAGCGGCCCTCCGGGGCGGCCTTCGCCGAGACGCCGCCGCCGTCGTCGACGTACCGGCCGGCGGAGAGCCGCGCGTCGTACGACGTCGTGGCCACCGGCCAGGTCGGCTGGGCGCGCCAGTGGCCGAGGCTGTCCTCGATGGCGTACGGCGGGTCGATCACCGACGGCCTGGTGCCGAGGAGGTACAGGTCGTAGAAGCGCATCACCTCGTCGAACCAGTCGGCACGACCCATCTGCAGCCGGCCGTTCCCGTCGGTGTCGTTGCCCCGCACGTGCGGCCACTGGCCGAGCCAACCGCGTTCCCGGCCCCGGTGGTTGCCCAGGTACTCGTCCATGTCCTCAGGCTTGGTGTTGGGTTCGATGAGCCCCTGGGTCACGAACAGCGGCGTGGTGGTGCCGGCCGCGTGGGCGGCCAGGTTGCGGGCCCTCCAGTACGCCGACTCCGGATCGGGGTTGTTGTTGTTGGTGAGGTTGTCGCTCAGGCACTGCGGATGGCTCGCCTCGTACGCCGCGTTCGCCTTGTACCGGTCGCTGTCGTCGGCCATCGAAGGCAGCGTCGCGATCGAGTTGTACGCCTCCGGCGTGCCCGTCACGTTGGGCCGCGGGATCTTGTTGCTGAACAGGTAGTTGTACATGTCCCAGACCGGCTCCTGGGCGACGACCGCCTTCAGGCTGGGCAGCTTGAGGTTGTTGCCCACCAGGCCGGTGACGGCGTCGTACGACTTGCCGTACATGCCGACCTTGCCGGTCGACCACGGCTGGCCGGCCGCCCACTCGACGGCAGCCTTGACGTCGGCCTGCTCACCCGGGCCGACCCAGTCCAGGCACCCGGTGCTGCCGCCGAAGCCGCGCAGGTCGACCATCACGAAGGTGTAGCCGCGCGCCATCAGCTTGGCGCCGTCGACGAAGTCCCGGAAGCGCGCCGACGGCCCGACCCGGTCCCACCCCTCGGGCGACGTCTGCCCCACGTGCGCGAAGTAGGGACCCACCGAGACGATCACCGGCGTCTTCGCCTCAGCCGGCAGGTGTGCCGGCCGCAGCACGTCGGCGTGGAGCTCGACACCGCTGCCGTCCGAGGAGGGGAAGTACGCCTCCGTCCACGCGGCGCCCTCGGGAACCCGTGGGTTCTGCTCGTGCGTGACCGGGCCCTCGGCTGCCGCAGCGGGTAAGCCGCCCGCGGCGAGGGTGGCGGTGGCGACCAGTGCACCGACAGCCACGGCCGTCGATGCCTTACCACGAAGATTCATTTACGCTCCCGTGATCAGTGACTGCCACGGGAAGGGTAACGATTTTCGGTGGATTTGTCGCTACTTTACTTTCAGGTGCGGGCCGGGAATCCCCGTTTGGGAATTTCCGATAAAATATTCAGAATTGTACGGTTATTCGATGATCTCGGACAGCGGGCGGCGGATCGAGTCCTTGTCGTCGAAGGTGACGCCCAGCCTCATGATCATCTGCGGATATTCGCCCGAGCAGAGCTGGAGCCGCAGGAACTCGCGGAGCGGCTCCATCTCCAGCGCCTGCGTGTGGAAGGCGGCGCTGACGCCGTACGCCGAGGCCTCGAGCAGCACGTGCTGCAGCGCCTGGCCCGCGTCGATCCAGTCCTGGCGGCTGTCGCCCCGTGTGGTGAGCAGCGCCACGACCCCGACAGCCGTCGCGCCCCGCTGGTCGGCCTCGCTGCCCCAGCCGTGCTGCCAGGCGTACGCGCGCTGCGGGAACTTCGGGTCGGTACGCGCCGCTTCGCGCGGGTAGCCCTGCGCGGGCACCCCGTCCGTACGGCTGCTGTCGGGTGGCCGCGCCCAGCGGATCATCTCCAGGCTGAAGCGGCGATCCTGCGCCTGTACGCCCTGCGCGGCCTGGGTGAGCCCGGCGATCACCCTGATCGCGTCCGGGGAGCGGACGGGCGTCAGCTTGGCGCACTCCTCCATGGCCGCGAGGACCAGCCGCTCGACCACTGCGTCCGGGACGGGCACGTCGGCGAAGCCCGCCCGGTGCGTGCGCCGGCGTTCGATCTCGCCGCCCAGTGCCTTGATGGTTTCGTCCGCTTGCGCTTCGGCGCCCGGGCGGAGCGTGGCCAGCAGCGAGGGGCGGTCCGGGTCGGGGAGAGTACGCACCACCGGCTCGAAGCCCTCGCACCGCATCGCCGTACGCATGGTGAACAGGGCCGCTCCGCAGCTGATCAGCAGCTCACGGCCCGAGACATCGCTCTCGCGCAGCTTCCTGTCCGGGTCGGCCCGCAGGCCGATCTCCTGCTCGGACACCACGAAGGTCCAGGGCTGCGTGTTGTGCACGGACGGCGCCCAGCGCGCGGCCTCCACTGCGGCTTCCAGCGCGTGCTTCGCGGAAACGACGGTCATGACCACCACCTCCACAGCCCAGCGCATCATGCCGAGGGCGGTCCGGTCAGGGCCGAAGGTCCCATGCTGCCAGGGGCATCGGCCCTCCTTACGCACCCTTGTCCGTGTTGCCCCATCGGCTCACGGCGACGCTCTGCACCCTCCCGTCCGCCGCGATGACGTGACGCTGACGCGTCTTGCCTGCTCCTGCGCGGTAGCGGTCGAACCCGTGCACCGGCAGCGAGCCCAGACCGGCGTTCGCGGACCAGACGAATCCCTCCATCGGCAGCAGGATCCGCGCGGCTCGGGACGGCATGCAGGACCTTGGCCTCTGGCGGGGGCTCGGTGGCTGACGTGCGCTGGAGGTGTCGAACTCCACGGGAGGCCTGTCATGAATCTGCCGGTCGCGATCGTCGTCATCTCCGTGATCCTCGCTGCCGTGATCGTCATCACGACTTTCATCGCACGCCCCCGGAAGTAGCGCGCACCACCGCCACCGGGCAGCGGACGTGGTGCAGGACGCTCCGGCTGACCGAGCCGAGCAGCACCGAGCTCAGCGCGCCGCGCCCGTGTGAGCCCACCACCAGCAGGTCCGCTCGTTCGGACGCGTCGGCGAGCGCGTCGACCGGATGCGCGGATTGCACGTCCTCGACCAGCTTCACCTGCGGATAGTCCCTGCCGAAGATCGCCGTCCGGTCGCGGACGACCTGGTGCTGCGCCGTACGTACCTCGTCCATGTCGTAGGAGGCCTCCGGGGCGAAGGCATGCACCGGCAGCTGCCAGGCGTGTACCACCCGCAGCGCGCTCCCCCGGAGCCTCGCCTGCTCGAAGGCGTAGGCCAGCGCGGGCTCGCATTCCGGCGAGTCGTCGACGCCGACCACGACCTCCCCGTACGCCGGCCGATGTTCGGCCCGGACGACCACGACGGGACAGTTCACGTGGCCGGCGACGTGCATGCTGACGGGGCCCAGCAGCGCGCCGGCGAACCCGCCGAGCCCGCGGCTGCCGACCACGACCTCGGTGGCGTCCTTGGCCTGCGCACGCAGGACCTCGGCCGGCGCGCCCTCGAGGTCCTCGGTCATGACCTCGACGGCGGGCCGCCGCTCGCGCACGAGCGCCTCCGCCTCGTTCAGGATCCTCTGTCCCTCTCGCAGCAGCACGTCCGGAAGGATGGCGTTGGGGTATTTGCCGATCTGGTACGGCGAGCGGTCCACGGCGTGCACGATCCGCAGCGGCACCCGCATGCGGAACGCGTCCTGGGCCGCCCACTCCACCGCGGCTCGCGCGGCCACGGAGCCGTCCACGCCTACGATGATCATGATGTCCTCCTTCGTCACCTCCATCGGACCGCGCTCGGCCCGGTCGCAGCAGGGCCGGAGGTCGGTCACGGCAGGGACGAAGGGCCCTGTCTGCTGCGGAAATACGCGGGTAGCTTCATGGGCACCAGCAGCCAAGGAAGGACGCGCCCATGACCGGCAGTGGTGACTTCGGCCGTCGCATCAGCTATCACCGAGACCGGCTCGGTCTCACCGTCGAGCAGGTCGCCGACCGGGCGGACATGTCCACCGGATACATCCAGTACCTGGAGAGCCATCTGGACATGCCCGACATGGGGACGGTGACCCGCCTGGCCGCCGCTCTGGAGACCACGATCCAGGACCTGCTGGGCGGCGGGCGCGATCGCCCGCCCGGCCCCGGTCCTGCCGCGGCCCATCCTGTGCTGGAGGTCCTCGAACCCGAGGAGTGCCTGCGGCTGGTCGAGCCGGGCGGCATCGGCCGGGTGGCGTTCAACGGCCCGGACGGGCCCACCGTGCTGCCCGTGAACTACAAGCTGCACGAGGGCGCCGTCGTCTTCCGTACGGCCCGCGGCGGCCCCATGGACCAGGACCTGCGCACCGGCCTGCAAGGTGTAGAGATCAAGATCGGCTTCCAGGTGGACCGGATCGACGAGGCCCAGCGGGCCGGCTGGAGCGTGCTCATCCAGGGCCCCGCCCACCACGTACCGGAGGACGAGGTGGAGAAGGTGACCCACGCCGACGTCACCCCATGGGCGGGCGGCGAGCGCCAGCTGTACATCCGCATCGTCCCGCACAAGATCACCGGCCGCCGCATCCACGGTCTCTGACCGATCCACGACCCGGCCCACCGGCCGGTGCCGCACGACTGCGCCCGGCGGGCCGGAGCCCGCCGGGCGCTCACGGAGCAGGCGCCTTCATCGCGCCCCTCTTGGCGAGGGCATCCGGGGCAGGACGGGCTCGAGGTGGAACATCCCGGTGACCACTTCACCGGGCGTCTGGGTGGACCGGACACGACCGGCGACGGCCGCCAGCACGTCACGGGCCGTGACCAGGCCGATCAGTCCGCCCGCGTCGACCACCGGCAGGGCGTCGCATCCGGCGTCGAGCATCGCCGCCGCGACCCGGGCCAACGGGGTGTCCGGGCGGATCACCGGCCTGCGCTCGCCTTGCAGCAACGTCCTGACCTGGCGGCTGGACTGCTCCTGCGGCCCGCCCGACCAGGATGCCGCCACCCGCTCGCGCGTCAGGATGCCCAGCACGTGCCGTCCGTCGAGGACCGGCAGGTGATGCACGTCGGCGCGGCGCATCAGCTCCCAGGCCATCAACGGTGACTCGTCCGGCTTGATGGCCACCAGGACCCGGCTCATGACCTGTTCGGCGGTCAGTGTTTCGATGGTCATGACTCCTCCTTCGCGCGTGGCCGCACGACGGCGACCGGGCAGGCCACGTGGTGCAGTACGCCGTGGCTGACGGAGCCGAGCACCGCCGAGGCGAAGCCGCCGAGGCCGCGCGAGCCCACCACGACCAGATCGGCCGTCCCAGCCGCGTCGATCAGTGCTTTGACCGGGTGCTCGCACGGCTGCTCGTCGGTGATGACGAGATCGGGGTTCCTCTCGCGCCAGGGAATGACGCGCTCCCGCGCCGCGCGGGCCTCCTCCCGCATGAGATCCTCGATCAGGCTGCCGTAGGCGACGGCGTACGGCGAGAACGCCGGAAGCTGCCAGGCGGAAACGGCGTGCAACCGGGCCCCACGGGCTCTGGCCTGCTCGACGGCGTAGGCCATCGCGGCCTCGGAACACTCCGAACCGTCGTAGCCGACGACGACCCTGTCGTGCCGCAACGGGCTGGGAGCCCGGACGATGACGACCGGTCCGGCGGCGTGCCCGGCCACGGCCGTGCCGACCGACCCGAGCACCATCCCGGCGAGCCCGCCGAGCCCTCTGCTGCCCAGCACCAGGCTGTCCGCCGACGCCGACTCCGCGACCAGATCGTTGATCACGTCGCCGCTGAGCAGTTCCGTCGTCACCTTGACATCCCTGGTGAGTTCATGGGCTCGAACCGCGGCGGCCTCCAGCGCACCGGCGCAGTACTCGGCGCTCTCGCTGTGCGGCCGCTGCTGGCACACGTGCACGATCCGCAGGGCCAGGCCGCGGCGCTGCGCGTCGGCGGCGGCCCACTCCACGGCCGCGGTCGCCGGCATGGACCCGTCCACACCGACCACGATGTGACCTGCCATCACGCCCTCACTTTCCTCTGTCCTCTCTCACCTCCACTTTCGCGACAGCGCGCTTGTCGCGCCCGGGGACGAAGTCCCGAATCGGGGGTGACGTTGGTCCTCAACCCGAACGGCTGTGGCGTTGGTCACGGAGAGCGCCCTGCCCGCCACCAGCAGCGTGGGGCCAGGTCAGGACAGCAGCTTGGCATAGCAGCGGCTGAGCGGTTCGTGCTCGTAGGGCGGATAGTTGGGGATGATCGTGTAGCCGGCACGGGTGTACAGCGCGATGGCCTCGGGCTGGCGGACACCGGTCTCCAGGCGGATCTCGGGGTGGCCGTGTGCGGTGGCGATGCGTTCGGCCTCGGCCAGCAACCGTCTGGCGACACCGCGGCCGCGGGCCGCAGCGGTCACATACATGCGCTTGAGCTCGGCGGCACCGTCGGGCAAGGGCTGGATGTTCGGCCACCAACCGCCGGATTCTGGGGTCGTCGCTCGCGGCGACGGTGATGGACACGTCGGCGGTTGTCATGAATGCGCGGTTCCTTCCGGGGTTGCCAGGACCAGATCAAGGTGAGTCGCAAGAACGCGGCGCAGGAGCTCGGGCGGGTAGGCGTCGGGATCGGTCACAGCGTTCAGCGCCAGGCCGTCCAGGCAGGCGACCAGACTGTGGACCCGCTCTTCCAGGTCCGCGGGCTCCGGCCGGCCGAGCGCGGCGCGCATGGCGCCGGTGAGGCGGTGGACCCAGGAGGCGTGAGCGGACGCATGCAGGTGCAGCAGCTCGGCGTCGGTGCGGGCGGCGAGCTGGAAGTGCATCCACACGACGGTCTCCAGACGCCGCTCGGCATCCAGCGGCAATGCCTGCTCGCACACCGACCGCAGTGTCTCCCGGGCGGTGCTCTGGGCGGCGAGTACGTCGGCACGGTGGGCCATGCGGTGGTGCATGACAGATCTGGCGTGGGCCATCAGCGCCTTCTTGTCGCGGAAGTAGTGGGTCACCATGCCCGTCGTGCATCCGGCCGCGTCGGCGACCGCCCGCATGGTCAGCCCGTCCATGCCGCGCTCGGCGACAACCCGCCACACGGCCTCGGACATCGCCTGGCGGCGCTCATCCTGATCGACCTGCTTGGGCACTTGCCCCCCCCGGGATACAGAACGCTTGTTACGTAACGAGCGTTATGGTACACCAGCCGCAGGTCAGGACGGTGACGGGCGCCACTGCGGACCCGCCGGTCAGTCGGGTTCCATCTGAGATCTCTGAAAACGCCACGACACCTTCCGCTCAGGCGGGTGGACGGCGGCCAGCGCACGTGCCAGCGTCTCTTGCGGGGAAGCGCTGGTGTCGATCTCGATCGCGCCCGCCCACGGCGGCATGGCCGCGGTCATGGCGGCGCCGACGGTTTCGTCCGCGTCGGAGAGCTCGGGCCGGCGGGTGGCGAGCCGGGCGGAGGCGATCTGAGGCATGACGGTGCACAGGAGCGCGACCATGTCGCTGGAGGTCCGGCCGGCCACCTCCGCGGCCGTCGCACGATGCCCCTCATCGCTCCAGGAGGCGTCCAGCACGACCGGCTCGCCCTGCCGGAGCAGGAGTTCGGCGCGCGCCAGCAGCTCGGCGTAGGTCCGGGCGGTGTGCGCGGGATCGTAGATCCCCTGCCGGTACGGCGCGCTCGCGGACCGCGCCGGATCGAGACCGGCCAGCTCCTTGCGGATGCGGTCACTGCGCAGCAGCGTGTACCCGAGCCGATCGGCCAACGCGCCGCCCAGCGTCGATTTCCCGCTCGCAGGCGGGCCGCCGACGAGAACCAGCGTGACCGCTCCCGCGTGCAGATGGCGGAGCGCGAGCTCGGCCAGCCGCCGCGCCTCCCACCCGGCGTCCATGTCGCCTTGCCGGTGGCGCAGGCAGGCGACCTTGGCGCGGACGAAAGCGCGATACGCGACATAGTGGTGCCACAGCGCCGTCGGCGCCGGATCGCCGCTGAACTCGACGTACCAGCGCAGGAACAGCTCGGCCAGCCGCGGCGCGCCGAGCCACTCCAGGTCCATGGCGAGGAAGGCGGCGTCGTCCAGGCCGTCCACGAAGCGCAGGCGCTCGTCGAACTCCAGGCAGTCGAGAATCCGCGGCCCGTCGTCCAGGCAGAAGATGTCCTCGGCCAGCAGATCGCCGTGGCCGTCGACGATGCGGCCCTCGGCGATGCGCGCATCGAACAGGGACGCTCTGCCGGACAGGAAGCGCAGCGCGAGGCGCTCGATCTCGTCCAGCACGCCGGGCTCGATCGTGGCGCCGGGCAGGCCGCGTACCTGCCGGAAACTGTCCGTCCAGCGCCCGCGCAGCATCTCACGAGTGCCTTCCCGGTCGATCTGCGGGCCGCGCCGGGCCCTGGCGTGCAGCCCGGCGAGCTGCCGCGCCACCGAGCGCACCTGCTCGTCCACGGGCTTGCCCACCCGAACGAGCGTGGCCAGGCGGCGCTCGTCGGGCATGCGGCGCATCACGACGAGATGCTCGCAGACCGTGCCGTCCGGGCCGAGCACGTCGGCCACGCCCTCGTAGACGTCGGGGGCCAGCCTGCGGTTCAGCTCCACCTCACGGCGGCAGGCCACCTGCCTCGCGCGCACCGTGCGGAAGTCGAGGAAGCCGAGGTCGACGGGCTTCTTCAGCTTGTACGCATGCTCGCCGAGCAGGAACACCACCGCGGCATGCGTCTCCTTGATCTCGGTGAACACGGGCCCACCTTCTTGTCAGGCACCGCCCCACACGGTGAGGTCGGTGACGACGTTGCCTCCCGCACCTGGCTGTGGACGTCATGAGGTCCGGGTACCGGCGCGGTCCTCGCGCTCCTCCTTGTCGGTCGCTTTCATCACAGCTCCGGGCGAAGGCAGGGCATAGGGCCGGAAGTCCCGAGTCGTGGCGGCCGTTGGTCAGGGTTGTCCTCGCCTCTCATGCGTCTGACCTGGTCAGTCCCGGTCCTGAGGACTTTGGGAGCCTAGGGGTGGGACCTTCGGCCCTACTGCGGCCTTTGGCGACCGACCAGCATGGAGTGATCCGGTAAGACGGTCTGCGCCCCGTGGCAGCACTCGACTGGAGGCGGAGATGAAGCGGAAGTTTGTCCATCCAGGCGCGTACAGAAGCCCCTTCGAGCTTTTCAAGCAGGCGGTGAACGGCACGGCGAAGGTCACGGTCTGTGGCGAGGTCGACGTCGCGACGGCGCCACCGCTGGAGGACCTGCTTATCGGTACGATGAACGGCCCGAGCTCGACCATCGAGGTCGACCTGGGCGACGTGTCGTTCATGGACGTGTCGGGACTCACAGCGCTCATCCGTGCCGACGACAGGGCCCGGGACGTCGGCGCACACCTGTACCTGTCCCGCGTCCCCGAACGCGTCGCCCGCCTGTTCAGGATCTTCGATCTGGACCACCGATTCTCCATCCTCGCCTGATCACTGGGATGAAACCCTCCATCCCTCCCCCTCCAGGTCCGGGTCAAAGCGCTGACCGCAATAGGGCAAAGCCTTAGGACCAACCGGTTGTGGCCTCCCCTAGGGCGCTGTGGTCTGCCAAGAGTGGATATGTGAACGAGACAAGGGGCGTGGTGATCGGCTACGACGGCTCCGACCACTCGATGCAGGCCCTGGACTGGGCGATCGACGAGGCCGAGCTCCGAAAGCTGCCCCTCGTCGTCTGCCACGCGTGGCAATGGCCGTACGGCGACGGTGATCCGGCGGCCCGTGACTCGCTGCACCATGCGGCCGAGCACGTGCTGTGGCACGGCGCCGACTGCGCTCGAGCCGGCTCCCCAGGACTGGACGTGCGGCCTGATCTGTACGAGGGCTCGACGACCAGGCGGCTGGAGGAGCTGTCGGCCGAGGCCGGACTGCTCGTGGTCGGCTCGCGTGGACTGGGCGCCGTGGCGCGAGCGGTGACCGGCTCCGTGGCAGCCCATGTCGTGGCCCACGCCCAGTGCCCGGTCATCGTCGTCCGTGGCAGGGGTCCGCTGCCTCGCAGGCCCCACCAGGGACCGATCGTGGCGGGCCTGGCGGACGACGGCAAGGCCGACGCGGTGCTCGCCTTCGCCTGCGCGGAAGCGACCGTACGCGGCCTTCCGCTGCTCGCGGTGCACGCCTGGCACCAGCCTCCGGTGGCCTGGGGAGGGATCGCGTTCCCCGCCCTCGACCCCATGGCCGTCGGAAACGCCGCCGGCACCTGGCTGGCGCAGGTCCTCCGGCCATGGAGGGAGAAGCAGCCGAACGTCATGATCGAGGCGCGTACGACACAGTCACCGGCAGGCGAGGCGCTCGCCGCCGTCACGGACGCGACCCTGGTGGTCGTCGGGAGCCCGCACGGACGGTTCGGCTCCGTGACCGCGGCCATGTTGCGGCATGCGCCCTGCCCGGTCGCGATCGTGCGTTGAAAGGAGCGCGACGCCCGCCTCCGGTGGCCCGTTCTCCTGGGCCGCCGGACCTCACAAAGGGACGTGCCAGCGCAGCCGCGTGCCTGTCCCTTCCGGGCCAGGGCTCTCCAGCTCTGCGGTACCGCCGAGGCGGCCGGCCCGTTCCTCGATGTTGCGCACACCGCTCCGACGTCCGCTCTCCTTCAGGCCGACGCCGTTGTCCGAGACCGTGAGGGTGAGGCCGTCGCTCGCCACCTCGACGGAGACGGCGGCCCGGGTGGCGTGGGAGTGGCGTACCACGTTGGACAGGGCCTCGCGCAGGACGGCCAGCAGGTGCTCGGCGACGGGTTCCGGCACCAGCGTGTCGATCTGCCCTTCCATGCGCAGGCCCGGCATGAAGCCCAGATGGCTGCCGGCGCCCTCCACCAGATCCACGATCTGCGCCCGCAGGCTGGGTGCGGCCTGGTCATGAGAGACCTGCAGGGCGAAGATGGACGAGCGGATCTGCCGGATCGTCTCATCCAGCTCGTCGATGCCGCGCTGCAGCCGTTTGGCCGCCTCCGGATGGTCCACCAGCCGCACCGTGCTCATGAACGTCATCGCGGTCGCGAACAATCGCTGGATCACCACATCGTGCAGGTCCTTGGCGATCCGGTCCCGGTCCTCCAGCAGGCCGAGGCGCTCCGCGTCCCGGCGTGCCTCGGCCAGTTCCAGCGCGATCGCCGCCTGGCCGGCGAAGGCATGCAGCATCTGCTGGTCCGCGGTGCTGAACGGCAGCCGCCCGCTCCGCTTGGCCAGCGCCAGCACCCCATGCACATGCGGCAGGGTGCCCAGCGGAATCATGAGCCCAGGGCCGTAACCCAGCCGCTGCAACGGCGAGTCCGGGTAGGGAGCGCTCTGCAGGTCCGCGTCGGACATCGGCTCCCCCTGCGCGAACACGTCGCCCGCGAGCGTGGCCGACACCTCGAAGGCGGTCCCCAGCACTTCCTCCGCGCCCTCTCCTTCGGCGACCTCCACCCGCAGCGAGTCGCCCGCCGGATTCGGCAGCAGCACCTGGACCAGGTCGGCGTCGCTCATCTGGCGGGCGCGCGCGGCCACCGCGGTGAGCACCTGACCCGGCTCGGCGCCGGACAGCAGGCTCGTGGTGATCTCCGAGGAGGCCTGCAGCCAGGTCTCGCGCCGCCGCGACTCCTCGTACAGGCGGGCGTTCTCGACGGCGACACCCGCCGCGGTGGCCAGCGCGATCACGATGGCCTCATCCTCTTCGTCGAAGTCGCCGCCGCCGCGTTTCTCGGTCAGGTAGAGGTTGCCGAACACCTCGTCGCGCACCCGTACCGGGACACCGAGGAAGGAACCCATCGGCGGGTGGCCGGGCGGGAAGCCGTACGACTCGGGGTGGTCGGAGATGCGGCGCAGCCGCAGCGGCCGGGCGTCCTTGATCAGCAATCCGAGCAGGCCGAGGCCGTGCGGCCAGTGCTCGATGCGAGCGATCTCCTCCTCGCTCAGCCCGACCGGGATGAACTGGAGGAGTGTGCTCTCCAGCCCCACGACACCGAGCGCGCCGTAGCCGGCGTCGACCAGCTTGGTCGCGGTCTCCACGATGCGGCGCAGCACTGTTTCCAGGTCGAGGTCGCTGCCCACGGACACGACGGCTTCGAGGAGCGCGTGCACCCGGTCGCGGGTGGCCAGCACGGCGGTGAGCCGTACCTGTAGTTCTGCCAGCAGCTCATCGAGCCGCATCTGCGGCATCAACGGACGGTGCTCGCTTTCCATGTCGATCAGTCTCGCACCGCGGCGGAACGCCGCCTAGTGAGCCGGTTTTGAGATGCGGTCGCAGTAGCGGCAGATGCGGTCGAGCGGCTCAACCCGGTCATCGTCGTACCGGAGGGCGCCACCACGGTGGACGCCCGGATCCGGGTGACACCCTGCGAGCCGTCGCCCTCGCCGCTGCTGCGGCGGATGCGCTGACGGCCGGGAGCGGACGCCCGCGCCAGGGCGTACCTGTCCCCCGCGGTCGGGACGTTGGTCCTGGTCATCAGGGTCGCATGGCACTGCCCTGCCAGTGCCATGCGCACGCAGACTTGCAGGGTCGGGGAAGAGGACACATGACGCTGGGGGCCGACATGAAACGTCCGGCAACAGCGGCGATCGCGGTCGGGGCGGCATTGGCCGCCGCGGCGGCGGTGACCGGCATCGCCGGCGCCACGGCCGGCACCACGGCCGGCGCCACGCCGCCTGCGGCCGCCGTCTGGCAGCCGACCGCCACGCCGACCGGCTGGGGCCCCATGGGCCCGTGCGGCTGGATGCGCCACATGTACGTCAGCGACGAGGCCGGCTATCTGCGCCAAATGGTGGCCCACCATGAAGAAGCAGTAGCCGCGGCCCGGCAGCTTCAGCGCTCGAACCGGCCCCAGATGCGCGCCCTGGGCGCCTCGATCGTCACGACGCAGAACGCCGAGATCGCCACCATGAAGGAGTGGCTGGCGAACTGGTATCCGGGGCACCCGGCAGCGCGCGACTATCAGCCGATGATGCGCGACCTGTCCGGACTCTCCGGCGATGCGCTCGATGAGGCGTTCCTGCAGGACATGATTCCGCACCACATGGCGGCGATCATGATGTCGCAGCAGCTGCTGGCGTCCGGGCGGGCCGAGCATCCCGAGGTCGCGGAACTCGCCGCGAAGATACGCGACAACCAGCATGCCGAGATGTTCCGGATGCGCCGTTACCTCGCCGACTGGTTCGGTGAACGGGGCAGGCCCTGTGGCAGATGGGACAGGCCGGGCCCACACGGGCCGCGCCACATGATGGGCTGAGCAGCCCTGCCGTCAGCGCCGCCGGCCCGCTCGCGTGCCAGATGCTCCCGGTGCGGGTCAGGCATGGCGGCGGACAACGGCGACCGGGCAGTGAGCGTAGTGCAGCACGCCGTGGCTGACGGAGCCCAGCACCGCGGACGCCATGCCGCCGTACCCCCGGTTGCCCACCACGACCAGGTCGGCGTCCCTGGACGCATCGGTGAGAGCCGCCACCGGATGAACGGAGGTGATGTCCTCGATCACTTTGACCTCGGGGTGCTTGGCCCGCCAAGGGGCGAGGCGATCGCGAAGGAACTCGTACTGGGCTCGTTGGAGCCGGTCCAGGTCGAGCGAGACCGCGTGGACGGGGACAGCGTAGGCGTAGAGGGCGCGCAGCGCCGCCCGGCGCAGGGAGGCCTCGGCGAAGGCATGGGCCAGGGCGGGCTCGCAGGAATCGGTCTCGTCCACGCCCACCACGAGCCGCCCGCGTTCGGCCGCCGCCTCCCGTACCACGACGACCGTGCCGTGGACGTGGCCCGCCACGCCCAGGCTCACCGAGCCGAGCAACGCGCTGGCGAACCCACCGCGCCCGCGGCGGCCGACCACCAGTTCGGCGGCCGACTCCGCCCGCACCCGCAGCTCCGCCACCGCCGATCCGGTCACCACCCTGGCGGCGACCTGGACGTCGGGCCATCCGGCCATGACAGTCCCGACTTTCTCCTCCAGCATCAGCTCGGCGGCCTCCCCAAGCGTCTCCAGCAGGCCGGGGATGGGATAACGCGGAAGATCGTAGGTGCCACGTTCGATCACGTGGACGAGCTCAAGCCGGAGCCCCTTGCGTGCCGCGTCGTCGGCTGCCCAGGTGAGCGCGGCGTCGGCGCCCGGCGAACCGTCGGTCCCCACGACGATGACATCGTTCATGGTCCCGCCTTTCATCAGAAGCCTTCCCCGTGCGTACCTCCTGCCCGGAACGCGACAAAGCCACGGCAAAGGCCCTCAAGACTGCGCCGTGGTCACCGGCCGCCCATGCGTGTCCATGCGTCGCCGTTCCGCTCCCGGCTCAGGCCAGAGGCGGCCTTCTACCACCGCACGTGTGTCCTGACCGGGGAAAACGGGAAGGTCGTCCGTTGCGGACCGTCCCTTTGACACGTTCCGGGCTCTGGCCGACCGGCGTGGCCGACCCGGTCACCGTGGAAAGCCGCCACGGACGCGCCACGCTGAACGCCCGCATCACCGACGAGACCGCGCCCGGCCAGCTCTTCTGCGCGTTCCACTTCCCCGCCAGCGGGGTGAACGCCCTCACCTCGGGCCACGCGGACACGGTCACGTCGTGCCCGGAGTACAAGGTCACCGCCGTACGGCTGTCACCCGGCGGGCCCCCTTAGCCGGCTGCAGCCATCCCGCAGGGCGGCAGCGGCTCGCGCTCCCGTGGGCAGAGTGCTGCCGATGCCTGTGGAGGCGCATCGTGACGAAGGTCAGCGGGTTGCTCACGCGGGCCGGGCGTTCTCGGTCAGGCGGCGAGTGTCGAACCGCGTATGACGAGTTTGGTAGCAAGCTCGATGTGGCGGTATTCGATGTCCTCGCCGGCGGCCAGGCGCAGCGCGGTGCGCAGGGCGACGGCGCCCATTTCGCGCAGCGGCTGGCGTACGGTGGTCAGCTGCGGCGAGGTCATGGTGGCGATCTCAGTGTCGTCGAAGCCGACGACGCTGAGCTCTTCGGGGATGCGCAGGCCGCGGGCCCTGGCCGCCTGTATGGCTCCCATGGCGCTCTCGTCGCCGGCCGCGAAGATGGCCGTCGGCGCGGGGCGCAGGTCGAGCAGGGCGGCTCCTTCTCTCATCCCGTCGGGATAGCCGAAGCCCGGGGTGCGGACGTACTCGGATGGCACGGGCACCCCCGCGGCCTCCATGGCGGCGCGGTAGCCATGCATGCGTGCTTGGTTGGTGGTCGAAGTCGCGGGTCCGCCGAGATAGGCGATGCGGCGGTGGCCGAGCTCCAGCAGATGCTGTGTGGCGGACAGACCGCCGGCGAAGTTGGTGGCTCCGACGCTGGTCACGAGGGTGTCCGGCAGGTTCAACGGATCGATGACCACCACCGGGAGGTGGGCCTTGGACAGCGCGGCGAGCTGGGCCGGGGTCGGCACGCTCATCAGGGTGATCACCGCTCGACGCCCGGCGGCCACGAGGTCGCGCGCCCAGGAGACCCCTTCGCCGGCTCTGTCCTTCGGATAGGTGACGACGACCGCGACGCCCGACTCGGCTCCGGCCTCGACCGTGCCCTTGATGGCCTCGGTGGAGTACGCGCACAGATCGTCCACCCACAGCTCTACCGTGGCCGTACTCCGCGCGTGGGCCTGCCCTGACGAGCGCGGCACGTAGCCCTGTTCCAGCAGCAGAGACTGCACCAGCGAACGAGTGGCCGGCGCGACGTCGTGGCGGCCGTTGAGCACCTTGGACACAGTGGTCACGGACACACCGGCCGAGGCGGCGACGGCGGCCAGCGTGGTACGCCGAGAATTGCTCGGCATCGATTCCTCTCCCAGCAGGCCCAAGTGATCTTTCCGCTCTTCAAATTGCCAGATATGCCGTTTCGTCGCAACGCTTTTAGTCTGAGGTGAAAGGGGCCGGAATTCTCCTGCTCATGGGCAGTCCCGTCACAGGAGCTTGTCCAGGGTGATGGGGAGGTCGCGGATGCGCCTGCCGGTGGCGTTGTGGACGGCGTTCGCCACGGCTGCCGCCGCTC
Organism: Nonomuraea sp. NPDC049695; assembly: GCF_040674955.1. Taxonomy (NCBI): domain Bacteria; kingdom Bacillati; phylum Actinomycetota; class Actinomycetes; order Streptosporangiales; family Streptosporangiaceae; genus Nonomuraea; species Nonomuraea sp. NPDC049695. The sequence continues at coordinate 40,430 of NZ_JBFANV010000035.1, read as the reverse complement.
CGACGATGCCGAACTCGCCGATGCCGCGGGCGCCGAGGTCGCTCAGCAAGGTGTCGGGATAATTCAGGAACTCCACATCTATGTGGGGGATGTCGGCGTTCACGGGGACCAGGTAGTCGGCCATCGTGGCGTTGGCGAACCGGCCCGTCTCCGGCTCGATCCGCAGGTCCTCCAGGAGCGCCTGACCGATCCCCATGACGATGCCGCCCACGATCTGGCTGCGGGCCGTCCTGGCGTTGACGATCGTGCCCGCGTCCACCACGCACAGCCACCGCGTGACCCGGGGCTCCCCGGTCCACCGGTTGACCCGTACCTCGCAGAAGTGCGCGCCGAATGACCTGAACGCGTGGTCCTTCACGGGGTTGCGCGGCGAGGTCGCGGTGGCCTCGACGGCGGGCACGCCCAGCAGGGTCAGCAGCTCGCCGAAGGGCATCCCGCGCCCGCCGGCCCTGACCTCCCCGGCCGAGAACGCGACCTCCTGACCGTGGAACGGCGACTTCTCGTGTTCGGTCGCGAGCCTGACCATCGCCTCCTTGGCGGCGTCGGCGGCGAGCCGGACGGCCGGCCCGTTGGTGGAGGTGGAGCCGGAGCCGCCCGCGTTGGCCGCCGGAGGCGTGGCGGAGTCGCCGAGCACCGGCACGACCCTGCCGACCGGGATGCCGAGGGCGTCGGCGGCGAGGAGGGCGAAGACGGTGGACTGTCCTGTGCCCAGGTCGGCCGCGGTGCCCGACACCACGGCGCGGCCGTCGGCGCGCAGCCGAACGTTGATCGAGGCCTGGCCTCGTCCCGCGCCGTAGGTCGCCGTCCCCATGCCGAGGCCGACCAGCCAGTCGCCGTCGATGACCGCGCCGGGCCTGGGACTGCGCCGCGACCAGCCGAACCGCTCGGCGCCCAGGGTGTAGCACTCCGCCAGGTGCTTGCTCGACCAGGGCAGCCCGCTGGCCGGATGGACGGCGGTGTCGTTCTTCATGCGCAGGTCGAGCGGGTCCATGCCGAGCTCGGCGGCCAGCTCGTCCATCGCGCTGTCCAGCGCGAAGGAGCCGTTGGACTCCTGAGGGGCGCGCATGATGGTGGTGACCGGCACGTCCAGAGTGACGACCTTCCTGCTCACGTGCAGGTTGGCCGAGCCGTACAGGGCCAGGGAGAGGTTGGCGACCTGCTCGTAGAAGTCGTTCGATGCCGACTTGCCGGAGACGCCGTCGTTCTTGACGGCGATGAGCGTGCCGTCCCTGGCGGCGCCGAGCGAGACGGTCTGGGCGGTCACCGGCCGATGCCCGACCACGGTGAACACCTGCTCGCGGGTGAGGACGGTCTTGACCGGGCGATCGAGGGCGCGGGCCGCCGCCACGGTCAGCGGGGTGTGCGCCCACATGCCCCACTTGTTGCCGAAGCCGCCCCCGACGTACGGGTTGATGACGCGGATCCGCTCCGGGCCGATGGCGAGCGTCTCCGTCAGCCGGTCCACGACCAGCCGTACGCCCTGGCTCGCTGTGTAGACGGTGAGCTGGTCCCCGGTCCAGAACGCCACGGTGGCGTGCGGCTCCATCGCGACGTGGGTCTCGGCCGGGGTGGTGTACGTGACGGTGACGGTGACGTCGCCGGCCGCCAGCGCCTCGTCGATGGAGGAGACACCGGGGGCCAGCACGTCCACGACGGGCGTGCCGTTGGGCGGCGGGGTGGCGCTCGCCAGGCCGTCGGCGAAGGACGCCCTGGGGCGTTCGGCGTCGTACCGGGTGGTCACCAGCGCCGCGGCATCCCTGGCCTGCTCGAACGTCTCCGCCACGACCAGTCCTATGGCCTGGCCGTAGTAGCGGACGCCGGTGTCCTGCAGCGGCGGGGTGAGCTCGGCGTTCTCCTCCTTGGCGTACGGGTGGAGCTCGAGCGGGTTGAACGGCGTGTAGATCGCGATCACCCCGGGCGCCTTCTCCGCCAGAGAGGTGTCCATGGCGAGGATGGAGCCGCGCGCGATCGTGCTGGTGAGCAGGTAACCGTGGGCGAGCCCGTCCGGATGGTTGTCGGCCGCGTAGACCGCCGCGCCGGTGACCTTGACGGGGCCGTCTTCCCTGTCCACCGACCTCATTACGGGCCTCATCGCGGGCCTGCCAGTTCCGTCAGGGCGCGCAGGATCACGCGCTGCACCAGTGTCACCTTGAAAGCGTTGCCGGCCAGCGGGCGCGCGCCCTCCGCGGCGAGCGCGGCCGCTGTCTCGCGGCTCTGGCCGGCGCGCAGCGCCGCCTCGACGGCGGGCAGCCGCCAGGGCACGGTCCCCACGCCGCCCACCGCGACCCGGGCATCGTGTACGGCGCCGTCGCGGAGATCGACCGCCACGGCGGCCGAGGCCAGCGCGAACTCGTACGACTGACGGTCGCGCACCTTGATGTAGACGGAGTGCCCGGCCCACGGCAGAGGCGGCACGATCACCTCGGTGATGAGCTCGCCGGGTCGCAACCGGTTCTCCACGTGCGGGGTGTCGCCGGGCGGCAGGTAGAAGTCCGCCAGCGGGACCGTCCGCTCGCCGTCGGCGCCGAGCAGCCGTACGGACGCGTCCAGCGCGACCAGCGCCACCGCGACGTCGCTCGCGTGCGTGGCGACGCAGGAGACGCTCGTGCCCAGGACGGCGTGGCCTCTGTTGTCGCCGGTCCGCGCCGGGCAGCCGCTGCCGGGTGCGCGCTTGTTGCACGCCGTCGCCACATCGCGGAAGTAGCCGCAGCGGGTGCGCTGCAGGAGATTGCCGCCGATGCTGGCCATGTTGCGCAGCTGCGGTGACGCGCTGAGGAGCAGCGCCTGCGAGACGAGCGGGTAGTGGGTCGCGACGGCGTCGTGGCGGGCGACGTCCTCCATCCGCTCGAGTGCGCCGATGCGCAGGCCGTCCGGCCCGGACCGGATCCCGTGCAGCGGGAGGCGGTTGATGTCGATGACCTGCTCGGGGGCGAGCACGTCGAGCTTCATCAGATCGACCAGCGTGGTGCCGCCTGCGAGGAAGGCCGAGGCGTCCCCGGCCAGGCTGAGGGCGTCGTCGATGCCGCGGGGCGCGGCGAAGCCGAAGGCGCGCATCAGGCCCGCGCCTGCTGCACGGCCTCGACGATGTACGGGTAGGCGCCGCAGCGGCAGACATTGCCCGACATGGCCTCGCGGATCTCCGCGTCGGTCCGCGCATGCCCCTCCCGCAGCACGGCCACCGCCGACATGATCTGCCCCGACGTGCAGAACCCGCACTGGAAGCCGTCGCGGTCGATGAACGCCCGCTGCACCGGGTGCAGCCGGTCGCCGTCGGCCAGGCCCTCGATCGTGGTGACCTCGTGGCCGTCCATCGTGGCCACGAGGGTCAGGCACGACAGCACCCGCCTGCCGTCCACGTGCACGGTGCAGGCCCCGCACTGCCCGCGGTCGCAGCCCTTCTTCGTGCCGGTCAGCTCCAGCCGCTCCCGCAGGGTGTCGAGCAGCGTCGTCCGCGGGTCCGCGCGGAGCCGCTCGGCGGTGCCGTTCACCGTGAACGCCACCTCGACCAGGCCGTCCGCCGCCTGTCCTGACAACCGCCTCCGGGAGGGATCAGCGTGCTCCATACGGCGGAACGTTAAGCTTTGCCGGCTCGCCGGTCAAGAGCAGACATCGGATGATTCTCGCCTGACAACCGCCCTTCGGTGGAGGAGGCCACGCAGCGAGGGTCTCCTCCTCCGATGACTGGCGACCCGTAGAGATGGCGTCAATATTCCGGCTCTCGCCGTATGAAAGCCGTCGAGAACCACCAAACGCTGGTCAGCCTCATGTCGAACGCCGTCCGCCACAGCCCCGACAATCATCAGGCGCTCGTCACGGCCAGCCGGCACGACGACCTGGCCGAGATCCGCGACAACGGCACCGGCGTGGGCCTGGGACTCGCGCTTTCGCGGGGGTTGACCGAAGCCATGGGCGGCACGCTCGCACCCGAAGAGACCCCCGGCGGAGGTCTCACCATGATTGCTCAACCTCGGCCGGGCATGGGCTACCGCTTCACTCCGTGACGGGCCCGTCCGGGTAGACAGCAGAGCACTCCCACATGCCCGGCAGAGCACTTCGGAGGTTCAGCCGGCGACCACTTCGTAGCCGACCTCTTCCACGACGTTCCTGATCTCGGCGTCGTCGAGCGGGCCGTCCGAGGTGACGGTGACCTGTCCGGTCGCCAGCTCGACAGCCACCGATGAGACCCCGGCGACCTTGCCGATCTCCGCCTGCACCTTGCCGGCGCACCCGCCGCAGGTCATCCCCGACACCTTGTACGTGCTCGTGCTCATCGCCACATCTCCTCTCTCACATACCCCTGCTGGGTATGCAGAGGAGACGGTACGCCGTGATCATCTCCAAGGCAAGGCATACGGCCCAGGGGTATATGAGATCCATGTCACATTGCCGGCAACATACCCCCTAGAGGTATTGTCGCCGGCATGAGAGAACTCAACAAGATCATCGTTGTCGGTGCTTCGCTGGCGGGGCTGCGGGCCGTGCAGACGCTGCGCCGGGAGGGCTTCGAGGGCGAGGTCACGCTGGTCGGAGCCGAGACGCATGTGCCCTACAACCGCCCGCCGCTCTCGAAGAGCGTGCTGCGTGGCGACGACGACGTCACGCTCCCCGGCGCGGAGGAGCTCGGCGACCAGTGGCTGCGCGGGCGGCAGGCCGTACGCCTTGACGTCCGGAGCCGGACGGTCACCCTCGACGACGGCGTTGAGGTCGGCTACGACGGCCTGGTCATCGCCAGCGGCGCGCGCCCGCGCCGGCTCGACGGCGTGCGCACCCTGCGCACCCTCGACGACGCGCTGGCGCTGCGCGCGCAGCTCGAGTCGGGGCACGAGCACGTGCTGGTCATCGGCGGCGGCTTCATCGGGGGCGAGGTGGCCTCCACGGCGCGACAGCTCGGCCGGAAGGTCACCCTGGTCGACTCGGCGCCGTACCCCATGCACGCCGGGCTGGGCGAGGAGGCGTCACGCTGGCTGGCCGCGCACCATGAGCGCAACGGCGTCGAGCTCGTCACGAACGTCCGGGTCACCGCCGTGAACGGCGGCCAGGTACGGCTCAGCGACGGCCGGTCCATCGCCGCGGACCTGGTCATCGGGGGCATGGGCGTGGTGCCGAACACCGAATGGCTGGACGGCAGCGGTCTGTCCGTGGACGACGGCGTGCTGTGCGAGCCGACGCTGTTCGCGACGGAGTCGACCGACGTCGTGGCCGCGGGGGATGTCGCGCGCTGGCCGCACGGCCTCTTCGGCGGGGAGAGGGTGCGCATCGAGCACTGGTCCAACGCCAACGAGCAGGGTGCGGTCGCCGCCCGGAATCTGCTGGCCGGGCCGGAGAACGCGCAACCCTTTGCGGACGTGCCGAACTTCGCCACCCATGTGCACGGCGCCCGCGTCCAGATGGCCGGGCTGCCGCACCTCGCGGACGCGGCGAGCATCGCCGCCGGCTCCCCGGAAGAAGACCGCTTCGCCGTGGCCTTCACCCGGAACGGCGTGCTGGTGGGCGCCGTCGCGGTCAACTCCCCCAAGGACCTGATCAAGCTCAAGCGGGCGATCACGGCACGCGAAACGTTCTGACTACGATCGCCGGTAGCATTGCCGGCATGATGCGGGGTCTCGGCGAGCTCGAATCCACGATCATGGACCGGATGTGGGCCCGGCGCCGGCCCGCCTCCGTACGAGATGTCCTGGAAGACCTTCGCCAGGAGCGGGCCATCGCCTACACCACGGTGATGACCGTGATGGACAAGCTGCACACGAAAGGCCTGCTGAAGCGCCGGCCGGTGGGCCGGGCGTACGTCTACGAGCCGGTCGCCTCCAAGGAGGCCTACACGGCCGACCTGATGCGCAGCGCGCTCGCGGGCAGCGGCAACCAGGCCGCCACGCTGGTGCACTTCCTGGAGCGGCTGACGCCGGAGGAGGCCGCGGCGCTGGAGGCGGCACTGCAGGTGTTCCCGCACCGAGGCGGTCGGGCATGATCGCCGCCATCGTCCTGCTGCTCTACACGGTCATGGCCGCGATCTGGCTGCCCCGGCTGGGCCGCCGGGCGGCGCGCCGGGCCGATCGGGCACCCCGGCTGGCGATCGCGCTCTGGCAGGCGGCGGCCGCTTCGGTGGTCGCCTCGACGGCGCTGGCGGCGCTGGCCTTCGCCGTCCCTCCTGAGATCGTGGGGCACGGCCTGGCCGGGCTGTTCGAGGCCTGCGCCGACATGCTGAACGACGGATCCGGCGTCACACCGGCGGGTGCGGGCGCGCTGCTGGCCGCGGGAGCGGTGCTGGCACGGGTCGCCTATTGCGGTGCGGCCGTCCTGGTCAGAGCCCGCGCCGAACGTCGCGAGCACGCGGCGCTGCTCAGTCTCCTGGGCCGGCGCGACAGCGACCTCGGCGCGGTCGTGATCGAGTACGACGAGCGGCTGGCCTACTGCGTGCCCGGCAGGCACGCCCAGATGGTCATCACCACGGGCGCGCTGCGAAGTCTCGCTCCTGAGCAGGTCGCCGCGGTGCTGGAGCACGAGCGGGCGCACCTCCGGGGACGCCATCACCTGGTGCTCGCCGCCGGCGAGGCTCTGGCCCGGGCTTTCCCGCACGTCCCGCTGTTCGAGCGGGCCAGGACGGAGATCGCCAGGCTGATCGAGCTGCTGGCCGACGACGTCGCCGCGCGCCGCCACCCGCGGGTGCAGATCGCCGCCGCGCTGGTCCGGCTGGCCACCGGCCACGCGCCCGCGTTCACGCTGGGCGCGGGCGGCGAGACGGCGATCACCCGCGTGCGCCGCATGCTCAATCCCGAGGCGCCGCTAGGCCGTCGCGAGCGCCTGACCGGGCTGCTCGCGGTCGCCCTGCTGCTGGGCGGGCCCGCGATGGTCGCGCTGGTGCCCGGCCTCAGCTCCTTCCTGGCACATCACTGCCATTCGCTCTTCACCCTCTGACCCACGAACGCTGATAGTAGAAAGCGTCGAGGGTGGTGGCTCCGGCGGCCCGCGCCGCTTCGGACATGGGGGCCGGCATGCGACTTGATGCCGACATGAACTCACCTGCCGGCATGAGCAGCGGTGAGATCGCGGCGCGGTTCGGCCTCGCGACGCATGTCCTGCGGGCTCCACACGTACGAGCGTGAATCGGACTCCTTGAGGTCGCCATACGACGCCTCAGGACGCAACGTCTACTATGGCTAATGGTAGATCAAGTGCCACCGGACGGGTATGGAGGAGAGCCATGACGACCGGGGAGACCAAGGATCGCAGCACAGCGGTTCTCGACGTGAGCGGGCTGCGGTGGGCCTCCGAGCAGAACGTCGTGCGTGCCGTCCTGAGCCGCCGCCCTGGAGTGATCGAGGTCGAGGTGAACCCGGTCGGGCAGACCGCCACCGTGGTGTTCGACCCGAGGACCACGTCCTTGGCCGAGCTGCGCCGCTGGGTCCAGGAGTGCGGCTATCACTGCGCGGGACAGTCCGTGCCGTCGCACGTCTGCGACCCCATGGCGGAGCCCGACCCGCCAGGCGTCGAGCACGCGGTTCTGGAGCCCGCTGCCGAGCATGAAGCGTCTCCGCACGAGATGATGGGGCACGGGGGCCACGGCGCCATGTCGATGGAGGCCATGGTGGCCGACATGCGCAACCGGTTCCTGGTGGCCGCCGTGCTGTCGGTCCCGATCCTGATCTGGTCGCCGATCGGCCGGGAGGTGCTGGGGCTGGACGTGCCGGTGCCGTTCGGGCTGCGCGAGGACGTGTGGGCGCTGCTGCTCAGCCTGCCGGTGATCTTCTACTCGTCGTGGATCTTCTTCGACGGCGCCGTACGGGCGTTGCGGGCGCGCACGCTGGACATGATGGTGCTGGTCGCCGTGGCGGTCGGGGCGGGCTGGCTGTACTCGCTGTACATCACGCTGACCGGCGGCGGCGAGGTGTTCTACGAGGCCGCGACCGTGCTGGCGGCGTTCGTGCTGCTGGGGCACTGGTTCGAGATGCGGGCCAGAGGCGGCGCCAACGACGCGATCCGGGCGCTGCTCGACCTGGCACCGCCCAAGGCGGTGGTGATCCGCGACGGCGAGCAGGTGGAGGTCCCCACGGCCGAGGTCGTGGTCGGGGACGTGCTGCTGGTCCGTCCCGGCGCGAAGATCGCCGTCGACGGCGAGGTCGTGGAGGGCGAGAGCGAGGTCGACGAGTCGATGGTCACCGGCGAGAGCCTGCCGGTGCACAAAGCCCCGGGCGCCGCGGTCGTCGGCGCGACCATCAACAAGAACGGCACCCTGCGGGTACGGGCCACCAAGGTCGGCGCCGACACCGCGCTGGCCCAGATCGTCAAGCTCGTCCAGCAGGCCCAGAACTCCAGGGCACCAGGGCAGCGCCTGGCCGACCGGGCGGCGTTCTGGCTGGTCCTCGTCGCGCTCATCGGCGGCGGGCTGACGCTGGCGGTCTGGCTCGTGGCGGGCGCGACGGCAGGAACGGCCATGCTGTTCGCCATCACCGTCGTCGTGATCACCTGCCCCGACGCGCTCGGCCTGGCCACCCCCACCGCGATCATGGTGGGCACCGGCCTCGGCGCCAAGCGTGGCGTGCTGTTCAAGAACGCCATGGCGCTGGAGACCTCGGCTCGCATCCAGACCGTGGTCATGGACAAGACCGGCACCCTGACCAGGGGCGAGCCGGAGGTCACCGATGTGATCGCCGACGGGCTGGAGGAGGCCGAACTGCTGCGGCTGGTGGCCGCCGTCGAGCGGGAGTCCGAGCACCCGCTGGCCGAGGCCGTGGTCCGCTACGCCGACGCGCACGCCCCCGGCGTCCCGCGGGCCACCGGCTTCGAGAACGTCCCCGGTCACGGCGCGACGGCCCAGGTGGACGGGCGCCGGGTCGTGGTGGGCAACACGAAACTCATGCAGGCGGAAGGTATCGACCTGGGCACCCTGGCCGTACGGCGTGAGGAACTGGCGGCGGGCGGACGCACCGCGGTCATCGCCGCCGTGGACGGGCGCGCGGCAGGGGTGATCGGCATCGCCGACGCTCCCCGCGACAGCTCAGCGGCCGCGGTGGCCGCGCTGCACGAGGCCGGCGTCGAGGTCGTCATGCTGACCGGCGACAACGAGGCCACCGCCCGGCGGATCGCCGATCAGCTCGGCATCGACACGGTGATCGCCGAGGTGCTGCCAGGTGACAAGGCCGCCAAGATCGCCGCATTGCAGAGCGGCGGGCGCAGGGTCGCGATGGTCGGCGACGGCGTCAACGACGCCCCGGCGCTGGCCCAGGCCGACCTGGGCATCGCGATCGGCGCCGGTACCGATGTCGCCATCGAGACCGCCGACGTGGTGCTCATGCGTTCCGACCCGCTCGACGTCCCGACGGCACTGGCCATCGGCCGCGGCACGCTGCGCAAGATGCGGCAGAACCTGGGCTGGGCGATCGGCTACAACACGATCGCGCTGCCGATCGCGGCCGGTGTCTTCGAGCCCGCCTTCGGCCTGGTGCTGCGACCGGAGATCGCGGCCCTGTCCATGTCCGGATCGAGCTTCATCGTCGCGGTCAACGCGCTCGCCCTCAAGGGGCTCCGCCTGCCCCGCCCTGCCGCGGACTGAGCACCGACTGGGCCGTGATGCTGGGGTGCACGCGATGTGGCCGAAGGCGTTGATCGCCTTCGGCCACAGGGAGCGGTTTCTTACTTGAAGCGGCGTAGCCGCAGGCTGTTGCTCACCACGAAGACGCTGGAGAACGCCATCGCGGCCCCGGCGATCATCGGGTTGAGCAGCCCGAGCGCCGCCAACGGCAACGCGGCCACGTTGTAGGCGAACGCCCAGAACAGATTGCCCTTGATCGTCGACAGCGTACGACGCGACAACCGCAGCGCGTCAGCCGCCACCCGCAGATCACCTCGGACCAGAGTGAGGTCAGAGGCCTCGATGGCGGCATCGGTCCCGGTCCCCATCGCCAGCCCCAGGTCGGCCTGGGCCAGCGCGGCGGCGTCGTTGACCCCGTCGCCCACCATGGCCACGACCTTGCCCTCGCCCTGCAGCTTCTTGACCACGTCCACCTTGTCGGCGGGCAGCACCTCGGCGATCACCTCGTCGATGCCCACCTCTGCCGCCACGGTCCTGGCGACCGCCTCGTTGTCGCCGGTCAGCAGCACCGGGGTCAGGCCCAGTGCCCTGAGATCGGCGATCGCCTGCTTACTGGTGGGCTTGACCACGTCGGCCACCACCAGCACCGCACGCGCCTGGCCGTCCCAGCCGACCGCCACCGCCGTACGGCCCGCCGCCTGCTCCTCGCCCAGCTTGCGTTCGAGGTCGGCGGGCAGGTGCTGAGACCATTCGGCCAGCAGCCGAGGCCGGCCGACCAGCACCGCGTGGCCGTCCACGATCCCCTGCACGCCGAGCCCTTCGACGTTGGCGAAGTCCTCGACGGTCGCGTCGGAGCCGGCTTCGCGGGCGATGGCCTGGGCGATCGGGTGCTCCGAGGCGTGCTCCAGCGCGCCCGCCAGCCGCAGCACCTCTTGCCGGCTCTCGCCCTCGGCCAGGTGCACGGCGACCAGGGTCATCTTGCCTTCGGTGACCGTGCCGGTCTTGTCCAGGACGACGGTGTCGACCTTACGGGTGGACTCCAGCACCTCCGGACCCTTGATCAGGATGCCGAGCTGGGCGCCCCTGCCGGTGCCGACCAGCAGCGCCGTCGGGGTGGCCAGGCCCAGCGCGCACGGGCAGGCGATGATCAGCACCGCGACCGCAGCGGTGAACGCGGCGCCCACACCGTTGCCGGTCCCGAGCCAGAACCCGAGTGTCCCGACGGCCAGCGCGATCACGATCGGCACGAACACCCCGGAGATCCGGTCGGCCAGCCGCTGCACGGCGGCCTTGCCGGTCTGCGCCTCCTCCACCAGCTTGGCCATCTGGGCGAGCTGGGTGTCGGCGCCGACCCGCGTGGCGCGGACGATCAGGCGGCCGCCCGCGTTCACCGTCGCCCCGGTCACCGCATCACCCGGCCGCACCTCCACCGGCACCGACTCACCGGTCAGCATGGAGGCGTCGACCGCGGAGGTGCCCTCGAGGATCACACCGTCCGTGGCGATCTTCTCTCCCGGCCGGACCACGAAGGTGTCACCGACCTGCAGGTGCTCGATGGGGACTCGGCGGCCGTCGGCCAGCTCCACCTCCTTGGCGCCCAGCTCCAGCAGCGTCCGCAACGCCGCACCCGCACGCCGCTTGGCACGCGACTCGAAGTAGCGCCCGGCCAGGATGAACGCGGTCACCGCCGCCGCGGTCTCGAGGTAGATGTTGCCCGAGCCGTCGGTGCGCTCGATGGAGAACTCGAACGGGTGCGTCATCCCGGGTGTGCCCGCGGTGCCGAAGAACAGCGCCCACAGCGACCAGCCGAGCGCGGCCAGCGTGCCGACCGAGATCAACGTGTCCATCGTGGCGGCGCCGTGCCGCAGGTTGGTCCAGGCCGCCTTGTGGAACGGCCAGCCCGCGTACACCACCACCGGCGCGGCCAGCGCCAGCGACAGCCACTGCCAGTTCGTGAACTGCAACGCCGGGATCATCGCCATCGCCACCACCGGCACGCTGAGCACGACGGCGGTGGTCAGCCGCTGCCGCAGGGGCCGCAGCTCGTCGGCGGGCTCCTGCTCGGCCTCGGTCCCCGGCGCGGCGGGCGGGGTGGGCAGCGCGGCGGTGTAGCCGGCCTTCTCCACCTCGGCGATCAACTGCCCCGGATCCACGCCCTCGGGGAAGGTGACCTTCGCCTTCTCCGTCGCGTAGTTGACGGTCGCGCTCACGCCTTCGAGCTTGTTGAGCTTGCGTTCGATCCGGTTGGCGCAGGACGCGCAGGTCATGCCGCCGATCGACAGCTCGACAGCCCTGCTTTCAGTCAGGGACGACATCACGTCTCCTTTCTTCCGTGTCCTGCGATCAGTGCGCGTGGGTGCCGTGGGACGGGCCGGCGCTCGGCTCTGCCGTGGGTCCGGGCTGCCCGGCCCCGGCTCGGGCGGTGAAGTCCGCGGTGCGGACCTTGCCGTCGTGCTGGAAGTCCAGGAACAGCCGGTAGTCGCCGCCGCTGGGAACCTCGGCGTAGAAGGTGATCTCCGGTCCGGCCGCCGTCTTGCCGTCGCCCGGCTCGCCGTCCGGGTGGACGTGCAGGTAGGCCAGGTCACGGGCCCGCAGTGCGACCAGATGTCCGTACGCTCCCAGGTACGGCTGCAGATCCGTGACCGGCTTGCCGTCCTTGCTCACGCTCAGCGTGAGCTTGCCGGCCTGGCCTGGCACGAGATCACCCGTCAGGGCGACCGTGTAGCCGTCCACCTGGGCCGTCCTGACCGCCTGGGGCAGGGGCTGTGGCTTGTAGTCACCCGCGACCAGCAGATCCGTACCAAGAGTCAAGCCGCTGCCACCGGTGGGAGCGAAGTCGGCGAAGGCCCGGTAGGCGCCCGGGTCGTCCAGCGTCAGCTTCACCGACCACACACCGTCGGGGGCCATGTCCGGATGTACGTGCTGGAACGTCGCCAGATCCCGCGACACCACGATGAAGTGGAGCTTCTTGTCGTGCTGGACCTGATAGTCGGTCACCGGCTTGCCGTCGGATCCCGTCACGGTGAAGCGGAAGTCCGTGGGCTCGCCGGCCTTGATCGTCGTCAACGGGTTGAGGGTGTAGCCGTTCTGGGACACTTGGAGCCCCCCGGGGGTATTGTCCTGCGCTGTTGCGGTGGTCTCCTCATGGCCGTCGTGGCCGTCGGCGGCGGGAGCCGGATGGGCCGTCCCGTGGTCGGGCTTGGCCGGTGCCGGGCCGACGTCGCCCACCGCGTTCCCGACGCCCAGGGCGCCGCCGAAGACGACGGCCAGCCCCAGCACGTAGGCACCCAGTTTGGTCGCCGCGTTCATGCCGGATTCGCCACCTCGTAGCCCGCTTCCTCCACGGCCGCGACGATCGTCGCCGTGTCCACGGGGCTGTCGCTCTCGACGGTCAGCAGGCCGCTGGCCAGGTCAACCTCCACCGAGGTGATCCCGGCGACCTCGCCGACCTCTTCTTTCACCGAGCTCACGCAGTGGCCGCAGGTCATGCCCTTGACGGTGTAGGTGGCGGTAGCCATATCGATCAACCCTTTCCGGTGTGTTCGGTGCTGTCAGGAGCGGACGAGCCGCGCGATGGCGTCGGAAGCCTCTTTGACCTTGGCCTGAGCCTCGGGACCGCCCTTGGCGGTGGCCTCGGCCACACAGTGGGCCAGGTGATCCTCCAGCAAGGAGATGGCGACCGACTGCAGGGCGCTGGTGGCCGCCGACACCTGTGTCAGGACGTCGATGCAGTACTTGTCGTCCTCGATCATCCGCTGCAACCCGCGCACCTGACCTTCGATGCGACGCAACCGGCGCAGCTGGTCCTGCTTGCTGTCGCTGTATCCGACCATGTCTCCCCCTTCCGACACTCTCACCATACTATACCCCCCCACCGTATTTCAAACCCGAGCCGGACCCGTGCGGCGCGGCGCCGGTCCGTGCCCGGCGACCCCCAAATCTTTTACCGAGTCCTGCATCCCTTACAGGCACGGCACTTCAGTGCCGTCCAGCGACCGGCAGCGGCCAATCCGATTTGCCCTACTTGCACTATCTATGCCTATATGTCTATCTTTTGCCTAATCGCGACATAGATGTGACGACCTTTCACCGCATCGTTGCCGCTTGGTTGACCGGACCGTGCGCTGCCCTCCAGGGCAGTGTCCGGCCGCCGAATCCGCGTCTCGCGGAGCCGGGGACCCACCTTCTCGGGGTGAATCGGACGCCAGCCCAGCCTGCGCCCGTAGGGCACTTCCAAGCCCGAACCCGTCAGCTAACCCGGTAGGCGGCATGGAAGCAAGGAGTCAATGCCGTCATGCCCGAGCCTCGGCTTGCCGCAATCGCCCGTATTTCCCTCAAGAATCGCCTCAATCCCCTCACCCAGCGCGTCAGCTTCGCCGTCGCGGGTGCGATCCTCGCCGGAACGACCGCCATCGCCGGCGTGGCCACCATGACGCTCGCAGCGCCCACCAGCCACGTCCCGACGTACGAGGCCCAGCCTGAGACCGGGTCCCTCACCTACGGCCTGGACATCTCGAACTACGAGCCCCTGTACGACTGGAACGCCAGCGAGGCCCAGTTCGGCATCATCAAGGCCACGGAAGGCACGAGCTTCCGCGACGCCTCCTTCGCCAGGCACTGGCTCCAGTTGGGCAAGAAGGGCATCGTGCGCGGCGCCTACCACTACGGCCACCCCGGCAACGACCCCGTCGCGGAGGCCGAGCACTTCCTGTCCGTGGTGAACGCGCAGCCCGCCGAGCCCGGCGACCTGCTGGTCCTCGACCTGGAGACCACCGACGGCAAGTCCGTGGCCGAGGTCAACGCCTGGGCCAAGGCGTGGCTGTCGTACGTGAAGGCCAAGACGGGAATCACCCCGATGTTCTACAGCGGCTGGAACTTCGCGGACACCTACGGCAAGGGCCTGGCCGAATACCCCCTATGGGTGGCCCACTACAGCAAGGCCAAGGGAGCGGTCACCCCGCCCGCCGACTGGAAGTCCTGGACCATCCACCAGTACACCGAGTCCCCCATCGACCAGAACGTCTCCGCGCTGACCGTCGACCAGCTGCGCGGCCTGGGCCGCCGCGCAGCCTGAGCAGAGCAGCGGCCGCCAGAAGCCGGCGGGCTCGGCATGAGTCAGCTTGATGCCTCGGTTCACTCGCTGACGTACTGGTCGGCGTAAGCCTTCGAGGGCGCGATGGGCGTGATGACATCGATCAGGACGCCGTTGGGGTCGGCCACGATGAAGTGCCGCTGCCCGAAGTCCTCGCTGCGCAGTTCGAGCTCAGGTCGCAGCCCTTCACCGGCGACGAGCCGTTCCCACTCGGCATCGACGTCCTCCACCTCGAAGTTGAGCAGCAGCCCCTGCACCGGCACGCGATATCCCTCGGGCAGCGTCGGGTGGGTGTGGTCGAGCAGCGCCAGTTCGTACGCCGGCGGCCCCGGCCACCGCAGGCTCACGTACCAGGCCGCCTCGAAGGTCGTCTCGAAGCCGAACAGCCGGGTGTAGAAGTCGTGGGACTCGGTCAACCGCGACGTGCCGATGACCGGATAGAAGCTGGTCAGTATCACAGAACTCCCTTTCACATACCGACGGTATGCGAAGGTACGGTATTGACGTACCATCGGTATGTCAACGTGAAGGGAACGCCATGACCGACGGGGCAAGGGCCCGCCAGCGCGAGCAGACCAAGCGCACCCTGCTGCGGGTAGGCCGGCGGCTGTTCGCGACCCATGGCTACGCAGCGGTCGGCCTGGCGGAGATCGTGCACACCGCCGGCGTCACCAAGGGCGCGCTGTACCACCACTTCGCGGGCAAGGCCGACCTGTTCCGCGCGGTCCTCGAACACGTACAGCAGGAGGTCGCCCAGAAGGTGGCCGCGACCGCCGACGCCGAGGACGATCCCTGGGAGCAACTGACGGCGGGATGCCGGGCCTTCCTCACGGCGAGCACCGACCCGGACGTCCAGCAGATCATGCTCATCGACGGCCCCGCCGTGCTGGGGTGGAGCGAGTGGCGCGCACTGGATGAGGCCGCTTCGGCCCGCCACCTGGCCGAAGCGCTCACCACCCTCGTCGAAGAGGGCATCATCACGCCGCAACCGGTCGAACCGCTCACCCACCTGCTGTCCGGCGCCATGAACGAGGCGGCACTGTGGCTGGCCAGGTCGACCGACCCCGGCGACCTGGACGACACCTGGATCGCGCTCTCCCAGATGCTCCAGGCACTACGCCTCGAGCCGGCCCAGGCGGCCGCCGCGACGGATTGATCGCCGCACACCGCACTCCACTCTCCGGCCGCCTGATCGAAGAGGCCCGCAGGTCACCGATTCGGTGATCTCCGTTTCCAGGCAGGTGCGCACCTGCCCCAACCTGCGCGTGCAGCGTTTGTCCCTGACGCGCGGCTGCGACCCGTGATCCGGGCCGTCTACCTGCGGAGATCACACCTATCCCTGCCGGGCCACTCTCTCCCACCTGCGGAAACAGGGGTTGGAACCTGCTCACTCCGGAAAGGAGGAGGGGAGCGAGGCGACGGGGGGAGCCGCGAAATGCAGATCGTTGTAGACCTCACGCGCTGCCAGGGCTATGCGCAGTGCGTTTTCCTCGCACCGCAGGTGTTCGAGCTCCACGAGGAAGAGGGGTTGCTGTACACCCCAGCCGTCCCAGCCGACCAGGTCGAGCGCGTGCGCCAGGCTGCGGTGGCGTGCCCGGTCCGGGCCATCCTCGTGGGCGAGGAGGTGAGCGCCGGTGCCCGGTGATCTGCGGGACGGCCGCATCGTCATCGTCGGCGCGTCGCTTGCCGGGTTGAGGGCCGCCGAGACGCTGCGTGAGGAGGGCTTCACCGGCTCACTGACCGTGGTGGGGGATGAGCCCTACCCGCCCTACGACCGGCCACCGCTGTCCAAGCAGGTTCTGCTCGGCAAGGCGCCGGCGGACACCACGGGGCTGCCGATGCGCCGGGACCCGGAGGCCGACTGGCGGCTGGGAGTGGCCGCCACCGGCCTGGACCCTCTCGGAAAACGGGTGATGCTGGCCGACGGCGAGTCGCTGCCCTACGACCGGCTGCTGATCGCCACCGGGACCCGGGCGCGGCCCTGGCCCGACCCGGAGGAGGCCGCCCTGGACGGGGTGTTCACCCTGCGCACCCGCGACGACGCCGGGGAACTGGCCGAGCGGCTGGCCGCCGGGCCGAGGCGGGTGCTGGTGATCGGCGGCGGTTTCACCGGCTCGGAGATCGCCTCGGCCTGCCGGGAACGAGGGTTGGACGTCACGGTCGCCGAACGCGGTCCTGCACCCCTGGTCGGGGCGCTCGGCGGGACGCTGTCGAAGCTTGCGGCCGTCATGCAACGCAACCACGGCGTGGATCTGCGCTGCGGGGTGACGGTCACCGCCCTGCACGGGGACGGGCGCGGCCGGTTCACCGGTGCGGACCTGTCCGACGGCAGTCGTGTCGACGCGGACGTGTGCGTCGTGGCGTTGGGAGCGGTCCGCAACGTCCAGTGGCTGACCGAGTCCGGGCTGGCAGCGGGCCCGCGCGGGATCGCCTGCGACGCCGGGTGCCGGGCCTTCACCATGTACGGGATCGTCACCGACGACGTCTTCGTCGCCGGTGATGTCTCCCGGTTTCCGCACCCGCTGTTCGCGTACCAGATGCTCTCCCTGGAGCACTGGGGCAATGCGGTCGCGCAGGCCGAGGTGGCGGCCTACAACATGGTCAATCCGGGGCCCCTGCGGCGCCCGCACCTTGCCATCCCGACGTTCTGGTCGAGCCAGTTCGGGCTCAACATCAAATCGGTGGGCGTGCCCACCTTCTCCGACCATGTGGTCATCGCCCAGGGCTCTTTGGAGGCGCGCCGTCTGGCGATGGTCTACGGCTACCAGGGTAGGGTCACCGCCGCGGTCACCGTCGACATGGCCAAGTCGCTCGAGTACTACCAGCACCTGATCGAGACCGCGGCTCCGTTCCCGCCCCCGCCCGGCGCGGCGGACCGTGCGATCGCCGCTGACGTCCCGATTCCGTCCGACGTGCCGGATCCGAGGGGGCTGTACCACGGCCCCACCGTGGCGCTCACCGGTCACCTACCCGATCGCCGGCTGACGGTGGTGCAGCCCACCGGCTGACCCACGTCCCGCCTGACCACGAGGAACCGCCATGAATTCCGACACCTTGCTGGCACGGATCACTGACTACGTGAACCGCCCCAACCCCTACCCGCTGTACGCGGAACTCCGCGAGGCCGGTCCCGTGGTGCGGCAGGCAGACGGCCGCTATCTGGTCGGCACCTACCACGAGATCACCACTTTGCTCCACGATCCGCGGATCAGCACCGATCCCCGAAGTCGTCCGGCCCCGCCCAGCGGTCCGTCGGAGGAAGTGCCGCCCCTGCCCTTCCTGCGGCTCGACGACCCCGAGCATCACCGACTGCGCACCCTGGCCATGCGGCCGTTCGGCCCACCGCACAGCCCCGGCCGCATCGACGCCATGCGCGGCCAGATCGCCGACATCACCAAGGAACTGCTCGAGGCGCTCCTGGACCGCGAGCAAATCGACATCGTCGACGACTTCGCCTACCCGCTGCCCGTCACGGTCATCTGCCGACTGCTCGGTGTGCCACGCCAGGACGAACCGCTGTTCCGGCAGTGGTCCGACGCGATCGTCGCAGCTGCCGACGTCAGGCCCGAAGAGGACACCACCGAGCCTGACCGGGCGGGCCGCCAGGCACGGGCTGAGATGGGCCGGTACCTGGTGGATCTCGCCGACCAGCGCCGGGGCCATCCGAGCGACGACATGCTCTCCGCCTTCATCAACGAACCCGACCCGGCCATGCGGCTCACCCGCGAGGAACTCGCGGAAACCGCCGTACTGCTGCTGATCGCCGGACACGAGACCACGGTCAATCTGATCGCCAACGGGGTCCTCACCCTGCTGCGCCAACCAGACCAGCTGGAGCGGCTGCGCCGCGACCCCGATCTGTTGCCCAGCGCTGTGGAGGAACTACTGCGCTACGAACCCCCGGTCCACATGCGGGAACGTATCTCGCTCGCCGACGTCGACATCGCGGGCACCACCATTCCCAAGGGCACCTCCGTCGTGCTGGCGCTGGCCTCGGGCAACCGCGATCCCAAGCGGTTTCACGACCCCGACCGATTCGATCCCGCGCGCCCGGACAACCAGCACCTGGGCTTCGGCAGCGGCATCCACCTCTGCTACGGCGCACCACTCGCCCGCATCGAAGCTCAGATCGCACTCGGCGCACTGATCCCCCACCTCAACACGGCGACCCTGGTCCAGGACTCACCCCCCTACCGGCAGAACGCTATGCTCCGCGGACCCCGTCACCTTCTCATCGCGATCCGACAGCCCGCCTGACTCCGTCCCGGACACCGCGCCGGGCCGTCCGGCCTCCATCACGCTCGGCCGCGATGAGGATCTCGGAGGCGCATCCCCGCGGCGCGCATCGCGACCGCCGTCGCCGATGTGGGTGGCTTCCCTTGATCAGCACGGAGCAGGCGCGCCTCGCGGGCGCGATATCGCGCGAGGCCGCCTGCTCCGTCGAAGTGCTGATCCGTCAGAGGAGGCCGCGGGAGGCGAAGGCCTCGCGGACCGCGGTGGCGGCGGTGGCACCGCCGTGGCGTTGCGCCGCGGCCACCGTCGCCGCGGCGGCGGCGCGGAACGTGGTGTCCTTGGCGAAGTCGAACTGGGCGTCGATGATGATCGTGCTGCCCAGGCCGTCGCCCAGGCGGGAGCGGATGTCGTACAGGGCCGCCGACCAGATCTCACCGTCGCGGTGGACCTCGCCCACCACGTCCTCCGGATAGTGCCTGGTGCCGTCGAGTCGGCGCAGACAGTGCGGGGCGGAGGAGGTATAGGGCACCGAGTCCCAGTCGGCGACGCAGGCCTCCGGCGTGTTCGCGGGCACGCCGGTCTTCCAGCTCGTCACAGCGACGGCGAGATAGTCGCCGAAGCCCTCACCGATCGCACCGGATTCCAACGTGGTGCCGAAGCCGGGCACCTGGCCGTCCTGCACCGAGTGACCGTACTCGTGGACGATCACCTCGGCGTCCTCCGCGTCGTCCACACCACCCTTGCCGAGCGTGATGTTGGCCTTGTCCTCGCGGAAGAAGGAGTTGTCGCTGCCGTACTGGTTGATCCGCAGCTCGATCTGGCGCTGGTTGACCGGGCGCAACCGCGACCCGAAGCCGAGGGACTGAAGGTAGTGCTGGGCGGTGGTGACCCAGTAGTACCCCATCACCTGCTCGAACTGGTCGGTGTCGCGGTGGAAGGAGAACGTGCCGTTCACCGGCTTGCCCGTCTCGCTCTTGACCCGGACGTACCGCCCGGTGAGATTGCCGGAGCCGTCCAGGTCGGTGAGAGTGACGGTGCGGTAGGCGAGAGCGAAGGCGGTGCTGTCACGGTCCTTGTCGTCGGTCAGCGACTGGTCGCCGAGCGTCTGGACCGGGTTGGGGTAGAAGACCGTCGCGGTGGGCTCGGTGCCGGCGTCGGCGGCGCCGGGGACGAGCAACGCGGCGGCGGTTGCGAGGGCGAGGCAGGCGGTGGTTCGGTGGTGCCGGGGGGTGAACACGAACATTCTCCTCGTAACGGGGATCACCGCGCGAATGTACGGCTCAGAGTGGCCAGCTGTCACCTCCTGTGCCGAAATGGACCACATTGGGAGGTTCTCCACCACGGTGCCCCCTTCTGTGTGCCGCTCCGGGGACGCACAGAAGTCATCGCGCTGCACGAACACTGGGATTTGGCGGCCGATGTCTCGACCCGGTCTCAGGGGTTCTGGAAGGCGACTTCGGGGTTGGTGGAGGTCGGGCCGTCCAGCAACGGCTGCTGTTCGCCGTGCAGGTGCTGGTCGAAGAAGGCGCCCACGTACGACCTGGTGATCTCACCTGACCGCTTTCCCGGCAGCGGCGCGGTGGGGTCGGTGATCCCGGCCTGCTCGCCGAGGATGGGCAGGTCGATGAAGGTGAAGTGGCCGGAGCCGGCCACGGTCAGCCAGCGCTTCCAGCCGTCCAGGCGGCGCCAGTCCCGTAGCCAGGTGGTGTCCGTGGAGTCGGGCGAGTGCTGGGCCTTGGTGCCGAGCATGAGGAAGGGTCGTTCGCCGAGGCCGGAGGCCGGGACCGGTGCGAAGAACGTGCCGTCCATGTTCACCCCGGCGCGAACGCGGTGGTCGGCGGCCATGACGCTCGCTGCGGCGTTGCCGCCGAGCGAGTGGCCTGCGGCGCCGATCCGGCGGGGGTCGATCATCTTCCAGCGCTTCCAGGCGGGGGCGGGCCTGGCAGGATGGGTCAGCCGGCCGATGACGAAGGAGATGTCGGCTGCCCGGTTGGCGGCGGCCTTGGCCAGCAGCTTCTTCTCCTCCTCGTCGGAGGGAGCCTTCTCCACCGTCTCGCAGGCGAGGCAGGTCAGGGTGCGGCCGCCCGGGAAAGTCGTGCCGAACGACTCGTAGGCGTGATCCACGAGTGCGACGACGTAGCCCTTCGAGGCGAGTTCTTCGGCGAGCGTGGTCAGGGTGGCGCGGTTGAGGGTGAAACCTGGGGAGAGCACCACCAGGGGATGCTTGCCGCTGGCGGGGCGGGCGCCGACGTGGGCGTTCGTGCCGACGCCGGCGAGTTGTTCGGCCTTGAGAACGGTGTCGAGCTTCTGCCCTTTGAGGAGGAGACGAGCCTCGTCGAGGGTCATGTATGGCGCGGCACTTCCGCCGGCGCGGGCCGGGTAGTACATCGACACCATCAGCTCGCGCGCGCCGGCCGTGGGCATCCACAGGTCGCGGCGATTGCCGTCGACCAGATGCAGGGTATCGCGCCCGACTTCGTACTGCCCGGTGGGGCGAGGGATCGCGAAGCTCACATCGGAGATGTCCGTGGCGGCCGCGGTGGCGGAGGACGACGTCGAGGCGGCCGCCGCGGCCGACATCGGCAGGGTCAGCGTCAGGGTGAGGAGGACGACCGCGACGTTACGGCGAGTTCTGATCATGAGCAGCACTGTAGGAACGGCACCGCCATGCCTGACATGCCCGAAAGGCAGGCTCACGCCCTTACTTTCGTCAGTGTCCGCAGAGCGCGGTGGTCACGCACGCCGGTCACGAACAGCGCGGCGACCAGCAAGTAGAAGACCATCTCATACGACAACGTCCACATGGTGTTCAGCACGCCTGCCGCCCCGACGGCGTCCATCAGCATCGTCGCGTGCGCGGCCACCGAGGAAGCGTCCCTGGGCACCTCCTCGCGTACGGGGATCCACCACGACAGAGCCAGCACCACGCCGATGACCGCGAGGTAGAGCGGATAGAGGCGGAAGAGCCGGCCGATCCAGAAGGCCCGCACGCCGCCCTGCCGTTCCAGTGAGGCCGGGATGATGTACCCGCTGACCAGGAAGAAGACCAAGACGCCGTACACGCCCAGGTTGAACGAAGTGGGGCGTAACCAGGGCATCGCCCAGGTCGTCAGGTGCTCGCCCACGACCGCGAGCGCCCCGACG
Source organism: Nonomuraea sp. NPDC049695 (assembly GCF_040674955.1). Lineage (NCBI taxonomy): Bacteria > Bacillati > Actinomycetota > Actinomycetes > Streptosporangiales > Streptosporangiaceae > Nonomuraea > Nonomuraea sp. NPDC049695. The sequence continues at coordinate 18,435 of NZ_JBFANV010000035.1, read as the reverse complement.
CCACGCAACGCATCCAGCCACGCCAGTCGGGTTGGCGCGGTGTGCGCGGCTTGAGGAGCTTGGGGAGGGGCCGTCACCACACGCCAAACGTATCGGAGCGATGATCCGCGGGCCGGCACATCGTCATCGCCGGCCTCTCGAACGCAACGCGGGCGCGTTCTGGACCGCGGCTCTCGCCTTTCTGGTGGTGCCTTTCGTCCTCAGCTACTCCTGACCCAACGCCGCCCGCACGCCCGGCTCGACGGCCGCGCGGAGGGCGGCATCCAGCTCGACGGGTGTAGCGGCGGTCTCGCCGTCCACCCACGCCCGCAGCAGCCCCATGAACGCGCCGACCACGCACACCACCAGCAGATCGAGCGAGACCGGCGTCCGCGCGCCCGCGGCCACGAGCTCGTTCCTGACCACGGTGGCGAGGAGCTGCTCGCCACGAGCGTGCACGTGACCGCCGCCGCGCCGCCTTCACCCGCGTGGCGACGGCGGCGAGACCACGGGCCGGGGACCGGGTCTTGGACGTCGGCTGCGGCACCGGATACCTCAGCCGCATCCTCGCCCCGGTGGTCACCACCAGCGGCCGCGTCGCCGGCATCGACCCGTCCCCCGCGATGATCGACTACGCCACCGGGCACGCCCCCGGCAACTGCACCTATGTGCAGGGCGAAGACGAGAACCTGCCGTTCCCCGATGACTCGTTCGACCTGGTGATCTCCAGCCTCGCCGTCCACCACATCCCCACCGATGCCCGGCCCGAGGCGCTACGCCAGATGTTCCGCGTCCTCCGGCCTTGTGGCCGCCTGCTCATCGCCGAGTTCCGCTCGCCCGCCAACCCCCTGGCCAGACACCTCATCGGTGCCCTCAGCGGTCCCGCCATGCAGCACGACCCACGCGACCTGCTGGGCATCATGATCCCCGACGCCGGTTTCCAGGTGGAGTCCGAAGGCGACCTGCCGCACCTGCTCTACTACGTCCGCGCCACACGACCATAGAACGCGCCTCGGACATCGTGACGATCCTACAGAAACATTCTACGTTCGCCATCTATTTAACGTTGGACGTTGGACGTAGGATGTCCCCCCAGTAAACGTCTCCTGTCAGGAAGGGCGTGGACATGCACGATGGCCATCCCCCGGAGGGCCGTGCCGGGCGTCGCTCCCGGCGCCGCCGGGCGGGCGCCGTAGTGGTGCTCGCCGGCCTACTCGTCAGCGCGTTCGGCGTGCCGGCGACCGCGGAAACCCTCGAGGCCGGCGCGACCGCCGACACCGCACCGTTCGTGGACGAGCAGGTGCTCTACAAGCAGGGCGACTTCGGATACGGCTGCTTCCGGATCCCCGCCGTGGTGCGGGCCACGAACGGCATGCTCCTCGCGTTCGCCGAAGGACGGGTGAAGGACTGCGGCGACGACGAGGACATCGACCTCGTGCTGCGCCGTTCCGCCGACGGCGGGCGGACCTGGGGCCCGCTGCAGGTGGTCTCGGAGGGCAACGGCACGACCCACGGCAACCCGGTACCGATCGTCGACGAGCGTACCGGGCGGGTCGTGCTGGTGAGCACCCACAACGGTCCGGAGCCGTGCCCGAACGGCTGCGACCGCGACCCCTGGGTGCAGTTCAGTGACGACCACGGGGCGACCTGGTCGGCCGCCAGGGAGATGACCGAGGGCAAGCGTCCGGAGTGGAATTTCTGGTACGCCACCGGCCCGATGCACGGTATCCAGCTCACGCGGGGCCCGCACGCCGGGCGGCTGGTCGTCGGGGCGAATTTCGAGAGCTGGGACCGGGTCGGCAAGCACGTCTACGGCACGCACCTGCTCTACAGCGACGACAGCGGGGCGACGTGGAACATCGGCGCCGAGACGTCCCGCGATGACGGCACGGTCATCGCCCAGGAGGTCACCGTCGTCGAGCTGACCGACGGGCGGATCTACGCCTCGGCCCGTGAGCGCGGCACCGACGAGGGCAGCCGGGCGTACGCGACCAGCAGCGACAGCGGCCAGACGTGGGACGCTCCGTTCCGCACGATGCCGGCGCTCGCGACGACCGACGTCCAGGCGGCGCTGCTGCGGTTCAGCGACGGGCGCATCCTCTTCTCCTCGCCGATGCACCCGGGCGCCCGGGAAGCGATGGGAATCCGGTCGTCCTACGACGAGGGACGCCACTTCGAGACCTGGGACGAGGGCAAGGTCTTCTCCTGGGGGCCGTCGGCGTACTCGGACATGGTGCGTCTGGACGGCGACGAAGCGGCCCTGATGTACGAGGCCGGCACCATCACGCCGTACGAGCAGATCCGCTTCGCACGGTTCAACGAGGCGTACCTGGAGACGCCGAACGGCACCCCGCCCGGCATCCCCGGCCCCCCTGCGCCCGGCCCGACGACGCCGGACAAGTCGCCGTACCGCAACCAGGCGTACGTTCGCGGTGGTGCGCAGACCACCGACGGGCGGTTCGGCAACGGGCTGGCTCTGGACCGGGTGGACGACCGGGTGGAGGTGCCGTTCAACGACTCCATCGACCTCGGCGCGAAGGACTTCACACTGACCTCCTGGATCCGGTACTCGGAAAAGGCCGGCGCGCACACGATCCTCTGGTTCCACCGGGTGAACAGGGGCACCAACCCGCCGGCACTGTGGCTGCGGGCCGAACCGGCCAGCAACCGCATCCGGGCGGTCCTGTCCGTCGACCGGTTCAACGTGACCGTACAGTCGCCGAGCGCGTACAACGACGGGCAGTGGCACTTCGTGGTGCTCCAGCGGGTACGCGGTGAGCTGCGGCTCCTGGTGGACGGCGTGCAGGTCTCGTCGGCGGCGGCGCCGGCCGGTTCGCTGACCCTCGGCAAGGAGTTCGGGCTCGAGGGAATCCACATCGGGCAGCGGATGGACGGTGTGGACCGCTTCCGCGGGACGCTGGACGAGGTACGCGTCTACCGGCGCGCCCTCGCCGATGCCGAGCTGGACCTGATCCGGCAGTGGAACCTCCCGATCGGCGGTCAGCTCGGGCTGCGGCTGCCGTTCGATCACGTCGGTTAAAGGGACTACCGGTTGGCGATGGCGCTCGCGGGCCCCGGCGGGCGCCATCGCCTTGCCTTGACGGTGTCTGACGCAGAGGGGCTGCGAAGGACGTCCTACGTCCGGTGGGGGCGTGCTACTCCCCTGGGAAGAGCTCAGGCAGTTGTGCCCGGGCCAGTGGCCTGAGCCGTACGGCGAGCGAGGCGTCGACCGACTCGTACGGCCACCGGACTCGAGTGCCGATGTCGGCCCAGCCACCGAGGTGGGCCAGGAACTTGTCCAGCGCGGGGTTGGCGTAACCGCTGTGCTGGAGCCGATGAACATGCGCGGCGAAGAACTCGTGGATTCGTCGTTCCCCATCGAGCGCGGCATCGGGTCGCGCGACGATCATCCGCTGCCATGCCATGGCGCCGGCCGGGCTGAGGGCGGCGATGTTCGAGTAGGAGCCGGCGGCGCCGTGCCGCCAGCCGGTCGCCAGGCTATGGCCGGCGACGAAGACGGCGAGGCCGGCCGCGTGACGCCGCAGCTCCGCGTACCACCGCGCGTCGCCGCCTGCCACCTTGATCCCGATGACCGCGGGAACCTCGCGGCGGATCACCGGATACAGGTCGGCCGGCACCTGCGTCTTGGCGTGCGGCGGGTTGTACAGCACGAGCGGCACCGGGTCGGCGGCGGCGACGAGCACGTCCAGCGCCGCCTCAAGGCGCGTCCAGTCGATCGAGTCGTCGTCCCGGATGGGCAGTAGGACCGTGCCCCACGTGCCACCGAGCGACCCCCGCGTCAATGCCTCCACGGCCCCCCGTCATCCGTTCGGGTAGACGTAGAACATCCTATGTCCTGGATGAGCGCGCGAACAGGTCATGTCCGTCCGGGGGGTCATCTGTGTCGTCGGCGTAAACTTTCCAGTACCGGGCTGGCCTTCCGGTACCAAGAGGTGGGATGTTCGACGCGAGGCCTTCGACGAGCCTGGGGGTGGCATGCGTACACGTGACGACGCGTCACTTCAGGAGCGCATCGTCGCCCTGATTCACGAGCGCGGGCTCGCCCCTGGGTCACCGATGCCGACCGAAGTGCAATTGATGGAGCTGCTCGGGACGAGCCGCAACAGCGTCCGCGAGGCCGTGCGGGCCCTGCAGGCGTTGGGCATCGTCGAGATCCGGCACGGACATGGGACGTTCGTCGGGCACGCGTCGCTCGACGCGCTGACTCCGTCGTTTGCCTTCCGGGTACGTTCGGGGCCGGGCGGGATCCGCGCGCTGCACGATCTGGTCGAAGTCCGCGAGCTACTCGAGACCGGGCTGATCGGCCAGGTGGCTCAGAGCACCAGCGCCCCCCGGCTCGCCGCGTTGGAGGCCCTGGCCAATGGCATGGATCGGGACCGGGAAGCCGATCGGGCGTTCCATGCGCTGCTGTACGACTCGTGCGGCAACGAACTGGTGCTGCAGCTGATCGGCCTGTTCTGGGACGTCTACCACGAGGTCGAGCCGACGCTCGGCCCGCCGGAGGAGCGGACCGAGGAGATCGCCGTCAACCACCGCCGGATCGTGGCGGCGCTACGCGCTCGGGACGCCGAAGCCGCGCGGGAGGCGATGCGGCTGCACTTCCGCGACGTCAAGGCGCGCATCGCGTGGGCGGAGGCCCGGCCAGTACCCGCGCCGACCTGAGAGATCAAGGCGCGCCAGCCCGGCCGGGTTTTCAGATGCCCAATCGGTTGATCACCGTATTGATCGCTTTAGCCTGCATGCCTCATGTCTACCCGCGCCGCGTTCGTCGGATCGTCGTGCCGGATAAGCATGGGCCAGGGGGCCGGTCCAGTGCCACACCACCCGGTTCCGCCTGTGCGCTCCCTTGCCAAGGTCCTCGATGTTCCCAACGCGGCTGACCGCGATAGGCTCCCCGAATCGGCCAGCCGGCTTGTTGGCCATCGATCAGCGGGTGCGGGCGGACCCGAACATGTGCTTCCCGGCCGAGGCTCGCAGTGGTGGTCGGCCCACATGGCCGCTGGGCCGCGCAGCGTGCGCCGGCGTCGCAGGAAGGAAGACGTGCGGCAAAAGTTCAGGGTGCCGCCCCAGGGATTCGAACCCTGAACCTCCGCCTCCTGAGGGCGGCGCCTCTTGCCGTTGGGCTAGAGCGGCTGGGCCCCGGGCTTGGCTGGCGTGGGCCGGCCCGGGGCGTGGGCCGGGTCCGGCCGAGGGGCGCCAATCCCGTCGGCCAGGCCGTGGCCCGCGGCCCTTTCCCTTCAGGGCCGCCGTCCGAGTGGCAGGATTCGAACCTGCGGTGCTCCTGCTCCCAAGGCAGGCGGGCTGACCAAACTGCCCCACACTCGGTCGTCAAAAAATAAGCCGCCCCGGGGAATCCGAGACGGCTCTCCGAAACAATTCGAGGATTATCCGGAAAGCCTCTGCGACGGCTCGGGGAGGGCCAGGTGCGTGCTCACTTCGCCGCCTTTCTTCGTGCTGCTGGACAATGTCCACGGTAAAGGCTTGATCGGCCCCGCGCCACGTATTTAATGGCGCAGGCGGGATTCCGGGGTGTCCACGCGGAAGCGGGGCAGCGAGTCCGGGTAGTTGTCCCTGACGTAGTTGACCAGGAACTCGCGTACGTCGCACTTGAGGTCCCATGCGGACGGCGAGTCCGCGGCGCTCATCAGGGCGCGCAGTTCCACCAGTCCGTTCGTGAGCACGTCGGTGACCTGGAGCGTCCAGTCCTTCTGGTCCCACAGCGGGTTGCCCTGCAGGAACTCGTAGAGCGCGTCCCGCAGTTTCGGGACCGGCACCGACCAGTCCACGCGCAGGAGGACGACGGCGAGGACCCGGCTGCCGTGCCGGGTCCAGTTCTCGAACGGGTTCTGCGTGAAGTAGGACACCGGCAGGACCAGGCGGCGCTCGTCCCACAGGCGCACGACGACGTACGTGAGCGTCAGCTCCTCGATCCTGCCCCATTCGTCCTCCACCACGACCACGTCGTCGAGCCGGAGCGCGTCGCTGAAGGCGAGCTGGAGGCCGGCCAGGGCGTTGCCGATGGTCGGCTGGGCGGCGATGCCGACGATGGCGCCCGCGATACCCGCCGAGGCCAGGATGCCCGCTCCGAGCGCGCGGACCTGGGGGAAGGAGAAGAGCATGGCGCCGATCGCGATCACGATGATGACCGCGGCGGCGATGCGGCGGACCAGCGCGATCTGCGTCCTGATCCGCCGCGCCCTGCGGTTGCGCTCCCCTTCGACCAGCACGAGCCGCTCGAGTACGACGTCCGTCAGGGCGTACGAGACCTGCACGATCAGCCAGGTGACCGCGCCGATCGTCGCCAGGCCGAGCGCCCGCTGCACCGTCGCCGCGACGCCCGGCTCCCCCGGGCCGGAGCCGAACATCCCCGGCTCGAAGACGAGGTTGCAGGCCACGACGACCGCCACCGCGAACGCCGGCCACGTGCAGTGCTCCACCAGGTGCCGGGCGAGCGACCATTTGCGCCCGACCCTGTTCAGCGCCCTCCGCACCAGCTCAACCAGGAGGATCGATCCGATCACCGAGATTACGAGAATCGGCCAGTCCGCCGGAGACTGCACGCCTATGCCCCCAATGTCTAGAAAGTCTCGTCAAAGGTCACATTGCCCTCAACTGCCACTTGATACGCAGAGACCCGACGTTCGAAGAAGTTCGCCAGCTCCTGGACGTCCTGCAACTCCATGAACGCGAACGGGTTCGCCGAGCCGTACCTCTTGGGCAGTCCCAGCCGGACCAGCCGCTGATCGGCGACGTATTCGAGGTACTGGCGCATCTGCCCGACCCCCATGCCGGGCATGCCGTCCCCGCACAGGTCCTCGGCGAAGGCCAGCTCGGCCGCCACGGCCTCCTCCAGCATGAGGGTAACCTGTTTGGCCAAATCATCGCCAAAGAGCTCCGGTTCCTCCGCCCGCACGGTGTCCACCACGCTGAAGGCGAACTCCATGTGCATGGACTCGTCGCGGAAGACCCAGTTCGTCCCGGTGGCCAGGCCTCCGAGCAGCCCACGGGAGCGGAACCAGTACACGTACGCGAAGGCGCCGTAGAAGAACAGGCCCTCGATGCAGGCGGCGAAGCAGATCAGGTTCAGGAGGAAGCGCCGGCGGTCGTCCCGGCTCTCCAGGCGCTGCAACTCGTTGATCGAGTCGATCCACTTGAAGCAGAATTCCGCCTTGTCGCGGATCGAGGGGATGTGGTCGATCGCGGCGAAGGCCTTCACCCGCTCGGCAGGATCCGGAAGGTACGTGTCCAGCAGGGTCAGGTAGAACTGGACGTGCACGGCCTCCTCGAACAGCTGCCTGCTGAGATAGAGACGCGCCTCGGGGGCGTTGACGTGCTGGTAGAGGTTGAGCACGAGGTTGTTGGCCACGATGGAGTCGCCGGTGGCGAAGAACGCGACCAGCCGGTTGATCAGGTGCCGCTCCTGGGGCGTCATCCTGGCCAGGTCGGCGAGGTCGGTGTGGAGGTCCACCTCCTCGACGGTCCACGTGTTGCGGATGGCCGCGCGATACCGTTCGTAGAAGTCGGGGTAGCGCATGGGCCGGAGCGTGAGGTCCATTCCCGGGTCGAGCAGCATGGCAGGTCTCCTTACTGGCAGGCCTCGCAGGTCTCCGGGTTCTCCAAGGAGCACACCGGAGCCGCGACGGTGGTCTGGGCGATGCGGGTGGCGGGGCGCGAGCGCAGGTAGTACGTGGTCTTCAGGCCCTGCTTCCAGGCGTAGGCGTACATCGACGAGAGCTTGCCGATGGTCGGGCTGGCCATGAAGAGGTTCAGGGACTGCGACTGGTCGATGTACGGCTGGCGCGCGGCGGCCAGGTCGATCAGCGCCTTCTGCGGCAGCTCCCAGGCCGTGCGGTAGAGCTGCTTGAGGTCATCCGGAATGCCGGAGACCTCCTGGACCGAGCCGTCGGCCCGCTTGATGGCGTCGCGCATCTCCTGCGTCCACAGCCCGCGCGCCTGCAGGTCGGCCACCAGATACCGGTTGACCTGCAGGAACTCCCCGGACAGGGTCTCGCGCTTGAACACGTTGGACACCTGCGGCTCGATGCACTCGTAGCAGCCGGCGATGGAGGCGATCGTGGCGGTCGGCGCGATGGCGATCATGAGCGAGTTGCGCAGGCCGGTCACCGCGACCTTCTCCCGCAGCGCCGCCCAGCGCGGCGAGGTCCCGGCGCCGTAGTGGTCCGGGTGCAGCACTCCCCCGGCCGCCCGCGTGTCGGCGTACGACGGGTGCCGGCCGCGCTCGGCCGCGAGGTCGGCCGAGGTGTCGTACGCGGCCAGCGCGATCTCCTCCGCTATCCGCGTGGACAGCTCCAGGGCGCGCGGCGAGTCGAACGGCAGCCGCAGCGCGAAGAACACGTCGGCCAGGCCCATCACGCCGAGCCCGATCGGCCGCCAGCGCCTGTTGGCCGCCTCGGCCTCGGAGGTGGGGTAGAAGCCCAGGTCGATGGTCCTGTCCAGGAAGCGCACGGCGGTGCGCACGGTGCCGCGCAGCCGCTCCCAGTCCATGTCACCACCGGCGAGATGGGCGGCGAGGTTGATCGAGCCGAGGTTGCAGACCGCGGTCTCCCCGTCGCTGGTGACCTCCAGGATCTCGGTGCACAGGTTCGACAGGTGGATGACGTTCTCGGGGCGGGCGGTCTGGTTGGAGGTGCGGTTGGCGGCGTCCTTGAACGTCATCCAGCCGTTGCCGGTCTGGGCGAGCGTGCGCATCATCCGGCCGTACAACGTCCTCGCCGGGATCTGCCGGACATATCGCCCCGCGGCCTCATAGGCGCGGTACGCCGCCGTGAACGCCTCCCCGTACAGGTCGGTCAGGTCGGGCACCTCCTTCGGGTCGAACAGCGACCAGACCTCGTCCGCCTCGACCCGGCGCATGAACTCGTCGGGCACCCAGTTGGCCAGGTTGAGGTTGTGGGTGCGGCGGGCGTCCTCGCCGGTGTTGTCGCGCAGCTCCAGGAACTCCTCGATGTCGGCGTGCCAGGTCTCGAGATAGACGCAGGCCGCGCCCTTGCGCCGCCCGCCCTGGTTGACCGCCGAGACGGAGGCGTCGAGCGTGCGCAGCCAGGGGACGATGCCGTTGGAGTGGCCATTCGTGCCCCGGATCAGCGAGCCGCGCGAGCGCACCCGGGTCCAGGAGATGCCGATGCCTCCCGCGTACTTGGACAGCCGGGCCACCTGCCCGTACCTGTCGTAGATCGCCTCCAGCTCGTCGCGCGGCGAGTCGAGCAGGAAGCACGACGACAGCTGCGGCCGGCGCGCGCCCGCGTTGAACAGCGTGGGCGAGCTGGGCAGGTACGACAGCGTGGACATGAGCGCGTAGAGCTCGGCGGCCTCCTCGACCGACTCCGACAGCCCGCAGGCCACGCGGAGGAAGAAGTGCTGCGGCCGCTCCAGCACCGCCCGCGTCTCGGGGTGGCGCAGCAGGTAACGGTCATAGACGGTGCGCAACCCGAAATACTCGAACCGGTCATCCGCCTCGGCGGCGACCAGCGCGTCCAGCTCCGCCGCGTGCGCGGCGACGAACTCCGCCAGCCCGTCCTGGATCAGCCCGGCTGCGTGGGTGGCGGCGATGGACTCGGAGAACGACCGCACCCCGTGCGTGGCCGCCTCGTCGGCGATCTCCTCGGCCAGCAGCCGGGCGGCGACCCGGGAGTTGGCCGGATCGGCGATGACCCGGGCGGCGGCCTCCTCGATGGCCAGCCGGCGGTCGATCCCGATGATCTGCGTCACGTGCTCTCTCCTCGCGAGCTCGTCCCCTGTGAGGGCACGCGAGAGCACGGCGGCAGGCAGCACCCGCCGCGGTTCGCTCCCCGGCCCTCCCTCGAGGCCATGGTCACTTCATGCCGGACGGGCAGCCCGGCACACCGCTGGCAGGTCTTCGGGCTCGCGGGCGCACCATCGTTTCCTACTGGCCGTCGCTTCCCAGATCACTCCAGTGCGTATGACGGCGGTCGTTCCCGCTCACCGCTGCGGGGCAGCCCCGGAATCGCACCGGGTTCCCTTTTGCTCCGCCTCCGTGGAGGCGAACCAGCGACGAGGAGGATCCTACATCTAGTAGCCGTTCCCGCAACTGACCCAGGATGTTGTGGCTCAGGGCTTGTCGAGCAGTCCGAGATCCCGCAGTACGGCGCGCGTGCGCTCGACCTCGGTGCTCAGCCAGAGCTCGAAGTCCTCGCCGCTCAGCGGGATCGAGATCCACCCTTCGGAACGGCAGGCCGCGTCCCAGGCCGGCGAGCCGGTGACGTCGTCGCACATGCGGATGGCCGCCTCGCGGGCCCCGTCCGGCATGGCCTCGGGGCCGAAGGCCGCCACCCAGTCCGCGAAGTCCACCCGTACGCCGGACTCCAGCAGCGTCGGAGCGTCCAGTTCCGGCACCCGCCTGGCCGAGGAGACGGCGAGCGCCCTGACCCGGCCCGCGCCGATGCCGGCGCGCCAGTCGGCGAGCAGGCCCGCGGCGGCCGTGGCCTTGCCGGACAGCAGCGCGGTGGCGGCCTCCTCGCTGCTGGGATACCCGGTGTAGTCCATCCGCCTGGTGTCCGCGCCGAGCCCCTTGGCGATGAGGCCGAACAGCAGGTGGTCGGGCTCGCCCTGCGGCCCGCCCACCAGCGGCGTCTGGCCCGGCTTGGCGGCCAGGTGGGCGCCGAAGTCCTCGAAGTCCCTGAAGCGGGATTTGCCGGACACGACCACGACTTCGACCTCGCCGCTGAGCCGCGCCAGCGGGGTCGTCGTGGTGAGCAGGGCCTGGCGGCCGTTCACCTCGGCGGCGGCCAGGGCCGGCAGGCCGCTCAGGGTGACCTTCGTGCCGGCGCCGATCTGGTACCCCGCCGCGCGGACCGCACCGGCGAACACCTGCCCGACGCGCGCCCACCGGCGCCCCTCCGGGTTGATCGAGAATCGGGCACGCAGGGCCGCCGCGCCTCCGGGGGCGCGCTCCGTACCGCAGCCGACCGCGCACACGGCCACGGCCAGCCCTCCTGCGAAGAACCGTCGACGGCGCATGTGCCTCTCCCCCGAGCAATCACTTACAGGGAGTTATTGGCAATTTACGCAGAGATACACATTTCTCTCAGAGTGGCTTCTTGCCGACTCCGGCCATGAGCGACGACGGGAGCGACCAGTCGCCGACCAGCTTGGGCCGGTCGGGACGCCAGTCGACAGCCTGTACGAGCCCCGGCGGCTCCAGCGGGAAGCCGCCGAAGAACGCGCGGATCTCGGCGGGCGCGCGGTCGGTGCCGGCACCCGGCTCCTCCGTGGAGGCGCCCCGGTATCGCCGCTCGTCCTCCAGGCGGCCCATCGACGTGGCATGGGTGATCACGAGGTGGCTGCCCGGCGCCAGCCTCTCGCGCAGGCGGGCCACCGCCCGCTGCGGCCCCGCCGAGTCCGGCAGGAAGTGCAGGATCGACACCAGCAGCACCCCGACCGGCCTGCGCAGATCCAGGAACGCGCCCGCCTTGGCCAGCACCGCGTCGGCGTCCAGGAGGTCCGCCTGAACGAAGGCGGCCCTGCTCGAACGTCCGAGCAGGGCCTTGGCGTGGGCGGCGACGACCGGATCGTGATCGACATAGACGACCCTGGCCTCCGGCGCCACCTCGTGCGCGCTGCCCTGGGTCGGCAGCCCGCTGCCCAGGTCGAGGAACTGGCGTACCCCGGCGGCGGCGACGTAGCGCACGGCACGCTGGAGGAACGCCCGGTTCGCGCGGGCCAGCGGGACCGCCGCCGGGATCAGCTCGGCGAGCTGCTCGATGGCCTGGCGGTCGACCGCGAAGTTGTCCTTCCCGCCGAGCATGTAGTCGTACATGCGTGCGAGATTGGGCGTCTCATGGTCGAACTGCCGCACGTATCGAATTTATGCCGTCCGCAGCGAGATAACGAGGTTTGAGGCCAAATTGGCCTCTTTATTCGACCGTGACACTCTTGGCTAGATTGCGCGGCTTGTCCACATCGCGGCCGAGCGCCACCGCGGCATGGTACGCGAGCAGCTGCAACGGGATCGTGAGCAGGATCGGGTCGAGCTCGATCTCGTTCTTGGGGATCACGATCACGTCGTCGGCCAGCTTGGCGTCGGGCTCGCGGTGGCCGACCATGACCACCTGGCCGCCGCGCGCGCGGATCTCGCCGAGCGTGGTGAGGTTCTTGTCGAGCAGCTCGTCGTCGGGGACGATCGCGACCGTCGGCATCTCGGGGCCGATCAGCGCGAGCGGCCCGTGCTTGAGCTCGCTGGCCGGGTACGCCTCGGCGTGCACGTACGAGATCTCCTTGAGCTTCTGCGCGCCTTCCCTGGCCACCGGGTAGCCGCGCACGCGGCCCACGAACATCATGCTCGGGTGCTTGGCGTACTTCTGCGCCAGCTCGGCGATCTTGTCGCCCTGCGCGAGGATCTCCTCGATCTGCCCCGGCAGCCGGCGCAGGCCCTCCACGATGCGCCGCCCGTCGGCGGGCGACAGGTCACGCACCCTGCCCAGGTGGAGCGCGAGCAGCGCGAACGCCACCGACGTCGAGGTGAACGCCTTGGTCGAGGCCACCGACACCTCGGGCCCCGCGTGCAGGTAGATGCCGCCGTCGACCTCGCGGGCGATGGCGCTGCCGACCGCGTTGACGATGCCGATGACGCGGCCGCCCTTGCGCTTGAGCTCCTGCACGGCGGCGAGCGTGTCGTACGTCTCCCCCGACTGGCTGATCGCGACGTAGAGCGTGTCGGGGTCGACGACCGGGTTGCGGTAGCGGAACTCGCTGGCGGGCTCGGCGTCGGCGGGGATCCTGGCCAGCTCCTCGATGAGCTGCGCGCCGATCTGCCCCGAGTAGTACGCCGACCCGCAGCCGATGATCTTCACCCGGCGGAAGGAGCGGGTCTCGCGGGCGTCCATGTTCAGGCCGCCGAGGTGGGCCACGTGGAAGCGCTCGTCGAGCCGGCCGCTCATCGTGCGGGTCATCGTCTCGGGCTGCTCGGAGATCTCCTTGAGCAGGTAGTGCTCGTAGCCGCCGGTGTCGTAGTGCCCGGCGTCCCAGTCGACGGTCAGCGGCTCCTTGGCCGTCTCGCGGGCGTCGCTGGCGAAGGTGTGGAAGCCGTCGGCCTTGAGCACGGCCAGCTCGCCGTCCTCCAGGTGGACGACCTGACGGGTGTAGCGGACGAGCGCGGCCACGTCGGACGCGGCGAACATCTCCTTCTCGCCGATGCCCAGCACGATCGGGCTGCCGTTGCGCGCCACGACCACCTCGCCGGGCCGGTCGCGGTCGATGACCGCGATGCCGTACGTGCCGACGATGCTCTTGAGCGTCTTCCTGACCGCCTCCTCGAGGGTGTCGTTCTCGTCGACGGCGCGGGCGATCAGGTGCGCGAGCACCTCGGTGTCGGTGTCGGAGGCGAACGCCACGCCGTCGGCCTGCAGCTTGGCGCGCAGCTCGCCGGCGTTCTCGATGATGCCGTTGTGCACGACGGCGATGCGCTCGTCGGCGGACAGGTGCGGATGCGCGTTCTCGTCGCTCGGCACGCCGTGCGTGGCCCACCGGGTGTGGCCGATGCCGAGGGTGCCCTTGAACCTCGCCGGCATCACCTTGGCCAGGTCGGCCACGCGGCCCTTGACCTTGCGCACCTTGAGCCCTCGGTTGGACACCACGACCCCGGCCGAGTCATAGCCTCGGTACTCCAGCCGCTGCATGCCCTCCAGCAGGATGGGTGCCGCCTCCCTCGGACCGACGTAGGCCACGATTCCGCACATAGAGGTCTCCTCTTTTATCCGTAAATGATCCTGCGCAGCTGCCGCAGGGACAGCTCGGGTGCCGCTACTCGGCGACCGCGTAAGTCGCGGGCGATCCTCGGGAAGATCTCGTCGTTGGTGTGACCGCGCGACTTCAGCTCTCCGTGACGGCGGCGGACGTACTCCTCGACGGACTCGGAGAAGTACGACAGCACGTCGGCGACCACGCGCGCGGCCTCGCCCGGACTCAAGGGGCTCGTCTCGGTGAGGTGGGCGATGAGATCTTCGTAGGGATGCCGTGCGGTGGACACAGAGGAGGACACTACGCATCTGGAACGAGACACGCCATCATCCTGCCCGAAATCGGGCAGGATTTAACTCCGGCAGCCCTCTAGAGGAGGCTGTCGCGGCCCCAACCTTTACCGAAGCGCCACCAGGCGAAGGCACCGGCGGCGAGGCCGAGCCCGACGAGGACGGCCGCCGGACCGGCCGTGCCCGCGACGTCGCCCCTGACGGCGGCCTGGAGCATGGTGGTCGCCCAGTACCCGGGCGAGATCGGCGCGATCGCCTGCGCCCAGGAGGGCATCATCGAGTACGGCACGAGCGCGCCGCCGAGCGCGCTGACCGACAGCGCCGCGATGTTGCAGAGCGTGCTCAGCTCACCCTGGCTGCGCACCACCCCGGCCAGCGCCGTGCCCACGCCGAGCAGCGCGAAGCACCACGCCGCCACGGCCAGTGCCAGCGGCCACACCGGCCCGGCGGGCCGCATGCCCACCGCGACGATTCCGTACGCGAGCAGCACGGACTGCTGCAGGACCAGCACGGCGAAGACCGGCAGGGCCTTGCCGAGCATGATCTCCGGTACGCCGGCCCTGGTGGCCTTGAGGCGGTCCCAGGTGTGCCAGGTGCGCTCGGCGAGGCTGGCCCCGGCCACGTCGGCCATCGACAGGACCGAGAACATGACCAGCAGGCCCGTGACGACCTGGACGGGCTCGCCCAGCATGGACTTGAAGACCAGCATGAGGACCATGGGCATGACCAGGTAGCTGACCAGGTGGGCGGGGTCGCGCCTGCGCAGCAGCACGTTGTGGGCGGCCAGCACGGCGATCCGGTGCAGGGCGTCACTCGGCATGGGCCGGCTCCTTGTAGAGGTCATGCGGCATCGGCCGGCTCCCGGTAGAGGTCACGCGGCATCGGCCGGCTCCCGGCAGAGGTCACGCGGCATGGGCCAGCTCCCGGTAGAGGTCGTCGAGCGACGGCTGGCGGATGTCGATGCCGCGCACCGGGCGGTCCAGGTCACGCAGCAGGGCGGCCAGGGTGGCGGTGGGATCGGTGGTGGAGACCGTGATCTCGTCGTCGTCCAGCGTGACGCGCACCTCGCCCGGCAGCCCCTTGAGCAGTTCGGCGCCCGTGCCCCGCGCGATGACCCGCCCGTCCCTCGCGACGGCGATCGTGGCCGCCAGCTCGGTGAGCTCGGGAAGGTAGTGGGTGCAGTAGACGACCGCCGCGCCGCCGTCCGCCCTGCGGCGCACCGCCGCCAGGAGCGCGGCGCGGGTCTCGGGGTCGGCGCCCACCGTGGGCTCGTCGAGGAGGAGGACGCCGGGGTCCGCCATGAGGGCGGTGGCGGCCTGCGTGCGGCGCTGCTGGCCGCCGGAGAGCACGCTCAGGCGCCGGTCGAGCACCCCGGTCAGCGCCATCTCCTCCGCCGTGACGTCGATGGCCCTGACCAGGGCCTGCCGCCGCAGCCCGGCGAGCCCGCCGAACAGCCGCAGCGTCTCCCGCACGGTGACGCTGGGGTAGAGGGCGAGCTGCTGGGGCGCCATCCCCACCTCGCCCCGCGCCACGACGCTCCCGGCGTCCGCCCGCACCAGGCCCGCGGCGATCTCGAAGAACGTCGTCTTGCCGGCGCCGTTGTGCCCGACCAGACCCGCGATCTCCCCCGGCTCCACCCGCAGGTCGAAGCCGTCCAGGGCGGTGACGTCGCCGTACCGCTTGACCAGCCCGTTCGCGTTCAGCATGACGCCTCCTTCGTAGTCTACGGCGTAGACTGCTCTACACCGTAGACTGTTCGCGTGCGGAAGCTCAAGACCTCCCGGCAGCCGGAAATCCTCGACGCGGCCCTCGCGATCGCCGACGAACGCGGCCTCGAAGCCCTGTCCATGCGGGCCGTCGCCGAGCGGGTCGGGGTGACCCCCATGGCCCTGTACGGCTATTTCCGGAACAAGGATGAGCTGCTCGACGGCCTGGTCGGCCGCCTGCTCGGCGAGCTCGTGCCCGACGACCCCGGACAGACGTGGCAGGAGCGCCTCGGCGCGATCGCGTGGGCGATCCGGCGCCTGGCCCGTGAGCACCCGGCGGTCTTCCCGCTCCTGCTGCTGCGCACCTCGGTGACGCCCGACGGGGTCAAGCTGGTCGACCTGGCCTATCAGGCGCTGCTCGACGCGGGGGTGCCGGAGGCCGACGTTCCCCGGGTCGAGCGGCTGATGAGCACGTTCGTGCTGGGCTTCGCGCTGTCCGAGGTGAGCGGGCGCTTCTCCCACGCCTCCAAAGACATCAGGCGCCGCCGGGGGACCGACATGCCCGCCCACCAGCGGCTGGCCGGCCACCTCACGCCCGATGACTGGGATGCCGAATTCGCTGATGATCTCGCTGATCTCATGCGTATCATCCGACCCGTCTGACACATCCCTTTCGGGGAATGGCTACGGTGAGTAGTTGCATCGTGACGTTCCCGAGGGGTGCTCATGCACATCCGGCTCACCGCCACCTTGATCGCCGGCACGCTCACCTCGCCTGCCGCCGTGCCCCCTGTCGTGTCCACGTCGGGACGGCAGGCCGACTTCGCCGCCGCCGCCCGGGAGTACGGCGTGCCGGAGAGCGTGCTGCTCGGCGTCTCGTACCTGGAGTCCCGCTGGGACACCAACGGCGGGTCGCCCAGTACGGCGGGCGGCTACGGGCCGATGCACCTGGTGGACGCGTCGCCCGCCACCCGCCCCCACGACCGGGCACTGTCGGCGCTGCGCATGGCCGACCCGCCCGCCTCGCTCCCCCAGGCCGGGCTCCTCATCGGCGCCGATCCCGCCACGCTGCGGCAGGACCCCGCCGCCAACATCAGGGCCGGCGCCGCCCTCCTCGCCTCCTACCAGGACCGCCCGAGCGCCGATCCCTCCGCCTGGTACGAGGCCGTCGCCCACTATTCGGGCGCCGTGGACGCGGCAGCGGCCCAGCAGTTCGCCGACGAGGTCTTCTCGGTGATGCGGGAGGGCGTGGAGCGCCGCACCGACGACGGCTTCCTGGTGCGGCTCGCCCCCGTACCGGCCCTGTCGTCCCCCGGCGAGCAAGCCGAGAACGCCGACGTGGAGTGCCCCGCCTCCCTCGCCTGCGAATGGATGCCCGCCGCGTACAGACGCTTCGGCAAGAAGAGCAACCGGGACTACGGCAACCACGACCACCTGAGCCGGACCAGGACCGTCGACTAC
Source organism: Nonomuraea sp. NPDC049695 (assembly GCF_040674955.1). Classification (NCBI taxonomy): domain Bacteria; kingdom Bacillati; phylum Actinomycetota; class Actinomycetes; order Streptosporangiales; family Streptosporangiaceae; genus Nonomuraea; species Nonomuraea sp. NPDC049695. Next base: position 1,262 of record NZ_JBFANV010000035.1, on the reverse strand, counting down.
ATCGTCATCCACGACACCGAGGGCTCGTACAAGGGCATCCCGTCCATGATCAACGACCCGAAGTACGTGAGCTGGCACTACACGATCCGCTCCGGCGACGGGCATGTCGCCCAGCACGTGCCGACGAACGACATCGCCTGGCACGCGGGCAACTGGGACGTCAACACCCGTTCGATAGGGATCGAGCACGAGGGCCGCCTGGCTCAAGGGGGCACCTGGTACACGGAGGCGATGTACCGCTCGTCGGCCAAGCTGGTCAAATATCTGGCCGACAAGTACGACATCCCGCTCAACCGCGCCCACATCCTCGGCCACGACAACGTGCCCGGCCCCACCCCGAAGGCTGTTCCCGGCATGCACGGCGACCCCGGGCCGTACTGGGATTGGGCCCACTATTTCGACCTGATGGGCAAGCCACTCAAAGAAGCCAAGAACGGCGATTCCATCATGATCCGCCCGTCGTACGGCGAGAACCAGTCCCGCTTCACCGGCTGCGCCGGCGGCAAACCGGCCAAGGACTGCCCGAAGCACGGCGCCGCCACGGTCTGGCTGCACACGCAGCCGAGTGAGTCGTCTCCCCTGGTCAGCGACCCCGGCAAGCATCCGGGCACGCCCGGCACGTACAGCGTGTACGACCAGAGCGCCCGCGCCTCCACCGGCCAGCGCTACGCCGTGGCCGCCCGGCAGGGCGACTGGACGGCCATCTGGTATCTGGGCCAGAAGGCCTGGTTCCACAACCCGCCCTCGAACCCCACCGCCGTCCCCGCCAAGGGCCCTGTGGTCACGCCGCTCAAGGCCGGCACCAAGGTGTACGGCCGCGCGTACCCGGAGAAGTCCGCCTACAAGCTGGCGTCCTACCAGCCGCTGGCGCCGCTCCCGTACAAGATCGGGCCTGGTCAGCAGTACACGGTGGGTGGCACGATCACCGGCTCCTACTACGCCGCCGGCGCCTTCAGCCCGGCCAAACACGTCACCACCACCGGCGATCTCCGCTATTACCAGATCCAGCTCGGCCACCGGGTGATGTTCGTGATGGCCAAGGACGTCCGCCTGATCGAGTGAATTTGGCTCCGGGAGCCTCCTGCTGCGCACGGGCACTCCGGGAAGGCGATATGGTTTTCCCGTAGCCCGGCGCACGTCGCCCGGGGTTCACGCGGAAGTGGCTCAGTGGTAGAGCATCACCTTGCCAAGGTGAGGGTCGCGGGTTCGAATCCCGTCTTCCGCTCGGAGCAAGACTCCTGGTGGAGTGGCCGAGAGGCGAG